>JANMUO010000157.1:0-2551 GCA_031391655.1 Betaproteobacteria bacterium
CAGTTCGAGGGCTCCGGCTTCACCGGCACCGTGGTGCTGGCGGAGTCGCACCTCGCCATCCACACCTGGCCCGAAAAGCAGGGGCTGACGCTCGACGTCTACGTCTGCAACTACAGCGACGACAACAGCGCCAAGGCGAGGAAGCTGTTCGACTCGATCGTCGGCTACTTCCAGCCAGCCGAGTGCGCGCGCCACGACGTGGAGCGCGGCGGGCACCTGCTGGTCGAGCCGCTCAACGAGTCCACCGGGTTCTACATCAAGGCGACGCGCCAGGTGGGCGAGTGGCAGACGCGCTTCCAGCGCATGCAGATCTACGACACCCCGCAATACGGCAAGCTGTTCCGCCTCGACGGGTACAACATGACCTCCGAGAAGGACGAGTTCGTCTACCACGAGAACCTCATCCACCCGGCGCTCACCGCGCATCCGGCGCCCAGGAAGGTGCTGATCATCGGCGGCGGCGACGGCGGCTCCTCGGAAGAGGCGCTCAAGCACAGCTCGGTGGAGCAGGTGACGATGTGCGAGATCGACCCGGACGTCATCCAGGTGGCCAAGGAGCACTTCCAGGCCGTGCACCAGGGCGCGTTCGACAACCCCAAGCTGCGCGTGCTGGTGGGCGACGGCATGAAGTTCGTGCGCGAGACGCAGGAGCGCTTCGACCTGATTGCGCTCGACCTGAACGACCCGATGGGGCCGGCGGAGGCGCTGTACTCCACCGAGTTCTTCCAGCAGTGCCGGCACGCGCTCGCCCCGGGGGGCGCGCTCGTCCTGCACATCGGCTCACCGGTGGCGCGTCCGGAGCGCGTGGCGGAACTCGCCCAGCGCCTGAACGGCATCTTTCGCATCGTGCGGCCGTACACCATGTACATCCCGCTCTACGGGTCGCTGTGGGCGATGGCGGTGTGCTCGGACAAGCTCGATCCGAAGGCCTACACGGCCGATGAGATCGACCGGCGCATCGAGCAGCGCAAGATGGGCGACCTGCGCTACTACAACGGGGAAACCCACGAGGGCGTGTTCGCGTTGCCCAACTTCGTACGCGACCTCGTCACCCCGCCGCGCCTGAAGCAGCAAGCCCGTGGCAGGAGGCTGGGAGTGGTCAGGGCTGTCGCAAAATAGGAACGGGGGGAGCCTGGCTCCCCCCGTTACCCCCCACGACGTCAGGGGCGCCGAAAGGCGCCCCTTTTTCATTCAGCCGGGCATCGGCTTGTTCTCGGTGAGTTCCACCCAGCCCCGGATGGCCCGGTAGAGGACCCACAGGCCCGCGGCGCACATGATGAGGAACCCGACCAGCACGACGGCCAGGGCAAGCCCGACGGCGAACCACAGCAGCGACCACCAGAACGTGCGGATCTGCCAGTTGAAGTGCGATTCGAGCCAGGTGCCGCGCGCCTCCGCGCGCTTCACGTAGTTGAGGATCACGCCCACCAGGGGCGTAAAACCCACCAGGAACCCGGCGATCTGCAGGCCGTAGACCACGGCGCACAGGGTCTTGAGCGACTCGCTGCCCTCGCCTGTGGCCGCTGCCGCGCCAGCCTGCGCTTCGCGCCGGATGAACGCCAGCGCGAACAGGCCGATCGCAAGGCCCCAGCCCGCCAGCACCAGGGCAACAGCGCCCAGAATGATCCACAGCATTCGGGCCAGGAAATCCGCGCCCGCCGAGAACACGAGTGGCTCGAACGCGCCTTCCACCAGCACGAGGTGCCTGCCTGGCTGCTCGGCGCGGAACTGCGCGACGGCGACGCGTCGCGAATTCCCAGATTCCGAACTCGAGGCCATGGTCGCGCCGACGGCAAGTTCGCGCCCGCTCGCCTCCTCGATGGCGCGAAAGCGCACGCCTGGCGGAAGTTTCTCCGGCGCGTCGTAGCTGCGCCCCTGGAACACCGTGCGCTGGTCGTGCCAGATGACGATCTTCCCGGGCTGCTCGACTTGCAGCGCGAGACGCCCGGGCCCGAGGAACCGGGCGTCCGCCGGCAGCGACAGGAAGAGCCAGGCGACTAGGGCGATCGCGCCGGCGGTGCTCGCCAGCGCGAGCGCCGCAGCCGCAATGATCCAGCCCTTGCGCACCCCGACTGCGCTTAGCGCGAGCCGGCGCGCTGCAGGAGCTGCATGGTCGCGGCGTCCCCGCTCTGGCGGGCGAACTCGAGCGCTATGGCTCCACCGGGCGCCTGCAGGTCCGGGTCGGCGCCGCGATCAAGCAGCAACCGCGTCATCCCCAGGTCGCCGTTCATGGCGGCGACCATCAGCGGCGTCAATCCGTTGGAATCGCGCTTGTCCGCCCAGCGCCCAAGATCCAGCAGCTGAGACACCGTGTCGCGATCGCCGTACAGCACCGCGGTCATGACGTCGTTGAAGCGGGGCGATACCGCGGGCGTCTGCGGCGGCAGGGGCGCCGTGATCGGCGCTGGCGCCGGTTTGGCTGGCGGTGGCGGTGGCGGCTCGGGACTGCGATCCTGGACCACGGGCACAGGCTTGGGAGCAGCGGCGACCTTCTCGGGTGCGGGCTTGGCGACCGGTGCCGGTTGAGGTGGCGGCGGCGCCTGGACGACGA
>JANMUO010000258.1:0-10410 GCA_031391655.1 Betaproteobacteria bacterium
GACGCTGGACGGCGTGCGCGAGGACGTGGTCGACATCCTGCTTAACTTGAAGGGCATCGTGTTCCGGCTGCACAACCGCCAGGAAGCGATTCTCAGCCTGAAGAAGAAGGGCGAAGGGCCCGTCACCGCCGCCGACATCGAGCCGACTCACGACGTCGAGATCGTCAACCCCGAGCACGTCATTGCGCACCTCGCCGCCTCCGGCAAGCTGGAGATGCAGATCAAGATCGAGTCGGGCCGCGGTTATGTCCCGGGCAACATGCGCTTCCTGCCCGAGGAGACCAAGGGCATCGGCCGCATCATCCTGGACGCGTCGTTCAGCCCCGTGCGCCGGGTTTCCTACTCGGTGGAATCCGCTCGCGTCGAGCAGCGCACCGACCTGGACAAGCTGATCGTGGACATCGAGACCAACGGCTCGATCGAGCCCGAGGAAGCGATTCGCTATTCCGCCCGCGTGCTGGTCGACCAGCTGTCCGTGTTCGCGCAGCTCGAAGGCACCGCGATGCCGACGGAGACGCCCAAGTCGCCGACCGTGGACCCGATCCTGCTGCGCCCGGTGGACGACCTGGAGCTCACCGTGCGCTCGGCCAACTGCCTGAAGGCCGAGAACATCTACTACATCGGCGACCTCATCCAGCGCAGCGAGACCGAGCTGCTGAAGACCCCGAACCTGGGCCGCAAGTCGCTCAACGAGATCAAGGAAGTGCTCGCCTCGCGCGGGCTCACCCTGGGCATGAAGCTGGAGAACTGGCCGCCGGCCGGTCTCGAGCATCACCGCGGATGAGGGACCTATGCGCCACGGACTAGGCCTGCGCAAGCTCAATCGCACCTCGAGCCACCGGCTCGCGATGCTGCGCAACATGATGGTGTCGCTGCTGCGCCACGAGGAGATCAAGACCACCTTGCCCAAGGCGAAGGAGCTGCGGCGCGTGGTAGAGCCGATGATCACCCTGGGCAAGGCGCCTTCGCTCGCCAACCGGCGCCTGGCGTTCGACCGCCTGCGCGACCGCGACATCGTGGGCAAGTTGTTCGAGGAGCTCGGCCCGCGCTACGCCAAGAGGAACGGCGGCTACCTGCGCATCCTGAAGAACGGCATGCGCAAGGGCGACAACGCGCCGATGGCGCTGGTGACGCTGATGGACCGTCCGGAGCCGAAGGCGGAGGACAGCAAGCCCGTCGAGGAAAAGAAGGCGGCGTAGGCAAGACAGCGAAGTGCCGCGTACGCTCGCGGCGCCTGACATCGCGACATCCCGCAGTCCCCGCCTAACCCGCGGCTCCGCATTGCGTTCGCCAACGCACAGAACACTTCGGCGATGCCAATAACAATGAATCCGGGCGATGGTGCATCGCACCGCAATTCACTTCGCGAAGGAGCGACCATGCGCAATCTTAGATTCTGGGCAATCGCAGCTGCGATTGCCATCGCGTTCAGTACCGGAGCGCTGGCCGCGCAAGGCATGACAGAGACCCAGTACAAGGCCGGCAAAGACAGGATCGAGGCCAGATACAAGTCAGCCAAAGCAGCCTGCGACGCGCTGTCGGCCAATGCGAAGGACGTGTGCATGGCCGAAGCCAAGGGTGCGCAGAAGGTCTCCAGAGCCGAACTGGATGCCAGCAACAAGCCCAGCAACACAACCCGCAACGCCGTCAGGGTTGCCGAGGCGGACGCCGACTACGCGGTAGCCAAGGAAAAGTGCGACGACAAGGCCGGTGACGCCAAGAACGCCTGCCTGAGCGAAGCAAAAGCCACGCACGCCCGCGCCAAGGCTGACTCGAAGAAATCCGCCACATCGACGTCAAAAAGTGATTCCGTCGGGGAGTATGTCGACGACACCGTCATCACCACCAAGGTCAAGGCGGCCGTGTTGGAAGACGCCTCGCTCAAGTCGGCCGAAATCAACGTCGAAACCTCCAAGGGCAGGGTGCAGTTGAGCGGTTTCGTCAGTTCCCAAGCCGATATCAACACCGCCGTCAAGATCGCCAAGGGCGTCAAGGGCGTGAAATCGGTCAAGAACGACATGATCCTCAAAGGAAAGCAGTAGCGTCCACAAAGCGCTAGTCTCAGTGCAGCGAGTTGCTTAGAAAGGGCCGGGTTTCCCCGGCCTTTTTCATGCCCGGCGCATCGGGTGCCAGAGTCCGTTCGGCGCATGGTGATTGCCCCGGGCGTCACCATTCCTGACAGGTTTGCAGGAATAGCATCGATGCATGTTCGAATCAGTTCCCGTGTTGTCCATCGCCGGGTTCGGCGACCCCTTGAGCGCCTTGACGCATCTGGCAGGGGCGGTCGTTTTCGCCCGGTTGGGCATTTCGCTCGTGCGGCAAGGACGCGGTGACATCCATCGGACGATGTCCCTGATCGTTTTCGCCTTTTCCTGCGTCCTGCTTTTGTCGATCAGCGGCACGTACCACTTGTGGTCGCCAGACGACGGTGCGATCCGCGACGTGCTGCGACGCCTGGACCACGCCGCCATCTTCGTGCTGATTGCGGGCAGCTTCACGCCGGTTCACGCGATTCTGTTTCGTGGCAGATGGCGATGGGGGATGCTGACGGGCATCTGGACGCTGGCGGTCGCGGGCCTCACGCTAAAGACCATCTATTTCACTTCCATCCCCGAAGGGTTCGGGCTGGCGTTGTACCTGGGGTTCGGCTGGCTGGGGTTGGCCACCTGGATCGCGCTGGTACGCTGCTTTGGCTTCCGGTTTGCGCGCCCCGTGTTGTGGGGGGCACTGGCCTACACCTTCGGCGCCCTGACGGACTTCATGCGCTGGCCGGTGCTGGTGCCGGGGATCGTCGGCGCGCACGAACTGTTCCACCTCGCCGTGCTGGCCGGGCTCTCGTTCCATTGGAGGTTCATTTGCAGCATCGCTTCACACGAGATCCCGACAGCGCCCAGTGTGGAGCGTGCCGATTACTCCTCGCCGGCTGCGACGGCCTAGATCACGCGGAGCCGGTCACGATGGCCCGGAAGTCATTTACATTGGTACGCGTCGGGCCGGTCACGACGAGGTCGCCGAGCGCGGCAAAAAATCCATAGCTGTCGTTCGCATCGAGCAGATTCTTCGCGTGGATGCCTTTCGCAGTCGCGCGCGCCAGCGTGTCGGGCGCAATGCGCGCCCCCGCGTTGTCTTCCGACCCGTCGATGCCATCCGTATCCGCGGCGATCGCGTGGATGCCCGCGGCACCCTGCAGCTCGATGGCGAGCGCGAGCAGGAATTCGGCGCAGCGCCCACCGCGGCCGCCCGTGCCGCGCACGGTGACCGTGCACTCGCCGCCGGAAATCAATGCCGACGGCGCGCGCGCCTTGAGAGCCTGCTGCGCCATCGATTGGGCGACTTCCCTCGCTTCGCCCGTGATGTCGTCGCCCAGGATGACCGGGGCGATGCCTGCTGCACGGAACACCTCCGCCGCTGCCTCCAGGGAGCGGCGTGCGGTGGCAACGACGCGGTTCTCCACGCGCGCGAACAGCGGGTCGCCCGGTTTGGGCGTCTCGGAAAAGGGGCCCGGCGCGGCGATGCCGTACTTGCGCAGCACGGCCTGTGCGTCGGCCACCGTGGTTGGGTCGGGCGCGCACGGACCGGATGCAATGTGCGTCGGATCGTCCCCGGTGACGTCGGAGATGACGAGCGCCAGTACCGGTGCGCGGCAGGCCGCGGCAAGCCGGCCGCCCTGGATCGCCGACAGGTGCTTGCGCGCGGTGTTGATTTCCTGGATCGGCGCGCCGCAGCGCAACAGTTCTCTCGTCATGGCCTTCAGGCCGTCCATCGTCACGCCCGGCGCCGGCAGCGACAGCAGGCTCGAGCCGCCGCCTGAAACGAGCGCGAGCAGCAGGTCGTCCGGCCCAAGGGTGCGCACGCGCTCGAGCAGTTCGCGCGCGCCGGCCTCGCCCGCCGCGTCCGGCACCGGATGGCCGGCCTCGATCACGCGGATGCGTTTGGTGGGCAAGCCGTGCGCATAGCGCGTGATGGCAAGTCCCTCGAGGGGCGCGCTGCGCGGCCAGGCGCGCTCCACGGCCAGCGCCATCGAGGCTGCTGCCTTGCCTGCGGCGGCGACAAAAGTCCGGCCGCGCGGTGGCGAAGGCAGGTGGGCGGGAAGGATCTGCAGCGGATCGGCCGCAGCCACCGCCGCGCGGAAGCTCTTCTCGAGGAGGGCGCGCATCGGGCGCAGTTTACCGGCGCTGGCGCCGTGTGGGACCGTTCCCATCGTTTGGTTTGCGCTATGCTCGCGTTCCTATGACGAAACGATCCGTTCCGCCCTTTCGCGCCGATCATGTCGGCAGCTTCCTGCGCCCGAAGGCACTGCTCGAGGCGCGCGACCAGCACTTCAAGAAAAACGCCATCAGCCGCGCGCAGTTGCGCGCCGTCGAGGACCAGGCGATCCGCGACATCGTGAAGCTGCAGGAGGACTGGGGCCTGCAGGGCATCACCGACGGCGAGTTCCGCCGCACCTATTTCCATGTCGATTTTCTCGAGCAGCTGGAGGGCGTCGAGGTGAAGGGCGGCATCCAGGTCAAGTTCCATGGCGCCGCGGGCGACGTGGATTTCGCCCCGCCGGTGATGCACGTGACCAAGAAGCTGAAGCACGTGAAACCCATCCAGACGGAGGATTTCAAGTTCCTCAAGTCCGCCACCACGCGCACGCCCAAAGTCACCATTCCGTCGCCCACCATGCTGCATTTTCGCGGCGGGCGCGGCGCCATCAGCCGCGAGGCCTACCCCGACATGGAAGGCTTTTACGAGGACGTGGCGCACTGCTACCGGGACGAGATCCGCCAGCTCGCCGAGGCGGGCTGCCGCTACCTGCAGCTCGACGACACCAACCTTGCGTACCTGTGCGACCCGAAGATGCGCGAGGGCGCCAGGCAACGCGGCGACGACCCGAACGAGCTGCCCAAGCGCTATGCGCGCCTGATCAACGCCGCGATCGCCGGCAAGCCCAAGGACATGTCGGTGGGCGTGCACCTGTGCCGCGGCAATTTCCAGAGCGCCTGGGCGGCGGAGGGCGGCTACGAGCCGGTGGCCGAAGTCCTGTTCAACGAGCTGCAGGTCGACAGCTACTTCCTGGAGTACGACGACGCGCGCTCGGGCGACTTTGCCCCGCTGCGCTTCGTGCCCAAGGGCAAGCAGGTAGTGTTGGGCCTGGTGACCACCAAGCTGGGCACGCTCGAATCGAAGGACGACCTGAAAAAGCGCATCGACCAGGCCGCGAAGCATGTGCCGCTCGAGCAGCTGTGCCTGTCGCCGCAATGCGGGTTCTCCAGCACGGTGCACGGGAATGCGCTCGCCGTCGAAGCCCAGGCGAACAAGATCCGCCTGGTGGTGGAAACCGCGCGCGAAGTCTGGGGCTAGGCGAAGGTTTCCCTGGCGGCCTCTTTGCCGAGGCCGTAGAGCCCCGGGTAGGTTTCGCGAAACGCGCGCTGGATCTCCGCCACCGGCACGTCCGCAAACGAGCCGCGCTCGCGCAGGTATTCCATGTGCCGCCGCTCGTCGGCATCGAAGGGGTGGAAGATCGAATCGTTGCGTCCGTCGAATTCGAGCGGCTTGACGCGGAACTTGCGGCACAACTCGAGGTTGAAGGCGGGTGTTGCCTTCACCCATTTCCCCTCCAGCCACAATTCGGTGAAGCCGTGGTAGACGAACAGATCGCTGCCCATGCGCTCGGCGAGCCGCGGCGTCGTCAGGTGGTTCTTCACGTCGGCGAATCCCACCCGCGCGGGAATGCCCGCGGCGCGGGCGCACGCCGCGTATAGCGCCGCCTTGCCGATGCAGAAGCCTTCGCCCGTCTGCAGGCAAACGCTGCCCTGGAAAGCCGTGTCCTGCGAGAAATCGAGGAAGGGGTTGTAACGGATGCCGTCGCGCACTGCATAGTAGAGCGACACAGCGCGCTCGAGGTCGCTGGCGCCCCTGGCGCCCCTGGCGTGCTGGCGGGCAAATGCGGCCACCGCGGGATGGTCGCTGTCGATGTAGCGCCCCGGGGCGAGGAAATCCTTCACTTGTTCAGCCCCATCATGCGCCGCGCGCCGGCGAACAGCGCATTTGCCGGGTCGGCCAGGCCGTCGATCACCGTGAAATGGTCGCGGCCCGGCATCGCCACGTCGCCGCCGAGTACCGGCTTCCAGCGCTGCGCGAGCAGGGCGCTCTGGCGCTTGAACTCGGAACTCTCCAGCCCGCCGACCGCGAGGTAGAGCGGCGCGCGCGTGGCCGGCGGCAGGTAGGCCGGCGAGAGCTTGAAGGCGGACGCCTCGTCCAGCCGCAGGTCGCCGTTCAGCCAGCCCACCTGCGTCAGCGGCTGAAGGTCGTAGACGCCGCTCACCGCGAGCGCACCCTTGTACAGGTCCTTGGGCAGCGAGGCGTCGACCACCGGCCAGAGCGCCGCCAGCATCATCGCCGCCAGGTGCCCGCCCGCAGAATGGCCGCAGACGAAAAGCCGGTCCTCGTCCATGCCGTAGCGCTCGGCGTTGCGGTACAGCCAGGCCGAAGCGGCGAGCATCTGCTGCACGATGCGCTCGATCGACACCTTCGGGCACAGGTCGTAGTTCACCGACACCAGCGAGATGCCGGCATCCACCAGGGCGGGGGCGAGGAAGGAAAAGTCCTTCTTGTCCAGCGACCGCCAATATCCGCCATGGATGAACATCAGCACGCTGCCATCGCCCTTGCGAGCGGGAAACAGGTCCAGGGTTTCGCCCGGCGACGCTCCGTAGGCGACGTCCAGGTGGCAGGTCATGGTCGCGCGCGCGCGCGCGGAGGTTTCCTGCCAGCGCGCGAAGTGCCGCGGATGGTCGGGATACAGCTCCCGGTTGTTGTACTCGCGGGCGAGGAAGGCGGGGTCGGCGGCGTTGGCAACGTTGGCCATAGGCCGCCGATTCTAGCGGGTCTTTTCGGCGCGCAGCCAGGTCACTGGCCGGCCGAGGGATTTCTCCAGCGCCTTTTGCTCCGGGTCGGCGAGCGCGGCTTCGCGGGCCCGGCGGATCGCCGCGGACTGCGCCGCGGCGTCGGCGGTGGCCGGGTTCTCCACCAGGGCGTCCAGGATGGCGAGGAAGTTGCTGCGGCCCCGGCGGTGTGTTTCGCCGTAGCCCTTTAGCAGGCCGGCGCATTCGACCACTTCGAGCGCTAGCGCCGTGCTGCGCGGCGCCGCCTCGCGCACTGCGGCCAGCCAGCGCTCGATCAGCGCCTGCTCCTCCGCGTAGCGCAGGCTGCTGGGCCGCCAGGGCTTGAGCCAGGCGAGAGCGCGCACGAGGAGGTAGCCCCCGATGCCCGAGGTCTTCACGTGCATGCCGACGTTGTAGGCATCCAGCTTGCCGTTGCGCTCGGCCCAGGCCAGCAGGCGCCGGCCGAGCGCGGCGGGTAGGAGCGAGGCGACCTCCTCCACCCCGGGCTTCAGAAAATCAATCACCACCACCGGTTCGCCGTCCTTCGCGCCGGCTTCCTTGCGCACCCGCGCAAAGCGCGAGCGGCGTGTCTTCAGGTCGGCGACGCGGATGATGTCCTCGTAGCTCATCCACAGCGCGAGTTGCCGGCCGGCCTCGCCGACGAGCTTCGCGTCGGCGTCGCCCAGCGTGACGATGCGCTCCAGGTACAGCCGGGCATAGGCTTCCCCCTGGTAATCGCGCAGGCGCGCCTCGCCGAGCTTGAGGATCTCGCGGGTTTCGGGAGGCAGGGCACGCGGCTCCGCGGCAGGCGCCTTTCGACCTCCGGCCGCGATGTCGTAGCCGGCGGCGAATCCGCGCAGGCTCGCCTCCGTCCCCTTTCCCCCGCGACGGATCGCCGCTTCGCAAGCCTCCCTCGGCAGCGGCAGGGCGCCCGACCCGGCCATGGCGCCGAACAGCACAGCGTTGATCACCGTGCCGCTGCCTTCGGCCAGCTGGCGCATGTCGAAAAGCACCGCCTGCCGGGAGAGTGCCTTGGCTGCCGCCAGCACGCGCTCGCTGGAGAAGCGTCCGTCGGCCATCTGCATCTTTTCCACCGTTGCATAGATGCGATGGGTCGAGGCCACGAGCGTGGTGCGCTCCGGCGTGACAAAGCCGTTCTGCATGGCACGGCCCGCCTCGAGCAACTCGGAGGCGACCATCACATCCACGTTGCCCGGGCTGGGGGTGAGCGACATCACCGGCTCGCGGCCGCCGAGCGCCGCGCGCTGCGCCGGGAAGATCTCCAGGTAGTAGGTGGTGGCGCCGGTGCGCTGCGCCACGCCGGGAATCGAGGTGGCCTGCGCCGGATACCCGCAACTGGTGGCCGCGTGCATCAGCCAGTCGGCCATCACGGCGCCGCCTTCGCCACCAAGCGCCGCGACCAGCACCGTGATCGAGCGCGAAGGCACGGTCATGGTCATGCCGGCACGACCAGCCGGTGCAGACGCGAGGCGAGGCGGTCGAGCCAGGACGGATTCTGGATCACTTCGGCGCGGTAGAAGGACGGGCACAGCACGGCGGCATGCGCGTTCTCGCCGCACAGCCCGCAGCCCACGCAGCCGTCGATCACCGTGGCCACCGGGTCCTTGCGCAGCGGGTCCGGGTTGTCCTTCACCGTCAGCGTCGGGCAGCCTGATAGGCGGATGCAGGAATGGTCGCCCGTGCAGGTGTCTTCGTCCACGCCGTACTTGACGCGCACCACGCGCTCGCCGCCGGCGAGCTTCTTCGCCGTCTCGGGGCGGACGCGGCGCTGGCGCTCGAGCTGGCACTCGCCGTCGGCGATGATCACCTTGAGGCCCGCATAGCCGGTGGTCATCGCCTCCTTGAGCGTGCTCTTCATTTCGCCGACGTGATAGGTGTGCACCGTGCGCGTCCAGCTCACGCCCAGCCCCTGCAAGGCACGCTCGATCGTCATGTCGGCGGACTTGCTCTCGCTGTGCGTGGGCGAAGAGGGCAGCTCCTGCGTGCCGGTGGCCGCGCTGTAGCCGTTCTTCATGATCACCAGGATGCCGTCGTCCTTGTTGAACACGGCGTTGGCCACGCCCGAGGTCATGCCGTTGTGCCAGAAGCCGCCGTCGCCCATGATGGTCACGGTGCGCTTGCCGAACATCGGCTGCACCGCGGAATTGGAGGCGAGGCCCAGGCCGTAGCCGAGCACTGTGTGGCCGATGTTGAACGGCGGCAGCGTGGAAAAGGTGTGGCAGCCGATGTCGGCCGAGACGTGGTACTTGCCGACGTCTTTTTCCACCAGCTTCATCGCCGCGAACACCGGGCGCTCGGGGCAACCGATGCAAAAGCCCGGCGGCCGCGTGGGCAGCAGAGTGCCGAACAGCTCGGCGGCCTTCTTCTTCGCCGCGACGATGGCCGCGAGCGCCGGGCCGGCGTCGACGAATTTCGCCACGCCGGTCACCACGACTTCGCCGGTGTACTCCCCCGCCATCGGCAGCATGTCCTTGCCGTGCACCTTGACGCTGTTGACGTCGTGCCGGCGCAGCGTCGCGAGGATCGCCTCCTCGAGGTAGGCGGGCTGGCCTTCCTCGATCACCAGCACCTCGCGCTTGCCGGCGCAGAACTGCACGATCTCCTCAGGCACCAGCGGGTAGGTCACGTTCATGCAGTAGATCGGCAGGCGTGAGGCGCCAAAGGCGTCGGCGAGCCCCAGCTGCTGCAAGGCGCGGATGGTGGCGTTGTACATGCCGCCCTGGCAGACGATGCCGACGTCGGCGCGCTCGCCGGGGAAGAATTCGTTGAGCTTGTGCTCGCGGATGTAGGCGACGGCGGCCGGCCAGCGCACGTCGATCTTGTGCTTTTCCTGCGCGTAGGTGGAAGGCGGCAGGCTGATGCGGCCGAAGTCGAAGTCCGGGTTCTCGAGGAAGTTGCGCGTGGAAAAGCGCGCCGCGCGGTTCTTCTTGGTGGCGAAGCTGCCCTGCACGTGGCAGGCGCGGATGCGCAGCTCGAGCATCACCGGGCTGCTGGAAGCTTCCGACAGCGCGAAGCCGTGCTCCACCATCTCGACGATCTTCGTGAGGTTGGGGCGGGGGTCGAGCAGCCAGATCTGCGACTTCATGGCGAAGGCGTGGCTGCGCTCCTGGATGATGGAAGCGCCCTCGCCGTAGTCCTCGCCCAGCACGATCAGCGCGCCGCCCTTGACGCCGGCCGAGGCGAGGTTGGACAGCGCGTCGGAGGCCACGTTGGTGCCGACCGTGGACTTGAAGGTCACCGCGCCGCGCAGGGGGTAGTTGATCGAGGCGCCGAGCATCGCCGCCGCGCCCGCCTCCGAGGCGTTGGTCTCGATATGCACGCCGAGCTCGTTGATGATGTCGCGCGCGTCGTTGAGCACGTCCATCATGTGCGACACCGGCGCGCCCTGGTAGCCGCCGACGTAGGAAACCCCCGATTGCAGCAGCGCCTTGGTAACCGCCAGGATGCCCTCGCCGTGGAAGACGTCGCCGTCGCCGAGGCGCAGCTTTTCTACTTCTTCCTTGAAGGAGCGTTCCATCGG
>JANMUO010000280.1:0-11269 GCA_031391655.1 Betaproteobacteria bacterium
CGGATCGCCACTTCACACCGGCTCGAGCACAAGCGGAGCTGGCCCACTACCGGCGCCGCGGGCCGCGTCCTCCATGATCTTGCGCAGGTGGCCGTCCTTGTCGCGCGCGAGCAGCGCATCCCAGTATCCGCCCCAGATGAGCTTGATCACGTTCCAGCCCGAGCCGCGGAACTCGCCCTCCAGTTCCTGGATGATCTTGCCGTTGCCGCGCACCGGCCCGTCCAGGCGCTGCAGGTTGCAGTTGACGATGAACACCAGGTTGTCCAGCTTCTCGCGCGAGGCGAGGCCGATCGCGCCCAGCGACTCAGGCTCGTCCATCTCCCCGTCGCCGCAGAACACCCACACCTTGCGGTTGGCGGTGTCGGCCAGGCCGCGCGCGTGCAGGTACTTGAGATACCTCGCCATGTAGATCGCCTGGAGCGGGCCCAGCCCCATCGAGACGGTGGGAAACTGCCAGTAATCTGGCATCAGCCACGGGTGCGGGTACGAGGACACGCCCTTGCCGTCCACATCGCGCCGGAAATTGAGGAGCTGCTCCTCGGTGAAACGCCCCTCCAGCAGCCCGCGCGCGTAGATCCCCGGAGAAGAGTGCCCCTGGAAATACACCAGGTCGCCGCCGTGCCCCCTCGTGCGGCGCGTGCCAGAAATGGTGCTGCCCGATGCCGAACAGTGTGCCGACCGAAGCGAAGCTGGCGATGTGGCCGCCCAGCTCGTCGTCGGACTTGTTCGCCCTGGCCACCATCACCATCGCGTTCCAGCGGCAGTAGGAGCGGATGCGCTCTTCCAGGGCGTGGTCGCCCGGCGAGCGCTCCTCCATGTGCGGCGGAATGGTGTTGAGGTAAGGGGTGTACGGCGAGTAGGGGATGTAGGCGCCGGAGGTGCGCGCCTTCTCGATCAGCCGCTCCAGCAGGAAATGCGCGCGCTCCGGGCCCTCGCGCTCGAGCACGGTCTCGAGCGCATCCACCCATTCCTGGGTCTCGAGCGAATCGTTGTCGTTGGCAGCGGGTTGTTGGGGAACGGCCGACATTGCTTCCTCCAGCTTGCGGCTTTCGGTCATCGTATTATGCAACACATGGCCGCCAGAATCATCGACGGGAAATCGCTTGCCGCCGAAGTGCGCGCCGCGCTTCGGCCCGCGGTCGCCGCGCTCGCCGCGCGCGGCGTGCAGCCGGGACTGGCCGCGGTGCTCGCCGGCGACGACCCGGCCTCGCAGGTCTACGTGCGCCACAAGGTCCGGGCCTGCGAGGAGGCCGGCGTGCGCTCGGAGCTGCACGAATTCTCCGCGGGCGTGCCTGAGCGCACGCTGGTGGAATGCATCGCGGCGCTCAACCGCGCGCCGCGCGTCACCGGCATCCTGGTCCAGTTGCCGTTGCCCGCGCACATCGACACCGAGCGCGTGCTGTCCACCGTCTCGGCGGCGAAGGACGTGGACGGGTTCCACCTCGAAAACCTCGGCGCGCTGCTGCGCGGCGCACCGCGCCTCGTTCCCTGCACGCCCGCCGGGGTCCTGCGGCTGCTGGACCACGCGGGGGTGCCCCTGGCCGGACGCCACGCAGTGGTGATCGGACGCTCGATCATCGTGGGCAAACCGCTGGCGCTGCTGCTCTTGCAAAGGGACGCCACCGTCACCATCTGCCACTCGAAGACTGCGCAGCTGACCGCGGTGGCTCGCAGCGCCGATGTGCTGGTGGCGGCGACCGGCCGCGCGCGCATGGTCGGTCGCGACATGGTCAAGCCGGGCGCCTGCGTCATCGACGTCGGCACCAGCCGCACGGCCGAGGGCAAGCTTGCCGGCGACGTCGATTTCGCCGCGGTCAGCGAAATCGCCGGCTGGATCACCCCGGTGCCCGGCGGTGTCGGGCCGATGACCGTCGCCATGCTGGTCGCCAACACGGTCCGCGCCACAGAGCTCGCCCTTGAACAATCTGAACGATCTGCACAATCCGCTGCTTGATTTCACCGGCCTGCCGCGTTTCGCGGAGCTGAAGCCCGCGCACGTCGCACCGGCCATCGACGCACTGCTCCTCGAGGCGCGCGCGGCAGTGGTCCGCGCGGAGAAAGCCGCGCCCGCGTGGGACGAGTTCGTGGCCCCGCTGGAGGACGCCAACGAGCGCCTCGGCCGCGCCTGGGGCCAGGTCGCCCACCTGCACGCGGTGCTCGACAGCCCGGCGCTGCGCGCGGCTTACAACGACAACCTGCCCAGGGTGACGCAGTACTGGACCGAGCTGGGCCAGAACCAGGCGCTGTTCGGGAAATATCGCGCGCTGAACGCGTCGGCGCAGTTCGCCGCCCTGACCCCGGCGCGCCGTCGCATCGTCGAGAACGCCCTGCGCGACTTTCGCCTCGGCGGCGCGGAACTGCCGGCGGAGAGTAAGCCCCGCTACGCGCAGATCCAGGAGGAGCTGGCGCAGCTCTCGGCCAGGTTCTCCGAGAACCTGCTCGACGCCACCAACGCCTACTCCCTGGTGATCGAGGACGAGAAGCGCGTCGCCGGAATCCCGCAGGACGTGCTGCAGGCCGCTCAGCAGGAGGGCCGGCGCGCGTGGAAGTTCACGCTGCACATGCCGTCCTACCTGCCGGTGCTGCAGTACGCGGACGACCGCGCGCTGCGCGAGGAGATGTACCGCGCGAGCGCCACGCGCGCTGCGGAGTTCGGCAAGGCGGAGATGGACAACACTCCGCTCATCGCGCGCATCCTGCCGCTGCGCCGCGAGATCGCGCGCCTGCTCGGCTACCCGAGCTACGCGGAAGTGTCGCTGGTGCCCAAGATGGCGGACTCGCCCGGCCAGGTGCTCGGCTTTCTCGAGGACCTGGCGCGGCGCGCGCGGCCCCATGCCGAGCGCGACCTGGAACAACTGCGCGCCTTCGCGCGCGAGGAGCTCGGCCTCGCGTCACTGGAGTCCTGGGATATCGCCTACGCGTCGGAGAAGCTCCGCCAGAAGCGCTACGCCTTCTCCGACCAGGAGGTGAAACAGTACTTCCCCGAAGACGCGGTGCTCGCCGGCCTGTTTCGCCTGGTGGCGACGCTCTACGGGGTGCGCATCGCGCCGGCCAGCGCCGCGGTCTGGCATGAGGACGTGAGATTTTTCGACGTGCGCGATGCCGACGGCAGCCTGGTCGGCCAGTTCTACCTTGACTTGTACGCGCGCGACACCAAGCGCGGCGGCGCGTGGATGGACGACGCGCGGGCGCGCCGGCGGCGCGGCGCGGCGATCCAGACGCCGGTCGCCTACCTCACCTGCAATTTCTCGCGCCCCGTCGGCGGCAAGCCGGCGCTGTTCACGCACGACGACGTGATCACGCTGTTCCACGAGTTCGGCCACGGCCTGCACCACCTGCTCACGCGCGTGGAGGACCTCGGCGTCTCGGGCATCAGCGGCGTGGAGTGGGACGCCGTCGAGCTGCCGAGCCAGTTCATGGAGAACTTCTGCTGGGAATGGGACGTGCTGCAGCACATGGCGCGGCACGTGGACACCAGGGAGCCGTTGCCGCGCGCGCTGTTCGACAAGATGCTGGCGGCGAAGAACTTCCAGTCCGGCCTGGCGATGCTGCGCCAGATCGAGTTCTCGGTATTCGACATGCGCCTGCACTGGGATTTTGATCCGGCCGCGCAGCGCAGTGCGCAGCAACTGCTGCAGGAAGTGCGCGCCAAGCTTGCCGTGCTGGTGCCGCCGGAGTGGAACCGCTTCCCCAACAGCTTCTCGCACATCTTCGCCGGGGGCTACGCCGCCGGCTACTACAGCTACAAGTGGGCCGAAGTGCTGTCCGCGGACGCCTATGGCGCATTCGAGGAGTCGCACAGCGTGACCGATCCGGGGACTGGCGCGCGCTTTCGCGACGAAGTGCTCGCCGTGGGCGGCAGCCGCCCGGCCGCCGAATCCTTCCGCGCCTTTCGCGGCCGCGAACCCAGCGTCGATGCGCTCCTGCGTCACAATGGTATGATCGCCTCATAGGGGAAACGGCAGCGTAAACAGGAGGTTCGGGAATGCGCGGCGTTGTGTTTGCAGTTCTGCTCGGCGCCACCTGTGCCGCCAGCGCGCAGATGTACCGCTGGACCGACGCCAACGGCCGCGTGCACGTCACCGACACCCCGCCGCCGGCGTCCGCCAAGGCGGTTTGGCGCAAGTCCACGACGGTGTCCAGCGCGCTTCCGGACAATGCAAGCCAGCCCTACTCCCTGCAGGTCGCGGCCAAGAACTTTCCCGTCACGCTCTACACCTCCTCGAGCTGCGAGCCCTGCGGCTCGGCGCGCAGCCTGCTCAATTCGCGCGGCGTGCCATTCCGCGAAGTGCTGGTGGTCGATGAGGCGCAGCAGGACCAGCTGAGGAAAGTCGCCGGCGCGCTGGCGGTGCCGTCCGTCACTGTGGGCAGCAACTTGCAAAAGGGCTTCGAGGAGAACGCGTACCACTCGCTGCTCGACATCGCCGGCTATCCGAAATCCGGCATCCTGCCAGCGCGCAACCAGGCCGAACCCAAGCCGCCGCCGCCGGCCCCGGCGCCCCAGCCCGCCGCCGAGACGGCCGACAAGGCCGACAAGCCCGAAGACGAGGGCGTCATCGGCAGCGGGCCCTACGCCCCCGGCGCCGCCCCGGCGAGGCCCCGCTCGCGCAAGTAGCCGGGCGTCGCCGGCATGAAGCTCGCGACGTGGAACGTCAATTCGATCAAGGTCCGGCTGCCCCAGCTGCTCGATTGGCTGGCGGCCGCGCAGCCCGACGTGCTCTGCCTGCAGGAGCTGAAATGTGAGGAACCGAAATTTCCCCGCGCCGAGATTGAAGCGGCCGGCTACGCCTGCGCGGTGAATGGGCAGAAGACCTACAACGGCGTCGCCATCCTTTCCCGATCGGCGTTGAGCGACGTCGCAGCGAATATCCCCGGCTTCGCCGATGAACAACGGCGCGTCATCGCCGCCACTGTGCAAGGCATGCGCGTGGTATGCGTCTACTGCCCCAACGGCCAGGCCGTGGGCTCCGAGAAATACGAGTACAAGCTGCGCTGGTTTGCGGCGCTCAGGGACTATCTCGCCGCCGAGCTGCAAGCCCATTCACGCCTTGCGGTCGCGGGAGACTTCAATGTCGCCCCCGAAGACCGCGACGTGCACGACCCGAAAGCCTGGGAAGGCCAGGTGCACGTCTCCGAACCTGAACGCGCCGCGTGGCGCGCGCTGCTCGCGCTGGGCTTGCAGGACAGTTTCCGGCTGTTCGAGCAGCCGGAGAAAACCTACTCCTGGTGGGACTACCGCATGCTGGGATTCCGCCGCAATGCGGGCCTGCGCATCGACCACCTCCTCCTGTCGCGGGAACTGGCGCGGGCCTGCGCTGCCGGCAGCATCGACAAGGCGCCGCGCAAGCTCGAGCGGCCCTCCGACCACGCACCGGCGCTCGCCGAGTTCAACGCGCCCCGCTGAGCGCCTTTCTCTCGTCGGTCGAGGGATGGGTGGAGAGGAAGCTCGGCAGCATCGGCCCCTTGGGCGCCTGCGCCTCCATGCGCGCGAGGATGGCGCCGAAGTGATGGGGGCCGATGCCGGCGCGGCGCACCAGGGCGAGCGCGTAGGCGTCGGCCTCGCGTTCGTTGTCGCGCGAGAATTTCGACTGCAGCACCAGCGTAGGCGCGGCGGCAGCGAGCGAAGTGGCCGAAGCCACGTCGCCGGTGACCCCGGCCACCAGCAGCGCGATCGCCGATCCCTCGAGCAGCCGCCGCATGACATGGCGATGGCGCACGTGGCCCAGCTCGTGCGCCAGTACCGCGAGGATCTCCTCGTCCGCCTGCGCGAGCTTCACCAGTTCGTCGGTGAGCACGAGGATGCCGGCGGGTAGCGCAAAGGCGTTCGCGCCGATGACCGGCGAGGCGCGGAACTCGAGCCGGTAGGCGGGCGCATCGCCCGCGAGCGCGGCAAGCGCGGCGAGCCTGGCGCTCAGGTCCGCCTGCTGTTCCAGCGGCAGCTGTGAAGGCTGCAGCCAGAACTGGTCCATGCCGGCGAGCGCCTCGCTGCCGAGGCTCGACTCGGCCTCGAGCGGGATGTGCTCGGCCACCTTGGCGGCAGCCAGGGGCAGCCCGCGGTCCACGATCGCCCAGAACAGCGCCGCCACGAGCAGCACTGCCAGCGCGGCGAACGCCGGGCGCGATTCCAGCGCGTGCAGCGTGCGCTGCGTCTTGCGCTCGTGCACCAGGCGATCCACCCCGTCGTTGTCCGCAGTAACGCAGGCGCCGCCCCCGGGGAGGTAGATCCAGCGCGGCGTGGAGGCGACGCGCGTGGAGATACGCAGGCGCCGCGCCTCGAATTCCTCGTCTACGTCGCGGCCCACGACCTTCATCTTGCCGCCCGACAGCACCAGCGTGACGTCGTGCCGCAGCGCGCGCGCGCCGTCGAAATAGTGGGCCGCGAGCGAGCTCATACGCCGAAATTCACGTTGAAGATTTCGCCCAGCTCCTGGCCCGTGGCGCTGACGTTGCGCAGTTCGGGCGAGGCCTCGTGCACCACTTCCTCGGTGATCAGCATGGCGAAGTTCTCCATGCGGTAGCGCAGTGTGCGCACCACCGCCCAAGGCACCGCCAGACCCAGCGTGAAGACGATGGCAAGGAGGTTGGAGATGTACAGTGCGGCGAGGTCGATCGCGCCCAGCGTGCTGGAAAAGCGCACGCCGGCGCCGTAGGTGTTCTGCCAGACGAGGTTGGTCAGGCGCGCCTGCAGGTAGGCGTAGGCGAACGCGTAGGCGATGTAGATCGCGAGCACCGGCAGCAGGAAGGCGAGCCAGCCGGCCTCGGGCAACAGAATCGCCACCGGCGCGACAACGGCGGCGCCGAACACCGCGAGCAGAGACATGCCTGCGATGATCAAACCGGCGCGGAAATGGATGCCGTAGACCCTGCCGACGGGCACCGTGCAGCCCAGCGGCGTGGTGCCGAACGCGTGATGCGACATGACAAATTGCTTGTGCTTGGCGATGAGCCAGGGGTAGGCAAGGCCAAGGGTCGCCACCACCAGCAGGGACATGCCCAGGTACAGCGGCAGCGCGTCGCGTACGCGTGCCGGGAAATCAAAGCGCAGTCCGCGCCAGGCCGACATGCGCGCATTGAAGCGCAGCGCGCGCACCAGGATCAGCGGCAGCAGGAGCACGCCGGCCGCCAGGAACGCCCAGATCGACACCGGGTAGAGCTCGGTCAGGATCGCGTAGGCGAAGAACACTCCCACCGCCAGGACGCGGCCCTTGAGGATCGCGCGCGCGCTGGCGAAATAGTTGAAGGTGTCGCCGTCCAGACGCGTATTGCCGTACAGGTAGCGCTGCTTGCGCACCTTGGCCCAGGCCGAGTAGATGCCCAGGGTGACCAGCGTAAACAGCAGGTTGACGATCCAGACGCGGAAATACTCGGCCGCCGAGCCGTGGAACTCGGGGCGCACCAGCCTCTCGCCGGCGGCCGCTGGGGCCTGCACGCTCAGTGGAAAGACCCTCCCTTGGGACTCGCGATCGTGAGCGCGGGCGAGTATAACGCTAGTAGCGCGACGCGCATTCCCTCCTCGTGGAACCCGCCCAATCCATCGGCAGGCTCGGCTTCATCCGCTGGTACGAACGCCAGCTGATCGAAGGGCACGCGTGGCTGGTCACCTTGATCCTTTGCCTGGTCGCGATCGGCGCGTGCGTCGAAACCATGAGCTTGCGCGGCTCGCGGCTCGAAGTGCTGGGGTATGCCACTGCGGTGGTCGCCGCGTGCCTGATCGGCATCTACGCCTGGAAACGCTACCTGAGCATCCTCACGGTCGCCGAGTACATCGGCGAGCGCGCCACCTGCGCCTCGTGCCACGCCTACGCGAGGTTCAAGCTGATCGGCGCCGACTCGAGGTCGTTGACCGTGCGCTGCCGCAAGTGTGCGCACGAGTGGCGCATCGACTGATCAGTCGATGCTGGCGTAGGCCGGCAGCGTGAGGAACTCGACGTAGTTGTCGTCGGCGGTGATTTTCTCGAACAGCCGCGCGCCCTCCTCGTACCTGCCGGCGGCGTAGACGTCGTCGCCGAGATGGCTCTTCACCTTCGGCAGCTCTTCGGCAAGCAACTGGCGGAACATCTCGACGGTCACCTTGCGGCCGTCGGCGAGGCGCCCCTTGTCGCTGCGGATCCACTGCCAGATCTGCGAGCGCGAGATCTCGGCAGTGGCCGCGTCTTCCATCAGGTTGAACACCGGCACGCAGCCGTTGCCGGCCAGCCAGGCGCCGAGATACTGGATGCCGACCGAGATGTTGTTGCGCAGCCCGGCCTCGGTAATCGGCGCCTCGGGTTTGAAGTCGAGCAGGTCGCGCGCGCCGAAATTCACGTCTGGGCGCTGCTTGCCGTACTGGTTGGGCTGCGGCATGTGCTTGTCGAACACTTCCCGCGCGATCGGCACCAGCGCCGGGTGCGCCACCCAGGTGCCGTCGCAGCCGTCGGTGACTTCGCGCAGCTTGTCGGCGCGCACCTTCTCCATCGCCGCTTCGTTCGCCGCCGGGTCGTTCTTGATCGGGATCTGCGCGGCCATGCCGCCCATCGCCGGCGCGCCGCGGCGGTGGCAGGTCTTCACCAGCGTCAGCGCATACGCGCGCATGAACGACGCGGTCATGGTCAGCCGCGAGCGGTCCGCCAGGCAGAAATCCTTGTTGGAGCGGAATTTCTTGATGCAGGAGAAGATGTAGTCCCAGCGGCCGATGTTGAGCCCGGCCGAGTGGTCCTTCAGCTCCCACAGGAATTCGTCCATCTCAAACGCCGCGACCACGGTCTCGATCAGGCAGGTGGCCTTGATGCTGCCCTGGGGCACGTTCAGCTCGTCCTGCGCCAGCTTGAAGATGTCGTTCCACAGGCGCGCCTCGAGGTGCGACTCCATCTTCGGCAGGTAGAAGTACGGGCCCGAGCCGCGCGCCAGCAGCTCCTTCGCGTTGTGGAAGAAGAACAGCGCGAAGTCGAAGATGCCGCCGGACACCGGCTTGCCATCGACCGTGACGTGCTTTTCCACCAGGTGCCAGCCGCGCGGGCGCGGCAGCAACACCGCCGTCTCATCGTTCAGGCGGTAGCTCTTGCCGCCGGCGTCCAGCGTAATCGTGCGGCGCACCGCGTCGCGCAGGTTGATCTGCCCGTCGATCATGTTGTGCCAGGTCGGGCAGTTGGCGTCCTCGAAATCCGCCATGAAGGTGGAGGCGCCGCAATTGAGCGCGTTGATCACCATCTTGCGATCGGTCGGCCCGGTGATTTCCACGCGACGGTCGAGCATGTCCCGCGGTTGCGGCGCGATCGTCCATTCCGCCTCGCGGATCGCTTTCGTCGCGGCGAGAAAATCCGGCAGCTTGCCGGCGTCGAATTCCTTCTGCCGCACTGCGCGGCGCGCGAGCAACTCCTCGCGGCGCGAATCGAATTGCCGGTGCAGCCTGGCGACCAGCGCCATGGCATCCGCGGTGAGGATCTGCGCGAACTCGGGCGGAATGGGGCCGGAGATGGATACGCCTTGAGGCAGCGGAATGGACATGTGCATGGCGGAATTCTATGCACTGAAATGCGGCGCCGCAACATGAAAAAGTGGGGCCAAGGGTGTAGGCTTTTTTCGATTAGCGGGCGTTGGTTTCACATCGTGAGATACGCCCGGACAGGGAGCTACTGCATGGCAACGACCTACAAGATTCTGATCCTGGGCGCCTCCTACGGCTCCCTGCTGGCTACCAAGCTTCTCCTCGCGGGCCACACGGTGAGGCTGGTGTGCCTTCCAGCCGAGGCGGACCTGATCAACCAGGAAGGCGCGCGCGTGCGCATGCCGGTGAAGGGCCGCGAGGGCCTGGTGGAGGTGGATTCGCGCAGGCTGCCGGGGAAGCTTTCTGCCAGCGGCACGCAAGGCGTGAATCCCGCCGACTACGACCTCGTCACGCTCGCGATGCAGGAGCCGCAGTACCGCTCGCCAGGCGTGCGCGAACTGCTCGACGCCGTGGCCAAGTCGCGAGTGCCGTGCATGTCGATCATGAACATGCCGCCCTTGCCTTACCTCGCGCGCATCCCGGGCGTCACGGCGAGCGGGTGCAGGGACTGCTACACCGATCCGACGGTCTGGGACAGCTTCGATCCCAAGCTGATGACCCTGTGCAGCCCGGACCCGCAGGCATTCCGCCCGCCGGAAGAGAAGGTCAACGTGCTGCAGGTCCGCCTGCCGACCAATTTCAAGTCGGCGCGCTTCGACTCCGATGCGCACACGGCGATCCTGCGGCGCCTGGAAGCGGACATCGAAGCGGCCAGGTTCGACACCGGCACCGGCGTGGTGGAACTCCCGGTCAAGCTCAAGGTGCACGATTCGGTCTTCGTGCCGCTCGCCAAGTGGGCCATGCTGCTCGCCGGCAACTATCGCTGCGTGACGCCGGCGGGCATCCGTTCCATCAAGGAAGCCGTGCACACGGACCTCGAGGCAACGCGCGCGGTCTACGCCTGGGTGGTCAAGCTGTGCGTGTCCCTCGGCGCGGACGCGAAAGACCTGGTGCCCTTCGAGAAGTACGCGGCGGCGGCGAACGGCCTCACCGGTCCATCCTCCGCGGCGCGCGCCCTCTACGCCGGCGCGCCGAACATCGAGCGCGTCGACCGCCTGGTCAAGACCGTCGCCGCGCAAAAGGGCATGCGCTCCGCGGCCGTCGACGACATCGTGGCGCTCGTCGACGCCAAGCTGGAGCAGAACCGCAAGAAATAACTCAATCCTCGGCGTCGCCCTCGATGCCGAGTTCCTGGATCTTGCGGGTGATGGTGTTGCGACCCATGCCGAGCAGGTTGGCGGCCTCGATGCGGCGGCCGCCGGTGCGCGCGAGCGCCTTGGCGATCAGCGTGCGCTCAAACTGCCGGCCGAGCACGTCCAGGATCCCGGTCTCGCCGCGCGTCAGACGCCGCTCGGCCTCCTGCTCCAGCGCCGCCACCCAGTCGGTGGCCGCCGAGGACACGCCGGGATCGCGGAACTCCGCCGGCAAGTCGCCCAGCTCGACCACTTGGCCCGGCGCCATCACGGTGAGCCAGTGGCAAAGGTTCTCCAGCTGGCGCACGTTGCCCGGGAATTCCAGCCTCGACAGGTGCTCGATGGCGCCGTCCGACAGGCGCTTGGCCTCGACGCCGAGCTGCTTGGCGCTTTGCGCGAGGAAGTGCTTCGCCAGCAGCGGCACGTCTTCGCGCCGCTCGCTCAGCGAAGGCAGGCGGATGCGAATCACGTTCAGGCGATGGTAGAGGTCCTCGCGGAAGCTGCCCTCGCGCACGCGCGTCTCGAGATTCTGGTGGGTGGCGGCGATCACGCG
>JANMUO010000405.1:0-14621 GCA_031391655.1 Betaproteobacteria bacterium
GCCGCCCCGCCTGCACCAGCGGCAGGACGACGTGCACCGTGAGGAACATCACCTGGATCTGGCCGCCCAGCAGGTCCTGCGTCGCGGGGCCTGTTCCCTTGTAGGGAATGTGCACCATGCGCGTTCCAGTCTGCTGCTTGAACAACTCCATCGCGAGGTGGTGCGGGGTGCCGTTGCCCGGCGAGCCGTAGTCGAGCCTGCCGGGGTTGGCCTTCGCGTAGGCGATGAGCTCCTGCACGTTGTTCGCGGGGACGGAAGGATGCGTTACCAGGGCGAGGTTGCCGACGGCGAGCAGCGCGACCGGCACGAAGTCCTTCACCGGATCGTAGGGAACGCTCTTGAACAGGCTGCGGTTCATCACCAGCGTGCTCGCGGTCACCAGTGCGGTGTAGCCATCGGCCGGGGATTTCGCCACCGCTTCGGTGCCGATGTTGCCGCTCGCGCCGGGCCTGTTCTCCACCACCACGGGCACCTTCCAGCGCTCCGCGAGGCCCGGCCCGAGGGTGCGCGCGAGGATGTCCATGCCGGTGCCCGGCGTGAACGGCACGATGAGCTTGATCGGTTTGGAGGGATAGGGTTCCTGCGCATGCGCGAGCGCGGCGAACGCCAGCAGTGCTGCGGCCAGGATTCTCATATTCTTGAATTCCATTCAGGCTAGTTTCTTGAGGATACCGGACATTTCCTCCTTGTCGTAGGCGCGCAGCGTCTGTCCGCGGATGTTGCCCTGCATGGCGATCGCCAGCACGAACGCCGACATCGACGGCCCATCGGGCGCCTCGAAGGTGCCGACCATGTCGTAGGCGCCCATGGTCCAGTGGATGTCCTTCAGGGTGACGCCGAACTTCTTGCCCGCGGCCTTGACCGCGTCGGCGCGCTTGACGGAATCCTTGACGGTCTTGACGCCTTGCTCGGTGTAGTTGCCCAGAATGATGAACGTCGGCATGGCTGCTTGCTCCTCTGGTGGTCGAAGGGAAATGCTACGCTGCTTTGGCGCCGGATTCTTCCTTCTGCCGGAACTCCGGGATGTCCGGGCGCGAGCCCCACATGCAGAAGGAGCTCGGTTCGAAAGGAAATTGCCGCGGGCGGTAGTTCGCCTCTTCTTCCTTCTTGATCAGCCTGACGCCGGAGGAGTACTCGTACACCATGGCGTCGGGGCCTTCGAAGTAGAGGAACATCGCGCCCGAGGTCGGGTGCCGGCCCGGGCCGAAGACGATCTTCACGCCCCGCTCCCTCAGGAAGTAGTGGGAGCGCATGATGTCGTCGAAGCCTTCCACCTGGTGGTTCACGTGCTGCACGCCGGCGAAGGCGGAGGGAAAAAGCGCCAAGCGGTGGTGGACTTCGTCGATCCTCAGGAGCGGCGCCGGGCCGATGCGGTCTGACACTTTCGCGCTCATCACCTGGGTCCAGAAATTCTCGTCCCGTACCGGATCGGTGGTGCGCAGGCCGATGTGGGAGAAGCCGGTGATGCCTGCTGCCCGTTGCGGCAGGTATTCCTTGCCACTGTGGTGCGGGCGCACCACGAGTTCCACCTTGTTGCCGCTGGGATCCTTGAAGGAGATAAAGGATTCCACGCGGCGCTGTTCGCAGGCGGTCCTGGTTCCCCACACCACTTCCCTCTTCAAGCCTTCCAGCACTTCACCTGCGGCGTGCAGCGCTTCGCGTCCCTCCAGCTCGAAAGCGGTGGCGTGGTCGTGCGGGTCGCCCTTGAAGTAGACCAGCGTGTGGTCGCGGCTGTCGCTGCGGAAGTAGCGGGTGTTGGCGTCGTCGCCGGCAGGCTCCAGGCCCAGGATGTCGCGCGCGAAACGCGCGGACTCGTCCAGGTCGCGGGTGCCGAGGCGCACGTAGCGGATGTCGCGGAGGTGGATCATGACGATCCACCGGCGCCCATATTGGAAAAGAAGTATTTCACCAGGGCCACCCAGAACTCTCCTCCGGAATGCTTCTGCGCCAGTGCCGAGATGTCCACGGACCCCTTGTGGAGGATCATCGACATGAGGAGTATCACGATGGCCACTGCAACGACCTGCAGGAACGTCTTGAACGATTCGGAAGCGCCGTCTCGCACTAGTCGATTTCCAATGGGTAGCGCCCGAAGACTTCGGCAACGGTGACGCGGCCCGCATCCTGGGCCAGGACCTGGACCGGATCTCCCGCCGCCACGTCGCCCTCTTTCGCCACCGAGAGGTAGAAGCCCGAGCGGCCGCTGAGGTGGAATCGCTTCACGATGTCCGGCCGGCCGAAGCGGATGGCGAGCTTGAAGCAGGGCGTCCTGGGCTGGGTGACGACGAACTCCGCCGACCCGGCGCGGATGCGATCGCCGATGTGCACCTTGCCCTCGAGCAATCCCTCCACCGTCAGGTTCTCGCCGAACACGCCCCAGGGGAACTCCGCGTCGGGGAGTTCCTGGCGCCACCAGTCGTAGTGTTCCGAGGGATAGGCGTACACCGCCTTGTCGTTTCCCCCGTGCACCGCCCGGTCCGATTGCTGGTCGCCCTCGATGTTGGTCGCACCCACCCGCACGCGCCCGGTGACTGGCGACTTGAAGATCGAGGTGCGCACGTTCTCCCCTCTCCAGAGGACGATCCGCGGACCGCCGACGTTGACCGAGACGACCTTCATTACTTGAGCTTCTTGTCTTCCCGCTTGGCCGCCGCCATCGCCTCCGGCTCCAGCTCTTCGGCGTAGCGGTTGAGGCGGATGAACACACCCCAGCCGGCGAGGAGCAGCCCCACGGCGCTCAGGATGCTCGCCGCGTACAAGAGGTGCGGCAAATCCTCGTGCACGGCCTTGAACGTCGCGACCAGCCCTTCGATCGCCAGGGCCACGATCACCACGACCATGAATCTGGACAGGAAACGCCTGACCCGCGTCGGCCCGCTGATATGGGCGTCGCGGATGACTTCCTCCTCGGTGATGGTCTGGGCGATCTGGAGCGCCACGACCGCCGCGGCCAGCAGGCCCACCGCTTCGATGATTCCTTGCGCTCCTGCCCGGTCCAGGCCGTTGGCGATGGCGCCCCAGCCCACGCGGGCGGCGATGGCGATGAGCATCACTGCGGCGGCGGCGAACAGCAGGGCCATCAGCCCGTGGGCAGTCGCAAACAGCCGGATAAGGACCTTCATCGGCGGGCCTACGCCTTCTTGGCCTTGCTCTCCTGCCGGCTCTGCCTGGCCAGGCCCTTCTTGATCTTTTGCTTGCGCACGCGGTTGCGGCGGTTCTTGTTGGTCGATCTGCCCATGGTGCGGTTCCTCTACGGTTTGAACGGCGATGCGCGATCTTACTTGAGGGAGTAGAGCTGCGGGAGGAAGGACTCGAAGTTGCCGACTTCCTCGATGTTGTGCTGGATCCAGGCGCGACCGTGCGCTTCGTCGAAGACGAACTGGCGGATGAGGGGATTCAGCACCTTGCCGAAGAACTTCTCCGTGCCGGCGACCAGGCTGTTGTTGTACTGCGTGCCTCCCGGTACCTCCTTGAATTCGTAGTCCATCGCCACGCCCCGGAAGCCGTGAAAGCTCGGCCGGTGGCCGAAGCCGCCTTCGTCCAGCCGCACGATTTCGGTGTGAACGTCCACCAGGTAATCGGGGTTCGCCCCAAGCATCTCGGTGAGGTGGATCACGCTCCCCACCCCGACCGTGCCGTCCGCGTTCTTCTTCGCGTATTCGATGGCGATGTGGTCGCGCGGGTGCCAGACGCGGTAGCGGTTCAGTTTCCTTCCGGCGTATTCCATGTCGCCTTCGAGGTGCTTGAACCACCACACCAGCATCGCCGGCGTCACGCCGCGGATCACTTCATGCTCGATCCAGCACTTCATCCTGCCGTCCGGGAGGATGTCGATGCCCGATTTTGCGGTGCCCACCAACTTCTTCACCCAGGGAATGCCGAGCGGTTCCGGCGGCTTCCTCTTCGCCGCAGCGGCCCCCGGCCGCAGGCCGAGGACTAGTGAGAGAAACAGGAACGTCCGGCGGTTCATCTCTTTTGCTCTTCGCTTAGGATACCCGCATGGAAACCATCCGCATCCAGTTCACCCTCTTTTCCGCGTTCTACTCCCCGCTCATTTCCACCATGTCTGGCGGCTTCCTCAAGGCCGAGGGCCTGGATGCCGAGTGGTCCGTTTCTCCTCCTGGCGTCTCGGCGTTGGCGGCGGTGAAGGCCGGCACCGCGCATGTCGTCCAATCCGCTCTTTCCCAGGGATTCACTTCCCTGGACAAGGGGGAGACGCCGGAGGCGGTCCATTTCGCCCAGGTCAATGAGATGGACGGATTCTTCCTCACGGGGCGCAGCGAGGACACGGCGTTCTCCTGGAAGAAGCTGGAGGGCGCCGAGCTCGTCACCTTCAAGGGCGGGCAGCCGCAGGCGATGTTCAAGTACGCCTGCCATCGGGCGGGGATCGACTTCGGCAAGATCAAGCTCATCACGCCTGGTGGCCCTGCCGATATCGACAAGGCCTTTCGGACGGGACAGGGACAGTACGTTCACCAGCAGGGCCCCTACCCCCAACAGTTGCAGGCCGACGGCATCGGGCACGTCGTCGGCCGCGTCGGTCCGCTGATCGGGCCGTGCGGGTTTTCCAGCCTAGCAGCGACGCGAGAGTGGTTGGGGACGGATATGGCGAAGGCGTTCATGCGCGCTTACCGGAAAACACGCTCTTACCTTAACCAAGCGCCGGCGGCGGAGATTGCGCGGGCGGAGAAATCGTACTTTCCTGATATCGACGAGCAGGTGCTTATCGATTGCATCGCGACTTACCAGAAACTGGGGTGCTGGACGCCGCACGTGGAGATCACGCGTGAGGCCTATGAGAAGACGCTGGATATTTTCGAGTACAACGGGCAGCTAAAGCAGCGCTACCGCTACGAGCAGGTTTGCGCTACGCCGCCTTAGAGTCGCTATGTAGCGATGTACGCCCGCAGCGCCTGAGCCTCCTGCGCAGTCTCCTCGAGCTTCACCTTCACCAGGTCTCCGATCGACACCAGCCCGAGCAGCTTGCCATCCTCGACCACCGGCAGGTGGCGAAAGCGCCGCTCGGTCATCAGCCCCAGCGCTTCGTCGACCGACATTGACAGCGCTCCGACGACCAGGCTGCAGGTCATGCGCGTCTCGACCGCCAGCGCGTCGAAGTCGCGGTCGCCGTCGGCTACCAGGCGCACCACGTCGCGTTCGGTGAAGATGCCGACCGGGCATCCCTCGGCGTCGGGCACCATCACCGCGCCGACCTTTTCGGCCTGCATGGTGCGGATCGCGTCGGCGACGCTCGACTTGGCCGACACCGTCACTACGCGGCGCCCCTTGGCCGCCAGTACATCGCTCAGCTTCATTGGCGTCTCCTGCGTTGCTGTGCTGGATCAATTCTACGGCTTGGCCCCGGCAATGCGGCCCTCTAGTTCCGCCAAAAACTCCTCTGACGCCAAATAATTCGCTTCTTGTCGTTGATACTCGCGCAATCAAAGGATGCAATCCATTTGTGGACTAACTTGTTGCGTTCGGCGACCACGGCGCGGAGCGCGTTCTTGCGCTCGGACACCAATGGCGAATCCACTCCAAGCCGAAACGAGAAGGAGAACGTGGCCTCGTCGGGATCGCTCACAGCAGCACCTTGCGCGTTCGAATAAACAGTCCAAATGAACGCTTCGGCCAGCGCCTGCTCACGCGCCTCAAGGAGTGCGATGTCGGCTGTCAAGGCGCCGAACGTTGCCTTCAGCCGCGCGCTTCGGCGCGTCGGCTGCTAGGCGATGTCATGCGGCTTTCGCCGCGTGGAGCAGCGATCGCTTGACCGTCAGCGGCGGCTCGATCTGGACAAAGCGGACTGCTGAGTAGAGATAGTCCTCTCCGCTTTCGTCGACTACCCGGAGATCGCCATCCGCCTCGGCTTGCTCATCCGGGATAAGACGATAGATCTTGTGCAGTTCGAGTGACGCGGGATAGCCACGATTGTCGACACAAACAGCAAATTTCTTCGCGCGGGCTTTGTGCTGTCTCATAGTCATTCGTCCAGATAGTTCTTTCGCTTGAATTCCCGTTACCCGATGCCGTGGGCTTCGTACCAATGAATTTCAGCAAGCCGCACATCTCCATTTCGAAGCCGAATACGGGCCGATCCCTTCATCTTACGCCAACGACCCTTGCCATAGCTCCGCTGCAGTCGCCTGAGATCCCGAATCCCACGGCCTGAGGCAATGGTCTCAAGAACCGTGATTTCGCCGAGGATCTCAAAGTCCATATGCCGATTGTGCCAGCCTTGCTACAACCTTCTCTAAGCCGCATAACGCTCGCAGCCACCGGCGCGCGCGGCTCTTGCGCGCGTCCGGTGCACTGCGCTGTTAGCGCGCACCGGTAGCGAGTGCCTGGTATCTGACTCGTAAACCATCTTCCGTTCGCTCGCTATGCTGAAGCTCAATGCCGCGGGGATACGAGATCTGAAGCTCCGATTCGTTGAGCCACACGAGCTGTAACCGCACCGGCTCGTAGACTCCGGACGGACCAGCGGGTTGTGACGAAACGGCTCGAAAGGCGCTCCACTTCTTGCCGCCAACGTTGACCGACTTATCCGTGGATACCCATACGACTGTTTTTAGCAGATTATCGTCGTTGCATGTCTCTTGTACCTGCTCTGCGCGCCAGTTCCCGCTCGGAGATGGCACGGTCATGACCGGATAGACCGTGCACGTTCGCTTGACGACAAAGGACATCAGAACAGCAAAACCGACGTAAAGCGCCCCGATCGTCGCAAGAATCCCGACCCCCACCTTTGCCCACGCTCGCATGTGCGCGCTAACAAGAAGTAGACAGCATAGAAGGCGGAATGCATTCCGCCTGTTTTCCTGCACGTCCCCCAAAGACCTGCGAATTCAGAGCCATAGCGTTGCAGCCCCAAACAGCAGTTCCGTGTTCAACGGTATTCGCGAGAAAGTTCATGGCACGCCATCGTATCGCTGCAATGACGCACCTACCAGACCACGACGAACTACGATTTGGAATCTCAGAAAGAGATACCTGACTCCCTACCCCACCCAAACCCTCGCATTCCTGAACATCCGCATCCACGGCGAATCCTCCCCCGCCCCATCCGGCGCCCAGGACATCTGCACCGTCCTGAAGACCCGCTCCGGGTGCTCCATCAGGATCGTGAACCGCCCATCCTTCGTCGTCAGCGCCGTAATCCCCTCCGGCGAGCCATTGGGGTTCAAAGGATAAGTTTCAGTAACGACGCCGCGGTTGTCGACGAAGCAAGCAGAGATGATGGCGCTCTTGCGATCGGCATCGGAAGTGAACTGCGCCCTTCCCTCCCCATGGGCGGTGACGCCGGGGATGCGGGACCCGGCCATCCCCCGGAAGACGATGGAGGGGCTCTCCACGATCTCCACCATGATCATGCGCGCCTCGAACTGCTCGGAGCGGTTGCGCTCGAACGAAGGCCAGTGCGCAGCCCCCGGAACCAGTTCCTTCAGGGCCGACATCATCTGGCAGCCATTGCAGATGCCCAGGGCGAAGGTATCGGAGCGAGCAAAGAAGGCTTCGAACTCCTTGCGCGCCTTGGCGTTGAACAGGATGGATTTTGCCCAGCCCTGCCCGCCCCCCAGGACGTCGCCGTAGGAAAAGCCGCCGCACGCGGCGTAACCCTTGAAGGAGGAAAGCGAGATCCGGCCTGAAATGAGGTCGGACATGTGGACGTCCACTGCTTCGAAGCCGGCGCGATGGAACGCAGCGCCCATCTCCACCTGGCCATTGACACCCTGTTCGCGAAGGATCGCGACGCGGGGCTTGGTTTTCTTGGAGAGGAAGGGAGCGCAGATGTCCTCCGCCGGATCGAAGGTCAGCGCAACGCTGAGGCCCGGATCCGACGCATCGAGGATCCGGTCATATTCTTCCTGGGCGCATTCCGGGTTGTCGCGCAGCTGCTGCATGCGGAAAGTGGTTTCCGACCAGGCGCGCTGGAGATCAACGCGCTTCTCCGCGAACACCGCCTTCGCATGGCGCGTGAAACGGATTTCGTCGCGGGGACTCAAGGTGCCGATGACGTGCGACACCCCGCCCAATCCAGATTTGCGCAATTCCTCCATCACCTTGCTGCGGTCCGAAGCGCGGATCTGGAACACCGCACCCAGTTCTTCCGAGAACAGGGCCTTCAGCGTCATTTCACGCACCCGTCCGGACAACTGTTCCTCGCCCGCGCGGCGGAATCCGTCCACATCCTCCGTGACGGCGTCGTAGGCAAAGGAATCCAGCGTCACCGCGACTCCACAGTGGCCGGCAAAGGCCATCTCGCAGATAGTGGCGAAGAGCCCGCCGTCGGAACGGTCGTGGTACGCAATGAGGAGCTTTTCCTGCGCCAGCCGCTGCACCACCCCGAAGAAGGATTTGAGGAGCTTCGCGTCATCCAGGTCCGGCACCTCGGTGCCAAATTTGGAATGCACCTGCGCGAGGATGGAACCCCCGAGCCGGTTCCTGCCCTGGCCGAGGTCGACCAGCAACAGTTCTGTATCGCCTGCATCCGTGCGCAGCCTTGGCGTAAGCGTGCCGCGCGCATCCTCCACCGGCGCAAACGCGGAAACGATGAGCGACACCGGCGCCACCACCTCCTTGTCCCCCCACGCGGTGCGCATGGACAGCGAATCCTTCCCCACCGGAATGGACACCCCGAGCGCAGGACACAACTCCATCGCAACGGCCTTCACCGTATCGAAAAGCGCAGCGTCTTCCCCAGGCGAACCGGCGGCAGCCATCCAGTTGGCGGACAGCTTCACGCGATCGAGCGAACCAATGCGTGCCGCGGCAATATTGGTGATCGCCTCGCCCACCGCCATGCGCCCGGACGCAGGCGCATTCACGCAAGCAAGCGGCGTGCGCTCGCCGATGGCGAAGGCCTCGCCAGAAACGTTGTCGAAATCGATCAGGGTGACGGCGCAATCGCCCACCGGCACCTGCCAGGGCCCGACGAAAGGATCCCGCGAGCAAAGCCCGCCCACCGTGCGATCGCCAATGGCAATGAGGAACGTCTTGTCGGCAACAGAAGGATGCCGCAGCACGCGGTAGGCGCAATCCTTGAGGTCGAGCCCGTCGAGGGAGAACTCATCCCCCGCGCGCGCGAGATGCTTCACATCGCGCAGCATCTTCGGCGGCTTGCCGAGGATCACCTCCAGCGGCACGTCCACCGGCGTATCCCCGAGCGTCGAATCCTTGACCTTCAAATGCCCGTCCGCCGTCGCCGTCCCCAGCACCGCGAACGGACAGCGCTCGCGCTCGCAGATGGCCTTGAACGCCGCGAGCGACCACGGTGCGATGGCGAGCACGTAGCGCTCCTGCGCCTCGTTGCACCAGATCTCGCGCGGCGACATGCCCGAATCCTCCGAAGGCGCCGCGCGCAGGTCGAGATCAGCCCCGCGCTCCGCGCCCCAGGCGATCTCCGGCATGGCGTTGGACAACCCGCCCGCCCCCACGTCGTGGATGGACAGGATCGGGTTGGATTCCCCGAGCTGCCAGCACCGATCGATCACTTCCTGCGCGCGCCGCTGGATCTCGGCATTGCCGCGCTGTACCGAATCGAAATCCAGGTCCTCGGTGTTGGACCCGGCGCCCATCGAAGAAGCCGCCCCGCCGCCCATGCCGATCAGCATCCCCGGCCCGCCCAGCTGGATAAGCAAGGCGCCCTCGGGCAGCGCCGCCTTGGCGGAATCGCGCGCCGCGATGTTCCCCAAGCCGCCCGCCAGCATGATCGGCTTGTGGTAGCCGCGCTGCACCCCGCCCACGTTGGCCTCGAAAGTCCTGAAGTAGCCCGCGAGGTTGGGCCGCCCGAACTCATTGTTGAACGCCGCCGCGCCTATCGGCCCCTCGAGCATGATGGACAAAGCGGAAACGATCCGACCCGGCTTGCCGTAATCCGCCTGCTCCCAGGGCTGCACTGCGCCGGGAATCCGCAGGTTGGACACCGAATACCCGACCAGCCCCGCCTTGGGCTTCGCCCCGCGCCCGGTCGCGCCCTCGTCGCGGATCTCCCCGCCCGCCCCGGTCGCCGCCCCCGGAAACGGCGCGATTGCCGTGGGGTGGTTGTGCGTCTCCACCTTCATCACCGTATGCGTGCGCTCCGAGCGCGGCAGGTACACGTTGTCCGCACCGGGATAGAAACGCCGCGCGAGGCGCCCCTCCATGATCGCCGCGTTGTCCGCGTACGCGAGCACCGTGCCGCGCGGATTGGACGCATGCGTGTGCTTGATCATGGCGAACAGCGACTTGTCCTTCGCCGCCCCGTCAACGATCCAGTCGGCGTTGAAGATCTTGTGCCGGCAGTGCTCGGAGTTCGCCTGCGCGAACATGGTGAGCTCGGCGTCGGTGGGATCGCGCCCCATCAGGCCGTAGGCCTTGCGCAGGTACCCGATCTCCTCCTCCGACAGCGCGAGCCCCAGCCGCAGGTTCGCCTCCTCGAGCGCAGCCAGCGGCACGCGCGCCAGCGGCCGCGGCGCGACGTGCTGGAAAAGCTGCCCCGCCTCCTCGAACGAGCCGAGCACCGTCTCGGTCATGCGGTCATGCAATAGCGCCGCTACGTTGTCCGAGCGCACGCCGCCGCGCACGTAAAAGGCCGTGCCACGCTCGATGCGCCGCAGGCCGGCGAGTCCGCAGTTGCGCGCGATGTCGGTGGCCTTGGACGACCAGGGCGAGATGGTGCCGACGCGGGGAACCACGAGGTACAAGGTGTCGCTGGGCTTCACCGCCTGCGGCGGCGCGCCGTACTGCAGGAGGCGCGCGAGGAGCTTCTCCTCGCCTTCGCTCAGCGCGGCATCCCCCTCGACGAAATGGCGGTACTCGGCCGAGAGGCTGCGGATGCCCGGCTGGGCGGATTGCAGTTGCGGGAGGAGCTTGGCGAGGCGGAATTCCTGCAGCGCCCTGGCGCCGCGGAACTGGAGAAGCTTTTGCACTTACCTCCTCAACTGCGGGTCCTGCAGCTTGCCGCCGATGTAGAACGTGCCCCGCAGGTTGCGCAGTTCGGCGTTGATGCGCCCCGACAACCCGCCGGCGGCATCCACGTCCAGCGTGCCGTTGGCGGTGAGCAGGCCCGAAGAGAGCTTCAGGTCGCGCAGCACCAACGCGCCGTTGGCCAGGGCCGCGCTGCCCTCCAGTTCGGAGAACTGCGTGCGCCCGCTCGCCTGGGCGCTGGTGGACTGCAGCGCGCGCGACAGGTCGAAGCTGCCCAGCGCGCCCTTGGTCACGGTGAACGTGCCGTCCAGGCGCGCGCCCTCGGCGAGCTTGGCCGGGTCGGCGCCGGCCAGGGCGAAGCGCCCCTTGCCGTCGAAGCGGCCCTGGGACACCAGCTGCGGCGCAAACACCGCCGCGTTCATGCCCTTGCCCTGGATGTCGCCCTGCACGGCCCACTGCGCGCCCCAGGTGATGCGCGCCTTGCCGCCCACCAGGCCGTCGTACAGGCGCCCGTCGAACTCGGTGAGCGTCATGCTGTTGCGGTCGGCGGTGCCCTTCATGCCGAAATCGGCAATGGCGAACTTCTCCACGAAGGGCACGGTGAAGCCGCCCAGCGTGGCTTCGAACGCCACGCCATCGCCCTTGGGCGTGATGAGCCCGTTGACGCGCTCGCCCGACAGGCGCACCGAGTTCACGCGCCCGTCGCCGCCGATCGCGGCGTCGAAATCGATCATCGGCAGCGCCAGCGGCCCCTCCAGCTTCACTTCCTTGGCCACCACGCGCGCCACGCGCAGCCGATCGCCCTTCAGGCTGCCGAACAGGGCCCCGCCCAGCACCGACTGCGGCAGCGTCACCTTGTCCACCTCGACGCGGCTGAATTCCTTGTTCTCGTTGAGCAGCGAGCCGAGCTGGGGCACCGCGCGCACTTCCGCGATCCTGATGCTCTCGCCGATGCTCACGCGCTCGAAGCGCACCTGCACCCCGGCCAGCACCCACATGCGCGCCGAGCCGATCTTCACCGGTTGGCCGATGGCGTCGGTGGCCAGCTTCTCGTACTCGCTGGTGGACAGCGGCAGGAAGTTGACCACCCCGACCCCGCCCGCCAGCAGGAAGAACAGCGCCAGCGCCACCGGCTTGCCCCACTTGACCGGCTGCTTGCGCTGGTAGGCGCTCGCGCCCTTGGCCGCCGGCTGGTCGCCGCGCGCGCGCGCGCGCGCCACTTCGCGCTCGCGCTCGCGCAGCGCCTTGCGCGCCTCGGGCGTGAGCTTACGCTCGTCGTCCGAGATGTCGCTGCGCCCCAGGTCGTCGCCGGTGATCGGGATGTCGCTCGAGGCCGCCTTGCGCGCCTGTTCCTCGCGATCCTTTTTCTTCCTCTCGGCTTCCTCTTCCTTGCGCTTTTCCTCGGCCTCGCGCTCCAGGCGTTCCTTCTCCTCGGCCGCGCGGCGCTCCTCCTCCTCGCGGTGGCGCTTCTCCTCGTCCTTGCGCGCCTTCCTCTCGGACTCTTCCCGCTCGCGCCGCTCCTCGTCTTCCTTCGCGCGGCGCTGCGCCTCGGCGCGCGCCTTGCGGTCGGCCTCCTCCTTCTCCTTGCGCTCTTCCTCCTCGCGCTTGGAGAACGAATCCAGGTCCGCCATCAGCGAGCCGGAGAGCGCATCGGCCGCCTCCGCGGCCTTCTTCTCGGACTCCGCGCGCTCCACCGCTTCCACCGCCTCGCGCTCGGCGCGCTCCTTGTCCTCGGCCTCGGCGCGCACGCGGTAGGCGTCGTCGGCCTTGCGCCGCGACTCCTCGGCCTCCCAGCGCTTGGACTCCTCGTCTTTGCGCTTCTTGGCGTCTGCGCCGCGGCGCTTCTTGTCCTCGGCCTCGCGCGCGAGCCGGATCTGGCGCTGGTTCTCCTCCTGCTCGCGCCGGTCGCGCTCGTCGCGCTCCGTCCTCTCGGCCTCTTCCTTGGCGCGGCGCTCGGCGTCGCGCTTTTCCTGCTCGGCCAGCAGGCGCTGGTCCTCTTTCTCGCGCTCGCGCTGGCGCTTGTCGCGCTCCTCCTGGGCCTTCTTCTCGGCCTCCTCGCGCGCCTTGCGCTCCTGCTCGAGCTTCTTGCGCAACTCCTCGGCTTCCGCGCGGGACTTCTTCTCCTCCGCTTCGCGCCGTGCCCGGTCCTCCGCCTCGCGCTTGGTGCGCTCGGCCTCCTCGCGCGCGCGCCGCTCGGCATCCTCGCGCGCCCGGCGCTCTTCCTCCACCTTGCGGCGCAGGTCCTCGGCTTCGCGTTTGGCGTGCTCCGCGGCCTCGCGCCGCGCCTTCTCCGCGGCTTCGGCCTTCTCGCGCACTTCGCGCTCGGCCCGTTCCTTGGCTTCGCGCGCCTCGCGCTCGGCGCGTTCCTTGGCCTGGCGCTCGGCTTCGAGCTTGGCGTGCGCCTCGGCGCGGTTGCGCGCTTCGATCTCAGCCTTGGTCTTGCCTTCGGCCGCCGCCTGCATCGTCGCTTCTCGCGCCGCCTTGGCGCGCGCCTCGGCTTCGGAGCGCTCCTTCATCCCTGCGTCGGCCACCGCTTTCGCGGCCGCTTCCGCCTTGGATTTCGCCTCGCGCTCGGCGCGCTGGCGCATCTCCGCTTCGTGGCGCGCTTGCGCCATCGGGTCGCCGCCGCCGCCCGCGCCAGCGCCGGCGGGTGGGGACGGGGGCTTTTCCAGCTTGGGCGGCGCGCTGAAGATCTGGGTGAAGTCGAGTTCCTCGCCGCCGCCCCCGCCGCCGCCACCCGCAGGCTTGGCCGCCGGCGCTGACGGCTTGGCCGCGTTGGCCGCGCCGCGCTGCGCCACGCCCGGATTCACCTCGCGGATGAAGCCATCGGTATCCATCTTCTTCACCAGCGCGAGAAACTTGTCGTCCGGCGCGCGATCGAACTTGGCGGCGAGGTCCTTCAGGTTGACCTTGCCGTCGATGGCCGACAGGATCGCCCGGTCGCCGCGCGACAACTGGCTGGTCTTGCCGGACGCTTCCTGCACGCCCTTGCCAGTTTTGGAGTAGATCGCGGTGGGATTCATGCCAATGTGTGCCGGAAACAGCGCCGTATTATAAGCAAGGGCACCGCCGAACCCTAGACGATCTCGCCGCCATAGCCGCCCCCGCCCGGGGTCTCGACCACGAACACGTCGCCGGCGCCCATCTCGGCGCGGTCCGTGGGCCCCAGCGCCACCCGGCCGCCGCCTTTGCGTAAAACATAGTTATGGCCCGTGGCGCCGGGCTTGCCGCCGGCCATGCCGTGGGGCGGGACGCTGCGATGGTTGGACAGGATCGCCGCGGTCATCGGTTCCAGGAATCGCACCCGGCGCACCGCACCATGGCCGCCGCGGTGCCTGCCCGCACCGCCCGAGCCGAGGCGGATCTCGAAGCTTTCAAGCAAGACAGGGAACCGCCACTCCAGCACCTCGGGGTCGGTCAGGCGCGAGTTGGTCATGTGCGTCTGCACCACGTCGGTCCCATCGAAACCGGGTCCGGCCCCCGAGCCGCCGGCGATCGTCTCGTAGTACTGGTAGCGCTCGTTGCCGAAAGTGAAGTTGGTCATCGTGCCCTGCGAGGCGGCCAGCACGCCGAGCGCGCCGTAGAGCGCGTCGGTGACGCACTGCGAGGTCTCCACGTTGCCCGCCACCACTGCTGCAGGGTAGCGCGGATTGAGCATCGAGCGTTCCGGGATCACCACCTCGAGCGGCTTGAGGCAGCCGGCGTTGAGCGGGATC
>JANMUO010000001.1:0-6633 GCA_031391655.1 Betaproteobacteria bacterium
GCCAGGTCGGCGGCTTCGAACAGGGCCCGCTTGCCCTCGATCGAGCCGTTGTATGCGAGAAGAATCTTGCGATACTTCATGCGCGCCTCCGTCAGTTCACTTCAGCAGCAATCCTACCCGCTCTATGGTCGAGCGTTCGGCCTTGAGTGTCTCGGCCGCCCACTTGAGGTAGTCCTCGCTGGATTTGTACCAGTAGACCTGGTCCAGCTGCGCCAGCACCTTCAGGTGCTCGGGGTCGTCCAGGGTCTTCCTGAAGGCGTCGTGCAGCGCTTTCACCACCTTCGGGTCCATGCCCTTGGGGCCGACAATGCCATAAGGTGAATAGGACACGATGTCGATGCCCAGTTCCTTGGCCGTGGGCGCGCCCCACTTGGTGCGCTTCTCGCCGAACGTGACCAGCAGCCGGAAGGCGCCCGCGTCCACGTGCCGGCCCCAGCCGGTGGCGTCGGACTGCGCCATGACGTGGCCACCCATCAGCGCTTGCGTGGAATCCGCGTTGCCCTTGAAGGGCACGTGCAGCATCTGCACGCCGGTCTTCATCGACAGCTCCTCGATCAGCAGGTGCGGCGAGGTGCCGTTGCCGGTGGAGCTGTAGGCGAACTTGCCGGGGTTGGCCTTGGCGTAGGCGATCACGTCCTGCAGCGTCTTCCATTGCGAATTTGCCTTCACCACCACGCCAAAGGTATAGCCCGTGATGCCGATGATGTAGGTGAAATCCTTCAGCGGGTCCCAGTCCACCTTCTGCATGTGCGGGATGCGGAACGCGCCCACCGGCAGTTGCGACAGCGTGTAGCCGTCGGGGGCCGTGCGCGACATGGCCACCGGCCCGAGCATGCCGCCGGCGCCGGGCTTGTTCTCGATCACCACGTTCTGCCCCAGGTGCTTCGCGGCAATGGCCGCGAACTGGCGCAGGTGCAGGTCGGTGGAACCGCCGGGGGGCCAGGGGCAGACCAGGGTGATGGGCTTGGCCGGAAAGGCCTGCGCGAAAGCGTGCTGCGCGGCGTACGGGGCACAAAGCGCGAGCAGCGCCGCGATGCGAATCAGTGTTCTCATGTGTTGTCCCTCCTCCTCGCGGCGATTATATTACGGCCCCTCCACCATGCTCGACGTTTCCCGCAGCGACCTCTCCGCCGGCGTCGCCGGCAGCGGCACCATGGGCCGCGGCATCGTGCAGGTGCTGGCCCAGTGCGGCGCGCGCGTGCGCGTGTTCGACGCCCAGGCCGGCGCCGCCGCGAAGGCGAAGGAAGCCATCGGCAAAGCGCTCGCCGGCCAGGTGCAAAAGGGCCGCATGGCGCAGGAGGCCGCCGACGCAGCCTTGGGCCGCATCGAGATCGTGGAGTCGCTCGAGGGTCTCAGGGACTGCCACCTGGTGGTGGAGGCGATCGTCGAGCAGCTCGAGGCGAAGCAATCGCTGTTCCGCGCGCTCGAAGGCGTCGTCGGCGAGCAGTGCATCCTCGCCTCGAACACGTCGTCCCTCTCCGTCACCGCGATGGCCTCAGCCTGCAAGCGCCCGGGGCGCGTGGCGGGCTACCACTTCTTCAATCCCGTGCCGCTGATGAAGATCGTGGAGGTGGTGGAAGGCGTGCTCACGGAGCCCTGGGTGGGGGACGCGCTGGTGGCGCTCGCCAAGCGCTACGGCCACACGCCAGTGCGCTGCAAGGACACGCCGGGGTTCGTGGTCAACCATGCCGGGCGCGGGTATGCGCCCGAGTCGTTGCGCGTATTGCAGGAAGGCGTGGCCGATTTCGCTACCATCGACCGCATCCTCGTGGACGCGGCGGGTTTTCGCATGGGCCCGTTCAGCCTGCTCGACCTGGTGGGGCTGGATGTCGCGCACGCAGTGATGAAATCCATGCACGCGCAGTATTACGGCGAGCCCAAGTACCAGCCCGCGTACATCGCCGAGCCGCGCGTCGCGGCCGGACTGCTCGGGAGGAAGACCGGCCGCGGCTGGTACCGCTACGACAAGGACAACACCCAGGAAAAGATCCCCGAGCAGCCGGTGCCTGCGGGCAAGGCCGCCTCCGCCTGGGCTGTGCCGGAACTGAAAGAACTGGTGGTAAAGCTGGGCGCGCAGCTCGAGGCGCGGCCCGGCCCCGGCACGCTCTGCCTGGTCGCGCCGCTGGGCCCAGATGCGACCACCACGGCGCTGGAACTGGGCCTGGATCCAGCGTATACCGTGGCGGTGGATCCCCTTTTTGGATTTGCCAAGCGCCGCACGCTGATGGCAACGCCGGCGACGAGGATGGAGGTGCGCGACGCGGCGCACGGCCTGCTCGCCGCCGACGGCGTGCCCGTTTCGGTGATCCGGGACTCGGCCGGCTTCGTCGCGCAGCGCGTGGTCGCGCATATAGTCAACGTCGGCTGCGACATTGCGCAGCAGGGAATCGCCAGCCCGGAGGACCTCGATCGCGCAGTGATGCTCGGCCTGGGCTACCCGAAAGGTCCCCTGGGCATGGGGGATGCCGCGGGCGGCGCGAAGATTCTCGCCGTGCTCGAAGCGATGCAGGATTCCACCAAAGATCCGCGCTACCGGCCGAGCCCCTGGCTCGTGCGCCGCGCCAGGCTCGGCCTCTCACTGCTTACCCCGGAGTAACGCCATGCTCGATGCCTACCTCTACGACGGCCTACGATCCCCCATCGGCCGCCACGCCGGAAAATTGTCGACAGTGCGCCCGGACGACCTTGCCGGCGAAGTCATCGCCGCAGTGGTCAAGCGCAACAGCGTGAAGCCAGAGGACATCAGCGACGTGATCCTCGGCTGCGTGACGCAGGCCGGCGAGGACTGCCGCAATGTCGCGCGCTTCGCCGCGCTGATGGCGGGCTTGCCGGCGAGCACGCCGGCGGTCACGGTGAACCGGTTGTGCGCGAGCGGCCTGCAGGCGGTGACCGACGCCGCGCGCGCCATCACCGCGGGCGAAGGCGAGCTCTACATCGCCGGCGGCGTGGAGAGCATGTCGCGCGCGCCCTTCGTCATCGGCAAGTCCGACTCGCCCTACTCGCGCGACGTGAAGATGTACGACACCACCATCGGAAGCCGCTTTACGAACCCGCGCTTCAAAAAGATGTTCGGCGACCACCAGATGCCGGAGACCGGCGACAATGTGGCCAAGGAGTTCAACGTCTCGCGCGCGGAAGCCGACGAATTCGCCCTCGGCTCGCAGAAGAAGTACGCGCAGGCCGAAGCGGAGGGCTTCTACAAGGGCGAGATCCTGGGCATCGCCCTGCCCTCGAAGAAGAAGGACGCGCCGCCCGTCGTGGTGGACGCCGATGAGCACCCGCGTCGCGACAGCACCATGGAGTCCCTCGCAAAGCTCAAGCCCCTGTTCGAAGGCGGCGTGGTCACCGCGGGCAACGCTTCCGGGGTAAACGACGGCGCCGCCGCGCTCATCGTCGCCAGCCGCAAGTGGGGCGAGAAGAACGGCAAGAAGCCGATTGCGAGGATTCTCTCCGCAGCATCGGCCGCGGTGGAGCCGCGCATCATGGGCGTGGGCCCCGCCTACGCCATCCCGCGGGCCCTGGAGCGCGCTGGCAAGTCGCTCAAGGACATGGACATCATCGAGATCAACGAAGCCTTCGCGAGCCAGGTGCTCGCCTGCCTGCGGCTGATGAACGTGGATTTCAAGGACCCGCGCGTGAATCCCAACGGCGGGGCGATCGCCATCGGCCACCCGCTGGGCTGTTCCGGGGCGCGCCTTGCGCTCACGGTGTCGCGCGAACTGCAGCAGACGGGTGGAAAATACGCGGCAGTGTCCCTGTGCATCGGGGTGGGCCAGGGCCTCGCCGTGATCCTGGAGAGGGTGCAGTGAAGTTCGTCTGGAGCGACCCGTTCCTGCTCGACCAGCAGCTCTCGGAGGACGAGCGCATGGTGCGCGAGGCTGCCGCCGCCTACTGCCAGGACAAGCTCGCCCCGCGCGTGCTGGAAGCCTTCCGCCACGAGAAAGTGGACCTCGAGGTGTTCAAGGAAATGGGAGCGCTGGGGCTCCTGGGTCCGACGATCCCTGCCGAGTACGGCGGCCCGGGGCTCAACTACGTCTGCTACGGGCTGATTGCGCGTGAAGTCGAGCGCATCGATTCCGGGTATCGCTCGACGATGAGCGTGCAGAGTTCGCTCGTCATGGTGCCGATCTTCGAGTTCGGCACCGAGGCGCAGAAGAAGAAATACCTGCCCAGGCTGGCCAAAGGGGAATGGATCGGGTGCTTTGGATTGACCGAACCCAACCACGGCTCGGATCCGGGCTCGATGGCCACGCGCGCGAAGAAGGTGAAAGGTGGCTACAGCCTCACGGGTTCCAAGATGTGGATTTCCAATTCTCCGGTGGCGGACGTGTTCGTCGTCTGGGCGAAGGAAGTGGACGAGAAAGGCAACGTCGGCGAGATCCGCGGCTTCATCCTCGACAAGGGCATGAAGGGCCTGTCGGCGCCGAAGATCCTGGGCAAGGTGGGACTGCGGACCTCAATCACGGGCGAAATCGTGATGGACAACGTCTTTTGCCCCGAGGAGAACGCGTTCCCCGAGGTGCGCGGCCTGAAGGGCCCCTTCACCTGCCTGAACTCAGCCCGCTACGGCATCGCCTGGGGCGCGCTGGGGGCGGCGGAAGACTGCTTCCACCGCGCCCGGCAGTACGTGCTCGATCGCAAGCAGTTCGACCGGCCCCTGGCCGCCAACCAGCTCATCCAGAAAAAGCTCGCCGACATGCAGACCGAGATCGCGCTGGGCCTGCAGGCCTGCCTGCGCCTCGGCCGCATGAAGGACGAAGGCACGGCGTCGCCGGAGATCACGTCCATCCTCAAGCGCAACTCCTGCGGCAAGTCGCTGGACATCGCACGCGTCGCTCGCGACATGCTGGGCGGCAACGGCATTTCGGATGAGTTCGGCATCATCCGGCACGTGGTGAACCTGGAAGTGGTGAACACCTACGAAGGCACGCACGACATCCATGCGCTGATCCTGGGAAGGGCGATTACGGGGATACCGGCGTTCAGCTAACTCTGGGAGAGGTCACCATGCCGGAAGTCGGTACCAAGCTGATATTCGAGAACGAGCGCATCCGCGTCTGGGAGCTCACGCTGCAGCCAGGCGAGAGCATTGAGGCGCACCGGCACGACCACGACTACTTCTTCTATCCGATCGAGGGCGGCACGCTCGAAGTCACGCGCGCCAGCGGCGTCGTCCGGGCGACCCTGAATGCCGGCGAGGTGTACTTTCGCAAGGGCGGCGACACCCATGCGGCGCGCAATGTCGACGACCATCGCTATCACGAGGTGCTGGTCGAACTGAAGGCCTGAAACCAACCGGGGAGATCGACATGTCGAGCAAGTATGCCGTCGTTTCAGGAGTTGTCTTCGTCCGGTCCGGACCTAAGTAGACCTGTTCTGCACGAAGGCGCGCACGCCAGCGCTGACTCAGATACCTTCACCAACCGCGAACCAACCTGCAAGGGGCGATCATATGAATCCGAACAAGGCACTATGGGAAAAGGGCGACTTCACGCGCGTCGCGGGAACCATGCGCGAAAGCGGAGACGCGCTCGTCGAGAAATTCGGCATCACGAAAGGCCTCAAGGTGCTCGACCTTGGATGCGGTGACGGAACCACCGCCATCCCTGAAGCGAAACGCGGCGCCGATGTGCTGGGGGTCGACATCGCGGCCAACCTCGTCGCCGCGGGCAACAAGCGGGCAAAGGAGCTGGGGCTCGCCAACTGCAGGTTCCAGGAAGGCGATGCCTCCAACATGCAGGGGGTGCAGGATCGGAGCTTCGACCTGCTGGTCAGCATCTTCGGCGCGATGTTCGCGCCCAAGCCGTTCGACGTGGCGAAGGAGATGGTCCGCGTCACCCGGCCCGGGGGACGCATCATCATGGGCAACTGGATCCCCAACGATCCGACGCTGGTCGCGCAGATCCTGAAGATCAGCTCGACGTTCACCCCGCCGCCGCCAGATGGCTTCGTCAGCCCGATGACCTGGGGTGTCGAGAGCAACGTCACCGAGCGCTTTGTCGCCGCCGGAGTCCCGGCCGGGAGAATATCCTTCGCGCGCGACACGTTTACCTTCAACTCTCCCGGCACGCCGGTGGAGTTCGCCGGGCTGTTCAAGAACTACTACGGGCCGACCATGAATGCCTTCGAAGCCGCCGCCAAGGGCGGGCGCGTTGCGGACCTGCAGATGCAGCTGGAGGAACTGTGCAAGACGCATAACAAGAGCTCACGCAATGACATGACCTCCATTCCCGCGACGTTTTTGCGCGTGACGGTTGCGCTTTGAGGATGGCGGCACGGACCCTTCATCTCTTGCTCTTCGGAATCGCCTGGCTGAGCTCGAGCGGTGATGTGGTTGCAGACGAAGCGGATGTCGCCGCGTTCTTCGCGCGACGGCAAGCCGGGGAAGTCGCGTGCACACCGACGCTGCCGTACTTCTGCGAGAACATGCATGTGCGATGCGCGGGCAGGACGACTGTGCCCACCTTTGAGTTCAAGCTGCGCACCACAGCCAGCGCCGGACCCGTCCAGCTGCTGGCTGCATCGGAAGAGTTCCAGAAAATATACGAGAACGCCGACGTCGAGTGGGGCAAGGACGGCGACTACGTCCTGCTGTCGCCGAAGGCGGCGAAGGGCTACGTCAAGCTCGTGTCC
>JANMUO010000005.1:0-8349 GCA_031391655.1 Betaproteobacteria bacterium
GCGGCGTCCCGCCGCGTCGATCGCGGCAAGCGCCGCCGAGACCACCGTCTCGGTATCCGGCCGCGGCACCAGCGTCTCCGGCGAGATCACGAAATCGATCGCGGCGCGCATCGACGACGCGCGCCCGAAACTCATGGTGACCGCGGACGGCGGCAGCCGCATGGGCAAGCCGATCCTGTACAAGCCGCTGGTGGACGAATCGATCCGCCTGTCGCAGTCGCCGCCGCAGCACGTGCTCGTGTTCCGGCGCGGCATCGACCCTGGCATGCCGGTTGTGGCCGGACGCGACGTGGACTGGGCCGAGCTCGCCGCGAAGCACAAGGGCGCGCAGGTGCCCTGCACGTGGCTCGAGTCGAGCGAGCCGTCCTACATCCTCTACACCTCGGGCAACACCGGCAAGCCAAAAGGCGTGAAGCGAGATGTCGGCGGGCACGCGGTGGCGATGGCCGCGTCGATGGAATACATCTATTGCGGCGGGCCCGGCGAGACGATCTTCACCACCTCCGACATCGGCTGGGCGGTGGGGCACTCCTACATTATCTACGGCCCGCTGATCGCGGGCATGACCAGCATCCTCTACGAGGGCGTGCCGGTGCGGCCCGACCCGGGCGTGTGGTGGAAGATTGTGCAGGACCACAAGGTGGCGGTGATGTTTTCCGCGCCGACCGCCATCCGCGTGCTGAAGAAGCACGACCCGGCCTACCTGAAGAAATACGACCTGTCCTCGCTGAAGCACCTGTTCCTCGCCGGCGAGCCGCTGGACGAGCCGACGCACGCCTGGATCGCCAACGGTCTCGGCAAGCCGGTGATCGACCACTACTGGCAGACGGAGACGGGCTGGCCGGTGCTGACGTCGGTGCCGGGAGTGGAGCAGACGCCGATCAAGTTCGGCAGTCCATCGTTTCCGGCCTACGGCTACGACCTGAAGCTGCTGCGCGAGTCCGACGCCAGCGAAGCGGGGGCGGACGAGAAGGCCGTGGTGGTGGTGGAGCCGCCGCTGCCGCCGGGCTGCATGACCACCATCTGGGGGGACGACGAGCGCTTCGTGAAGACCTATTTCTCGACCTTCACGAAAAAGCTCGTCTACACCACCTTCGACTGGGGCATCCGCGACAAGGACGGCTACTACTTCATCCTCGGCCGGACGGATGACGTGATCAACGTCGCCGGCCATCGCCTGGGCACGCGCGAGATCGAGGAGGCGGTGAACATGCATCCCGGCATCGCCGAATGCGCGGTCGTGGGCGTCGCCGACCAGTTGAAGGGGCAGCTGCCGATGGCGTTCGCGGTGGTGAAGGATCCGGCCAGCATCGCCACGAGCGATGCGCGCATGAAGATGGAGGGCGAGGTGATGCAGACCGTCGACAAGCAGCTCGGTGCCATCGGACGGCCGGGCCGGGTGTTCTTCGTGACGCTGCTGCCCAAAACGCGCTCGGGCAAGGTGCTGCGCCGTTCCATCCAGGCGCTCGCCGAGAAGCGCGATCCGGGCGACTTGACGACCATTGAGGATCCGGGGGCGCTCGAGCAGATCCGGCAGGCGCTGCAATGAAGACACGGCCCGAACTGACCTTCGCAGACTGCGAAAAGATTGCCGCCGCCTGCATTGCCGAGGCACGGCGCAACAAGTGGATCGTTTCCATCGCCATCCTGGACGACGGCGGCCACCTGCTGCATTTCGCGCGCATGGATGGCGCGGCGCCCTCGACCGCGGCGATCAGCGTGGAAAAGGCGCGCACCGCGGCCCTGTCGCGCCGCAGCAGCGGTACCTGGGAGGAGCGCGTCAAGCAGGGCAGGACGGTGATGCTGAAGATGCCGGGCATCCTGCCGGTGCAGGGCGGGGTGCCGATCGTCTCGGCTGGAACCTGCGTGGGCGCGGTGGGCGTGTCGGGCGTGCAGTCGCAGGAAGACGAGCAGATCGCGCAGGCGGGGATCGACGCGCTGCTGAAATGAAAACGGGGCCGTCAGGCCCCGTCCGGACATCAGGCTGCAGTACTTGCTACAACCCTGCCTTGGCGCATTGCTCGTCCTGGTCGCCGGTGACACCGCTCACCCCGACCGCGCCAACGATCTTCCCGCCGACGAAGATCGGCACGCCGCCGGGGGAGCCCACGACGCCGGGCAGGGTAGCGAACGACGGGCTGCCGCCTTTGTTGATCGCATCCGCGAATACGCGTGTCGTGCGCCGGTAGGTGGCCGCGACTTTCGCCTTCATGATGGCGATGTCGAAGCTCGCGGTCTGCGTGTCTTCCATTCGCTCGTAATACACCAGGTCGCCGGCGGTATCCACGACAGCAACGGCGATGTTCCAGCTGTTCTTCTGGCATTCCGCGATCACGCCGGCAGCGATCTTTTTCGCGCTCGCGGTATTGATCGACGGACCGTAGCTGGGATGCTGCGCCTGGGCATGGGCCGTCGCAGTGAACGCGGCGAGCGCGACGCCCGCCAGCATGGTGCTTGCTCTCATTGTCCTCTCTCCTTGGGTTGGGTGCTGCTGCTGGCAAACATACCTGCAAACGCGTTAGTCCGCAGCCTTTGTCTGCACGTGCTCCGGGCGGAATCCCATCCCGATAAGCCGCGCGGGAATGCGACGCAGGACTGGGAAGCGCTGCATCAGGCGGATCGGCCAAGCGATGCCGGGCGTGGCGCCGCTGCCGAGGATCCTGCCGATCACGTTTTTCTGCAGGAATAGCTGCATGCGTTGCGTCATACGGGTGGGAAACTCGCGGCGATGCTGGACCCTGCCAAGATCCCCTTCCGTCACGGAATCGGCGGCAAGGGGTTTCGCCAGCAGGTTAGCGGTAGCGACAGCGTCCTGGACAGCGAGGTTGATGCCCACGCCGCCGATCGGTGACATGGCGTGCGCCGCGTCGCCGATGCAAAGGAACCCCGGGCGGTGCCAGCGCCGCAGCCGGTTCACCTGCACGGTGAGCAGCTTCACGTCGTCCCAGCTGCGCAGCTCGCCGATGCGCTCGCGCAGGAAAGGCGCCACGGCGACGATGTTGGCCTGGAAGGACTGGATGCTGTCGCGGCGCAGCGCGTCGTAGCCACCCTTGGGAATCACGTAAGCGCATTGCCAGTACCCGCCGCGGTCCAGCGTGACGAAGACGCGGCCGGCGTTGATGCGGCCGAGCGTGTTCGGCGGATCCCCGGTGCGCTTGGAGATGCGCATCCACAGCACGTCCATCGGCGCGCCGAAATCCAGAACCTCGAGGCCGGCCTGCTCGCGCAGCAGCGAATGCCGGCCGTCCGCCGCGACCGTGAGGGGTGAGCGCACCTCGAGCGGGCCCTCGGCGGTCAATGCGCGCACGCCGACGATGCGGCCGGCTTCTTCGATCAATCCAGTCGCCTCCGCCTGCATCAACAGCCGGAAGCCGGGAAATTTTCGGCCGCGCTGCGCGAGGAAATCGAGAAAATCCCACTGCGGCATGAAGGCGATGAACTTGCATTGCACCGGCAGGTGCGAGAAATCCGCCATCACGATCGGCTGTCCGCCGACCTGGCCTGCGATCTGGGAGAGCTTCTGGTGCGGCCGCTGCAGGAATGCCTCCAGCAGCTCGAGCTCGTGCATCACTTCCAGGGTGGAAGGGTGGACGGTGTCGCCGCGGAAATCACGCAGGAAGTCGGCGTGCTTCTCCAGTACCACGGTGTCGACACCGGAGCGCGCGAGCAGGAAGCCCAGCATCATGCCGGCGGGACCGCCGCCGGCGATGCAGCACTGGGCCCGGAGTTCCTTCACGCCGGTTCGGCAACCACCTTGTCGGCGATCAACGCATCGATACGTGCGGGCGCGTAGCCAAGCGATCCGAGCAGCTCGCGCGCGTTCTCCGAGACCTGCGGCGGCTGGGTGCGCAGGGCGAGCCGCTTGCCGGCGAGTTCCAGAGGCAGGCCCGGCACCTTGAACGTCGTGCCGCGAGGGTCCTTCGTCTCGACCATGCCTCCCGCGTTGAGGTGCGGGTCGTCGAACAGGTCGCGCGGTCGCGTGATCGGCGCGTAGGGCAGGCCGATCGCCTCCAGTTTCACGGACAGCGCCTGCTTGTCGTGCCGCTTGAAGATCTCATTCAGCTTCGGCAGCAGCCATTCGCGCGCCTTGACGCGGTCGCCGTTAGTCTTGAGGCGCGCGTCCGAGGCGAGATCGGCGGCGCCGAATTCGCGGCAGAACACTTCCCACTGCGTGTCGGTGACCACGCCGACGAACAGGCGATCGCCGTCCCTGGTGGGGAAGATGTCGTAGATGCCCCAGGCGGGCTTCTTCACCGCCATCGGCGGGGGCTCTTCGCCGGTGATGGCGAGCTGCGCCATGTGCTGCGCGACCAGGAATGCCGTGTTCTCGTAGAGCGCGCTGCGCACGAGCTGCCCCTTGCCGGTGCTTTCGCGCTCGCGCAGCGCGGCAAGGATGCCGATGGCGGCGAACATGCCGCCCATGATGTCGTTCACCGAGGAGCCCACGCGTAAGGGACGGTCGGGCAGCCCCGTCATGTAGGCGAGGCCCCCCATCATCTGCACGACTTCGTCGAGTGCCGGCCGGTCCTCGTAGGGACCCGAAAGGAACCCCTTCATCGTGCAGTACACCAGGTGCGGATTGCGCGAGGACAGCGCCTCGTAGCCGAACCCCATCTTTTCCAGCGCGCCAGGCCGGAAGTTCTCCGTCATGGCATCCGCGCTGTCGATGTGCTTGAGTGCGATTTCCCGGCCTTCAGGCCGCTTCAGGTCGAGGGCGAGGCTCTTCTTGTTGCGGTTGAACATCGGGTAGAAGCCCGCGCCCGCGCCCATCAGGCGGCGCGTGTTGTCGCCTTCGAGGGGCTCTACCTTGAACACTTCGGCGCCGAGGTCCGCGAGCACGAGCCCGCAGGTGGGGCCCATCACCATGTGCGCGAACTCCACGACGCGCACCCCTTCAAGCGGCAGCACGGAATCCTTTGGGCAGGCCGGCGAGCGCCATGTGGCCGTAGAGCGGCTCGTCCGGCACGCCGCTCACCATGATCTTCCTCGCGGCGAGCAGCTTGTCGAAATCGATGCCGGTGGACACGCCCATGCTCTCGAACATGAACACCAGGTCTTCGGTGATCACATTGCCGCTCGCGCCGGGGGCGAACGGGCAGCCGCCAAGCCCCCCCATCGAGGAGTCGAAGGCGCGCACGCCTTCCTCGTAGGCGGCGAGCGCGTTGGCGAGGCCCAGGCCGCGGGTGTTGTGGAAATGCGCGGCTTCCAGCTTGTCGCCGAGTTCCTGCTTCGCGCGGCGGAAGATGCGCTTTACCTGCGCGGGATTGGCATAGCCCACGGTGTCGGCGAGCGCCACGCCTTCGCAGAACTTGGCCAGCGCCACAGCGATGCGGATCACCTCGTCCTCAGGCACGTCGCCCTGCATGGTGCAGCCGAACGCGGTGGAGACGGCGCCCTCGATCTCGGGGCCTTTGCCGTTGCGCATCTGCGCAGCCTTGCGCACTTCCTCGATCATCTGGTCGGGCGTCATGCGCACGTTGGAAACGCTGTGCTGGTGCGAGGCAGAGACGGGGAAAGTGATCTTGTGCGCGCCCGCGTCGCGGGCACGCTCGAAGCCCTTCACGTTCGGGGCGAGGGCCACGACCTTCAGGCCGGGGAGGGTCAACGCGTGCTTCACGATCTCGCCCGTGTCTGCCATCGCCGGGATGAGTTTCGGCGGAACGAAGGAGCCGACTTCGATTTCGTTCAGGCCGGCGGCGGCGAGGGCGCTGATCCAGGCCTTCTTCACCTCAGTGGGCATCTGCTGCTTGGCGTTCTGCAGCCCGTCGCGGGGGCCGACTTCGCAGATCTGGACTTGGCGCATGGGAGTCTCCGGGGTGGGAGTGATTCTATCGCGCCTCGATCCGCAGTACGGCGTACCCGCACGCCGCGCACGCCCCGGCGAACGCCAGCATCGCCCAAAGCGACGCCCCCCAGCCGCCGAAGTGCGACGCGAGCCAAGCAAGCAGGATCGGGCCGAAGAACTGCCCGGCCTGCGAGGTCTGCATCACCATGCCGTTGGTCGTTCCCACGTGCTGGGGCGTCTTCGCGTGCACCACCACGCCGGTGAAAATCGCGCCGGGAATCGTCCCGGCGCCGCAGGAAAAGACCAGGATCGCGAGGAAGCGCAGCGCATCCGGCAGGACGCTACTCAGCATCGCGATATCCGTGACCACCATGATCGCGGCCGCCGCGAGGATCAGTTTCCCGCGCCGCACGCCATGCGCAATGAGCCAGCCGCCGCCGATGTTGCCCGGAATGTTCACCAGCACCATCAGCGCGGTCAGCATGGAAGCCAGGGTCGCGCTGCCGCCGCGCTCGTCCACGACGAAGGTGGGAAGCCAGATCATCACCGACGTCCACTGGGCGGTGTAGAAGGCGAAAAGCAGCGCCAGCGCGACGCTGCCGGGCTTGCGCAGCGATTCGAGGGCGAGCTTGACGGAACCGACGCTGCCGTACTTCGGGGCAGGCGCCATGCGCCAGATCACCACGAGCGCCGCTGCCGCAGCGACGGCCCACACGATCCAGGCGCCGCGCCAACCCCATGCGCCGAGCAGCAGCGGCGCCAGGACGATCGCCGTGACGCCCCCCGAGGGCATGTAGGAACTCCACAAACCCATCACCTTGGCCCGGTTGGCGTCGTTCGCGGCGGCCTCCGCGATGAGCGCGGAGCCGGCGACGGTGAAGAGGATGAACCCGACGCCTTCGAAGAAGCGCGCCGCGAGCAGGGAAGGGAAGTTCCAGGCAAATGCGCCGCACAGCCCGGCGACGCACAGGACTGCCAGCCCGGACAACCCCAGGCGCTTGTGCCCGTAGCGGTCGCACAGCACGCCGACGAACATGCCGACGAACATGCCGATGACGTTGAACGTGGTGGCGATGAAGCCGGACTCGACCAGCGTGAGGCCGAGCTCCGCGCGTTGCAGGGGCAGCGCGGGCGGCACCTTGCCGATGTACGCGCCGCAGACCAGGCCGCCGGCGAACACGGCCCAGACCGCGGGCCAGCGGGTGGCGGCCATCAGGCCGCGTGCACCGGGATCTTCAGCTCGACGATCTTGCGCTTCCAGTCGTCAGGACCGGATTGGTGGACCGAGGTGCCGAGCGAATCCACCGCCACGGTCACGGGCATCTCCTTCACCTCGAACTCGTAGATTGCTTCCATGCCAAGGTCCTCGAACGCCAGCACCCTCGATTTGCGGATGGCCTTTGCCACCAGGTAGGCAGCACCGCCGACAGCGATGAGCGACGCCGCCTTGTACTTCCGGATCGCCTCGATGGCCACCGGGCCGCGTTCGCCCTTGCCGACCATGGCGATGAGTCCGGTCTTGCCGAGCATGGTCTCGACGAACTTGTCCATGCGCGTGGCGGTGGTCGGACCGGCAGGCCCCACGACTTCCTTGCCGACTGGATCGACGGGCCCGACGTAGTAGATGACGCGATTGGTGAAGTCCACCGGCAGCTTCTGGCCCTTGTCCAGCATGTCCTGGATGCGTTTGTGCGCGGCGTCGCGCCCGGTCAGCAGCTTGCCCGAGAGCAGCAGCGTCTCGCCGGGTTTCCACGCTGCGACTTCCGCGGGCGTCAGCGCATCGAGATTCACGCGCCGCGCATTGGCTGCCGGTGTCCAGGTGACCTTGGGCCAGTCGCTGAGCGAAGGCACCTCGAATTCCGCGGTCCCGGATCCGTCGAGCACGAAATGGATGTGCCGCGTCGCGGCGCAATTCGGGATCATCGCAATGGGCTTGTTCGCCGCGTGCGTCGGGTAGGACGCAATCTTGACGTCGAGCACGGTGGAAAGGCCGCCCAGGCCCTGCGCGCCGATACCGAGCGCGTTCACCTTGTCGTAGAGCTCGATGCGCAGTTCTTCGTACTTGTCCTTGGGCCCGCGCGCCTTCAACTCGGCCATGTCGATGGGTTCCATCAACACTTCCTTCGCCATCACCATGGCCTTTTCCGCGGTGCCGCCGATGCCGATGCCCAGCATGCCCGGCGGGCACCAGCCCGCGCCCATGGTCGGCACGGTCTTCAGCACCCAGTCGACCACGGAGTCGGAAGGATTGAGCATGGCGAACTTGGCCTTGGCTTCCGAGCCGCCGCCCTTGGCCGCCACGTCCACCTCCACGGTGCCGCCCGGCACCATCTCGGTGTGGATCACGGCCGGCGTGTTGTCCTTGGTGTTGCGCCGGGCGAACTGGGGGTCTTCGAGCACGGAGGCGCGCAGCTTGTTGTCCGGGTGGTTGTAGGCGCGGCGCACGCCCTCGTTCACGGCATCTGCGACGGACCCGGGAAATCCCTCGAAGCGCACCTCCATGCCAACCTTCAGGAACACGTTGACGATGCCGGTGTCCTGGCAGACCGGGCGGTGGCCTTCGG
>JANMUO010000069.1:0-6723 GCA_031391655.1 Betaproteobacteria bacterium
GCCTGTGACGTCATGACCCTGTGCAGCTTCACCGAGGCCTTTTCCCTGGCGGCGCTCGAGGCGATGGCCTTGGGCAAGCCGGTGGTGCATGCCGAGGTCGGCGGCGCCGCCGAGATGATTTCCCCGGGACACAACGGCTACCTGTTTCCGGTCGGCGATACCGGGGCCTTCGTCGGGGCCTTGTCCGTCCTTGCAAACCGCGGGGATTCCCGCCGCATGGGCGGGAATGCCCGCCGGGTGGTGGAAGCGCTGTTTTCGGCCGAAACCATGGAGAACCGCTACGAAAGAGTGCTCCTGGAGCTCTGTGGCAACCTGCTGCGCCCGGCCGAGGCGGTGGTGACCACCTGAGGGTCCATACGGCTCATGGCGCGCAGGGTCGCACTACACAGCGCACCTGCATCATCCGCGCATGCGTACATACGAAGTGCTGCAGGAGCGCATCGAGGAGCAACCCAGCACTTGGCTGGTGACAGGCGCCGCGGGATTCATCGGTTCGAACCTCCTCGAACGCCTGCTCAGGCTGAACCAGCGCGTCATCGGGCTGGACAATCTCGCGACGGGGTCGCGGGCAAATCTGCTCGAGGTCAAGCGGCTCGTCGGTGAGCAGAAGTGGGCCAACTTCCGTTTCCTCGAGGGTGACATCCGTTCGCTGCGCGACTGCCACGAGGCGTGCCACTCGGTGCGCTACGTGCTGCATCAGGCGGCGCTGGGAAGCGTGCCGCAGTCGATCGACGACCCGATTTCCTACCACGCCACCAACGTCACCGGGTTTCTCAACATGCAGGTGGCGGCCCGCGACGCCGGCGTCTCGCGCTTCGTCTACGCCAGCTCGAGCGCGACTTACGGCGACGACCCCGGGATGCCCAAGGTCGAGCCGACGGTCGGCCGCCCGCTGTCCCCCTACGCCCTGACCAAGTATGCCGATGAGATGTACGCGGACCTGTTCGCGCGCTGCTACGGCCGCGACTCGATCGGCCTGCGCTATTTCAACGTGTTCGGCCCGCGCCAGGATCCGAACGGGGCGTACGCGGCGGTGATACCGCAGTGGGTCGCGAGCATGATCCGCGGGGAGCCCGTGCATATCAACGGCGACGGGCAGACGGCTCGCGATTTCTGCTACATCGACAACGTCGTGCAGGCGAATCTGCTGGCCGCCACTGCCGACGACGAAGCCGCCATCAACCAGGTGTACAACATTGCGCTGGGCGAGAAGACCACCCTCAGCCAGTTGTTCGAGATGATCCGCGGGCTGCTCGAGCCGCGTTATCCGCGTTTGCGCGACAGCCGCCCCGCGCACCGGGACTTCCGCTCCGGCGACGTGCAGCTCTCGCAGGCCGATATTTCCAAGGCCACGAACCTGCTCGGCTATCGGCCGGACCGCCGATTGAAAGAGGGCTTGGCAAAGGCAGTCGAGTGGTACGCGGGCACGCTGACCGCGCAGCCTGCAGCCGAACTGTCGGTGGTGCGGCCAGCGACGGCCTCCAAGGCATGAAACAACCGGTCGTTCTCGTCCTCGGCCCGCATCGCGGCGCCGTCAGCGGCGTGAGCACGCACGTGAACACGCTGCTTACTTCCGGGCTGGCGGAGGATTTCTGCCTCATTCACTTCCAGGTGGGCAGCGAAGGCCAGGCCGAAGGTAGCGCCGGGCGCCTCGCAAGACTGATCGCCAGTCCCTTGCGCCTCGCCGCCGCCATCCTGACCCGCGGCGCAGCGATCGTGCACATCAACAGCTCGCTCAATGCGCGCGCCTACTGGCGGGATCTCGGCCACATGCTGGTGGCCAAGGCATGCGGGGCACGGGTGCTGTTCCAGGTGCATGGCGGCCTGCTGCCGCGGCAATTCGCCGGCAACAGCCGCCTGCTGGCGGCATTGCTCCGCCGGACGCTGCTGATTCCGGACGCGATCGTGGTGCTGGCGAACGCTGAAGTCGATGCTTACCGGGAGTTCGTGCAAAGGGAGCAGATCCGGGTGCTGCCCAACGGCATTGACTGCCTGCCCTATGCCAGGCTGATGCGGGAACGATCCGAGCCAGCCGGCCCGCTGAGGCTCGTGTACGTGGGCCGGCTGGCGAAGGAGAAAGGACTGTACGAGCTGCTGACGGGGCTGAGGCTCGCGCGGTCGGCGGGTGCGAGCGCCAGGCTGGTCATTGCCGGCGACGGCCCCGAGGAAGCAAAGCTGCGGCGCTTCGCGGCCGACATCGGCATCGGGGACGAAGTCTCGTTCGCCGGCCCGGTGTTCGGCGCGGGCAAGCAGGAACTGTTCGCGAACTCGGACCTGTTCGTCCTGCCCAGCCACGGCGAGGGCTTGCCCTACGCGCTGCTGGAGAGCATGGCGGCGGGCGTGCCGGCAGTCGTCACCAGTGTCGGCGCCGTCCCGGATGTCGTCGTCGAGGGCGTGCACGGATTGTTTGTCCCCTTGCACGACCCGGACGCGATCGCGCGCGCGATCGCCAGGCTGGCCTCGGACAGGGGGCTGCTGGCGCGCATGGGCATGGCATGCCGGACGCGAATCGCCGGCAGCTATACCGCAGAGCGCCTGGCCGGAGACGTTCGCCGGCTCTATGGGGAACTTTTCGACGGCAAGCACGCCAGCGCGCTGCGCTGACGGCGACAGCACTTACGGAGAAGGCGGCATGTGTGGAATTGCGGGTTGGATCGCGAAACCGGAGGCAGCGCTCGGCCGGGAAACGCTCGCGTCCATGCTGCGCGCGATCGCCCATCGCGGACCGGACGGCGAGGGCATCGCGCAGTTTCGCTGCAAGGCCACGGACCACGACGTGTTCCTGGGGCACAGGCGACTGGCGATCATCGACCCGGCGGGCGCGCGCCAGCCCATGTGCGACGCCGGCGCCGGCCTCGCGGTGTCCTTCAACGGCGAGATCTACAACTTCCGCGAGATACGCGAGCAGCTGTGCCGCCTCGGCTACCGCTTCGAGCGCGATTCCGATACCGAAGTCCTGCTGCGCGCCTACCAGCACTGGGAATGCAAGGTGGTCGATCACCTGCGGGGCATGTTCGCGTTTGCGATCTGGGATGCCCGCAAGGAACGCCTGCTGCTGGCGCGGGATCGCTTCGGCGAAAAGCCGCTGTTCCTGCTGCAGAACGGGGACGGACTCTATTTCGCCTCGGAGGTCAAGGCGCTGCTGCGCATCCCGGGCGTCAAGGCGCGCGTGAATCCGGAGGCGGTCTGGGACTATCTTGCGTATCGCTACGTGCCAGGTCCGAACACCCTGTTCAGCGGCATCCGCAAGCTGTTGCCCGGGACGATCGCCGTCTGGGAGCGCGGCATGCTCACCGAGACGCGCTACTGGTCGGCGCCCGACCGCGGCACGACTCCTCCCGGGCAGCAGCCGGCCGATATCGTCGACGCGTTCCGTTCCAGGCTGGACGAGGCAGTCAAACTGCAGATGGTCAGCGACGTGCCGTTCGGCGCGTTCCTCTCCGGCGGGCTCGACTCCTCGACCATCGTGGCGCTCATGAGCCGTCACAATGCGAAGGTCAATACTTTCTCGGTCGGCTTCGGCGAGCCCGGCTTCAGCGAACTCGGGTACGCGGCACAAGTGGCGCGGCTGTTCGGCACCGCGCACCATGAAATCACGGTCACGGATCGCGACCTCATCGACCAGCTCCCCAAGCTGGTTGCCTATCGCGACGCCCCGGTCTCCGAACCCTCCGACATTCCGATCTACATGCTGGCGCGCGAAGCCTCGCGCAGCGTGAAGATGGTGCTGACCGGGGAAGGCAGCGACGAGATTCTCGGCGGCTACCCGAAGCATGTGGTCGAGCGCTACGCCCGGCCCTACCAGTGGCTACCGGGCGGCATCCGCCGCCTCGTCGAGCCCCTGGCGCAAGCCCTTCCCTACAGCTTCCACCGGGCCAAGACGGCAGCGACCAACCTGGGCATCGAGGATTGGCGCGAGCGCTACGTGCGCTGGTTCGGCGCGCTCAGCGTCGCCGAGCGCGACGAGCTGGCGATCCGGAAGTTCCAGCGCACCGCCTCCCCCGAGTCGGCGCCGTTCGACGCCGACCCGCGCAACAGCTCGCTCAGGCGCATGCTGTACTTCGACCAGACCAGCTGGCTGCCCGACAATCTCCTCGAGCGCGCAGACCGCATGACCATGGCGGCTTCGCTCGAGGCGCGCGTTCCGTTCCTGGACCACGAACTGGCCGCGTTCGTTTCCTCCCTGCCGGACCGCTTCCGCATCCGCGGCTGGCGCACCAAATGGATACTCCGGGCGGCAGCCAGGACCCTGCTTCCGGAACGCATTCTGGCGCGGCCGAAAGTGGGCTTCCGCGTGCCGGTGAACAAATGGTTTCGCGGCCCGATGCGCGAAATGCTGACCAGCCACCTGCAAGGCTCCGCCTCGATCACCCGGGACTACTACGGCGCCAAGGTGCTTGACGGTGTTCTTGCCGACCACCTGGAGGGCAGGAAGAACAGCGAAAAGCTCCTGTGGACGCTTCTCAACCTCGAGATCTGGCACCGGCAATATGTCCAAGCATGAACTAGCCGAAGCCGGTGCAGGGATCGATCCAACCGCCGCGGCCACGAGCCTCGGGGATTGGTTCAGTTGGCGCTTCAACCGCCTGCGGTGCATGACGCCAGTGGAGATCTCGCATCGCGTGATGCGCGCGCTGTCAGCCAACGCCGAGCGCATCGGCCTGTTCTTCGGTCCGCAAAGCGTACCGGTCCCCGATCTTGCTGTCGGGACGCGCTGCTGGATTCACGCGGCCGCAGGGGTGGATGTCGCGCGCTATACGGCCGCGGCCGACCGCGTGGCCGCAGGAAAGCTGGATGTGTTTGCCCTGCGCAATGTCGATCTGGGCTCGCCGCCGCGCTGGAACCAGGATCCGAAGTCCAGGATCGTGGCGCCGCTCAGATTCGGCAAGCTCCTCGACTATCGCAATCCGCGGCTGGTCGGAGACATCAAGTATCTCTGGGAGCCCAACCGGCACCTGCACCTCGTCACCCTGGCGCAAGCCTACGCGCTGAGCGGTGATGCCGCCTACCTGAAGGTCATCCGGCAGCACCTGGAGTCCTGGTTCGACTCCTGCCCGAGCCGCATGGGCCCCAACTGGTCGAGCGCGCTCGAGGCCGCGATCCGGCTGATCAACTGGTCGGTCACCTGGCAGCTCACGGGCGGACTCGGCTCGCCCCTCTTCGAGGGTGCCCAGGGCGAGCGCCTCCGGCAGCGCTGGCTCGATTCGGTCTATCAGCATGCGCAATTCGTGCGCGGCCACTTTTCGCGCCACTCGTCCGCCAACAACCACCTCATCGGCGAGGCGTCAGGACTTTTCCTTGCCACGCTGACCTGGCCGCACTGGCCTGCGGCCGGCGACTGGCGATCGACGGCAAAGGCCGTCCTCGAGGCCGAGGCGCGGCGGCAGGTCGCCCCCGACGGCGTGAACCGCGAGCAATCGGTCGCGTACCAGCATTTCGTGCTCGATTTCCTGCTGCTCTGCCTGCTGGCCGGAAAGCAGAACGGCATATGGTTCTCGGTCACCTACGAGTCGCGTGTGGAGGCCATGCTCGAGTACCTCGCGTCGATCATGGACGTCAGCGGCAATGTGCCGATGTTCGGCGATTCCGATGACGGGCAGGTCGTGCGCCTGGCGCCGGGCGACGATTTTTCCTCCTATCGCTCGCTGCTCGCGACCGGGGCGATCGTCTTTCGCAGCGGCGAGTTCAAGCGCAAAGCCGGCTCGCTCGACGACAAGACGCGATGGCTGATCGGCGAGCAGGCCGACGCCCTGTTCGACGCGCAAAGCCTGCCAACGGTCGAGTCGCCGCCGCGCCAGTGCTTTCCCGTCGGCGGTTACTACATCCTCGGCAGCGATCTCGAGACGGCAAACGAAGTCCGTCTCATCGTCGACGCCGGGCCGTTGGGGTTCCGCACCATCGCCGCCCATGGGCATGCGGATGCTTTGTCGTTTACTTTGTCGGTCGACGGCTTGGAGTTCCTGATCGACCCCGGGACCTATGCCTACCATACGCAAAGCGCGTGGCGCCGCTACTTTCGCGGAACATCTGCTCACAACACTGTCCAGGTGGATGCGCAGGACCAGTCGGAGTCCGGCGGCAATTTCATGTGGTTGAAGAAGGCGCGGGCTGGCTGCAGCCTGTGGGAAAGCACCCCCGAGGCCGACCTGTTCGAAGGTTGGCAGGATGGCTATCAGCGGCTCGCTGACCCGGTGATGCACCGCCGGCGCATCCTGTTGCACAAGGCATCGAGGTTGGTGAGCATCGAGGATTCGCTGCACATGGCGGCACCGCACGCCGTAGAGCTGTTTTTCCATTGCAGCGAGCACTGCCAGGTCGAAGCCGTCCCCGGTGGCTACGTGCTGCGCCAGGGCGGCAAGACGCTCCGGCTGACCCTTCCGGGCATCGAGGGCGCGAGTACCCAGGTCCACACCGGCAGCGACGCGCCCATCCTTGGCTGGGTGTCGCGACGCTTCGACGAGAAGCTGCCGGCCCCGACCATCGCATGGCGGTGCCAGCTCCAGGGCAATGTCGTGCTGCGCAGTGAAATCGCCTGCTGATCCGGATTGTCACTGGTCCGACCGGACTAGTCGCGCCCCCCACCCCCGTCAAATGCCTCTTGCATGCTTTGGATCTGGTCGCATCGCCTGGTGGATGCGACACGCCAATCGAGGAAAGTCATGCGGATAAGCGTCCTGGGTCTCGGGTATGTCGGCACCGTCGCGGCGGGCTGCCTCGCGCAGC
>JANMUO010000086.1:0-3027 GCA_031391655.1 Betaproteobacteria bacterium
CTGGCGGCGATCATGCTCAAGCTCGGCGCCTACGGCTTCGTGCGCTTCTCGCTGCCGATCCTGCCCGACGCCTCGCGCGAGCTGGCCTGGCTGATGATCGCGCTCTCGCTGGTGGCGGTGGTGTACATCGGGCTGGTGGCGCTGGTGCAGACGGACATGAAAAAGCTCATCGCCTATTCGTCCATCTCGCACATGGGCTTCGTCACGCTGGGCTTCTTCGTGTTCAACACCTGGGGGGTGGAAGGCGCGCTGGTGCAGATGATCTCGCACGGCTTTGTTTCCGCGGCGCTGTTCCTGTGCGTCGGGGTGCTCTACGACCGCATGCACAGCCGCAACATCGCCGACTACGGCGGCGTGGTGAACACCATGCCGAAGTTCGCCGCGCTGATGATGCTCTTCGCCATGGCCAACTGCGGGCTGCCGGCGACCAGCGGCTTCGTCGGCGAGTTCATGGTGATCATGGGCGCGATGCAAAAGAGCTTCTGGCTCGCGTTTGCCGCGGCGAGTACCCTGGTGTTCGGCGCGGCCTACACGCTGTGGATGTACAAGCGGGTGATCTTCGGCGCGGTGGGCAACGAGCAGGTGGCGGCGCTGAAGGACCTCAACCCGCGCGAATTCCTGGTGCTGGGGCTGCTCGCCGCCGCGGTGCTCGCCATGGGCATCTGGCCGAACCCGTTCACCGAAGTCATGCACGCCTCGGTGGGCGAGCTGCTGCGCCACGTCGCGCAGCCCAAGTTCTGACATGAACGCCATCGTCGCGCTGCCCGAGATGCTGCTGCTGGGGGGTGCCTGCGCGCTGATGCTCGTCGACCTGTACGTCGCCGGCGAGCGCCGGCGGGCAAGCTACTGGCTCTCGCAGTTCATCCTGCTCGCCTGCGCCCTGGGCACGGCGTTCGTGATGCTGGGCACCGGCGGGCAGCTGGTCTACGCCTTCAACGACCTGTTCGTCGCCGACATGATGGGGCACCTGCTCAAGCTGGCGGCGTACATTGCGGTGTCGGTCGCGCTGGCCTACTCGCGCCAGTACCTGCTCGACCGCGCGCTGCTGCGCGGGGAGTTCCTCACGCTTTTGCTGTTCGCGCTGCTCGGCATGATGGTGATGATGAGCGCGAACAGTTTCTTGAGCCTGTACCTGGGCCTCGAGCTGCTGTCGCTGTGCCTGTACGCCTTGGTGGCGCTCAACCGGGATTCGGCGGCCTCGGTGGAGGCGGCGATGAAGTACTTCGTGCTGGGGGCGCTCGCCTCCGGCCTGCTGCTCTACGGCATGTCGATGATCTACGGCGCCACCGGCTCGCTGTCGATCACCGAGGTGGCAAAGCAGATCGAGAACCTCACGGCGACGTCCAGCTCCTCGCGCACGCTGCTGGTGTTCGGGCTGGTGTTCGTGGTGTCGGGCCTCGCCTTCAAGCTGGGTGTAGTGCCGTTCCACATGTGGATCCCCGACGTCTACCACGGCGCTTCCACCGCAGTCACGCTGGTGCTGGGCACCGCGCCCAAGCTCGCCGCCTTCGCCATGGCGATGCGCCTGCTGGTGAACGGCATGCTCGGGCTGGCGGCCGACTGGCAGCAGATGCTCGCCATCATGGCGGTGCTGTCGATGGCCATCGGCAACCTCGCCGCCATCGCGCAGTCCAACCTGAAGCGCATGCTGGCCTATTCGACCATCGCGCACATGGGCTTCATGCTGCTCGGGCTGCTCTCGGGCGTGGTGGGAGGCAACTGGCTGAACGCGGCCGACGCCTACAGCGCGGCGATGTTCTACACCGTGATCTACGTGCTGATGTCGCTGGGGACCTTCGGCATGCTCTTGCACCTGTCGCGCAAGGGTTTCGAGTGCGAGCGGTTGGAAGATCTGAAAGGCCTGAACCGGCGCGATCCCTGGGCCGCGTTCCTGATGCTCATCCTCATGTTTTCCCTGGCTGGCGTGCCGCCGACGGCGGGTTTCTACGCCAAGCTCACCGTCATCTCCGCCACGGTACAGGCGGGACAGATCTGGCTCGCCGTGACGGCCGTCGTGTTCTCCCTGATCGGGGCCTATTACTACCTGCGCATCGTCAAGCTGATGTATTTCGACGAGCCGGTGGTCGCAGGACCGGAGGGCGTGGGCGCTGCGCGCTGGCTGCTCTCGACCAACGCGCTCGCGCTGCTGGCACTGGGCATCCTGCCGCAGCCGCTGCTGCAGCTTTGCTTCATCGCCATCAAATCCCTTTAGTGGCGAAGGACCTGGAAGAGAAGTACTTGGAAGGCGAAGAGGTCTACACGGGCCGCTTCCTCAAGGTGCATCGCGATCGCGTGCGCCTGCCGGACGGCAGCGAAGGCGTGCGCGAATACATCAAGCACCCCGGCGCGGTGGTTATCCTCGCGCTGCTCCCGGACAACAGGGTGGTGATGGAGCGCCAGTTCCGCTACCCGCACCATCGCGTGTTCGTGGAGCTGCCCGCAGGCAAGTGCGATCCCGGCGAGGATTCGGCGGTCGCCGCGCGGCGTGAACTGTTGGAAGAGACCGGCTACGTTGCCGCGGAGTGGCGCCGGCTCGGCGTCATCCACAACGCGATCTCTTACAGCGACGAAGGCATCGAGCTGTGGCTGGCGCGCGGGCTGGAGATGCGCGCGCAAAAGCTCGAGCAGGGGGAATTCCTGGAAGTCTTTACGCTGTCGCTCGCCGAGGCGCTGGAGATGGTGCGCGACGGGCGCATCACCGACGCCAAGACCACTGCGGGACTGCTCTGGCTGACGGCCTTCCCGCTCTAGCCGCAGACCCCGACGTAGCCGCAGGACGTGCACCAGTCGCAGCCGTCCCTGCGGATCAGCGTGTGGCTGCTGCACTCCGGGCACTTGGCGCCCTGCATCAGCGGCGCGCGTCCCTTGGCCGGCGTTTCCAGGCTCCAGGAAACAGCAGACCTGGCCGTCCACCGTGGCCTACGTGGCGCGGCTGGTGCTGCACCGCTACGCCATGCTCGGCCTCCTGGACGAGCAAGGCGCGTCGCTGCAGCGCATGGGGATCCTGGAAACGCCGGCCAAGGGACG
>JANMUO010000144.1:0-3916 GCA_031391655.1 Betaproteobacteria bacterium
GTCAAGTGGCCGAACATCACGCGCAAGGGCACGCCGCCGCCCGACGCCGACTAGTGGAAGGAAGTGCCGGACAAGTACGCCAAGTACTTCACGCCGAACCCCGGCAAGGGGGAGTAATTCGGTGGATTTGACCTCCGAGGAGCAATCCATCCTCGGTGGCGGGCGCGGCGAACCGGCCAGGCGCGCGCTCCAGTACCAGATCGAAGTCGGCAAATTCTGGGGCGCAAAGCGCTTCGTACCGGTCACCAACGTCCACATGATGGGCGACATCGAGGTGATGGGCGACGGTGGCCTCGATTGGCTCAGGGACTACGCGGCGCTCGGCGGCCGCTGCGCCGTCGGCACCACCACCAATGCGCGCTGCATCGATTTTGCGCACTGCAAGCGGCTGGGACAGGACGACGGCGAGGTCGCCAAGGAGCGCGAGCTGATCGCCTGCCTGCGCCGCATGGACGTGGTCACCACCGACACCTGCATCAACTACCAGACCGTCTACCAGCCGCACCTCGGCGAGCACGTCGCCTGGGGCGACACCGGCACGGTGATCTACGCCAACTCGGTGTTCGGGGCGCGCACGAACTTCGAATCGGGCCCGGCGGCGCTCGCCGCGGCGATCACCGGGCGCACGCCCGAGTATGGCTTTCACCTGGACGCGCACCGCACGGGCGGCTTCACCGTCGAGCTGCAGGCCTTGCTCGAGGATCTTGCCGACTGGGGCGTGGTGGGTAAGCTGGTGGGCGAGGCGCACCAGAGCTATTTCTCGGTGCCGGTCTTCCACGGCGCCCGGCGCAGTCCCGGCGCGGACGAGCTCAAGCACCTGGGCGCCGCGCTTGCGAGCTACGGCTCGATGGGCATGTTCCATTTCGTGGGCGTGACGCCCGAGGCGCCGACGCTGGAGGCCGCGCTCGGGGGCCGCGCGCCGGCAGAGCGGATCGTGATCACCGACGCCGACATCGAGCGCGCCTACGCGGGCTACGGCCTGGGCGGCGGCGACGCGCGGCTGGTGGTGTTCTCCGGTCCGCAGCAGTCGCTGTTCGAAATGAAGCAGCTTGCCGGGTTGTTCGACGGCAGGAAGCTGCAGCCCGGCACGCGTTGCTTTGTCACGACCAACGGCGCGGTTCTCGCCCAATCGCGCGCACTGGGCTACGCTGCGGCGCTGGAAGCGGCCGGGGTGACCATCCTCGAAGGGGTCTGCTTCTACATCCTGCAGAACCTCTCGCCGATGCGGGTGGCCAATGGCTGGACCAACCTGGTGTCCAATTCGGCGAAGATCGTGAACATCATCGGCGCGCACCGCTTCAACACCATCCTGCGGCGCACAAGAGATTGCGTGGACATCGCCTGCACCGGGATCCTGCGGTGAAGATCGCCGTCGAGCGGGCGTATGGCGAGGTCGTCGAGGGCGAAGCCGTCGTGTCCGAAGAAGGCTTTTCGCCGCGCTATGACCTGGATCGCTGGACCGGCACCATCACCAAGCCTGGGCACCGGCTGGAGGGCACCAGCCTGAAGGACAAGATCTGTTTCTTTCCCACTGCCAAAGGGGGGATTGCCGCGGGATGGGCGTTTCACGACATCAAATGGAAGAAACTTGCGCCCAAAGCGTTTGTCTTTGGAGTGACGAATCCGGTGATGGTGCAGGGCGCAGTGTTTGCGGGAATCACGATCACGGAAGGCTGGACGCCGCATCCGCGCGGGTTGGTCCAGACCGGGGACTGGGTGCGCGTGGACCCGGCGCGCAAGCTGGTGGAACTGCTAAGGAGACGCCAATGAGCAAGATGGCAGGAATCCTCGCCGGGTTCGCGCTGCTCGCGGGCTGTGCGTCGTACAGTGGCTCGAGCCTGGTGCCGGGCAAATCGACCCGCGCCGAGGTAGAGGCCACGATGGGCAGGCCCGCCGAGGTCCTGGCCCGCCCCAACGGCGACGCGCTGCTGTATTACTCGCGCCTGCCTTTCGGGCGCGAGATATACGTCGCTACTGTCGGATCCGACGGCGTGCTGCGCGGCATCGAGCAGCGCCTCACGCGTCAGAACATCGCCAAGGTCGCCGCCGGCGCGCAGGCGAAGGAAGTGCTCGAGCTGCTCGGGCCGCCGTACCGCGCCGTGCGCATGGAGCGCATGCAGCGCGACGTGTGGGAGTATCCGTGGCGCGAAGGGAGCGACTTGCGCATTCTCTGGGTGCAGTTCGCGGCGGACGGGCAGGTGCGCGAAGTGATCGAGATGCACGACTACGAGTCCGACCCGCCAAGCGGCTCCGACAAGGACTAGGCCGGCGCCAGGCGCCTGCGCAGCTCGGTCTTGAGCACCTTGCCGTAATTGTTCTTCGGCAGGGCGTCGACGAAACGGTAGTCGCGCGGCCGCTTGAAGCGCGCAATGTGCTCCAGGCACAACGCGTCAAGCTGCTGCGCGCTGACCTCGCCGGAGCGCACCACGAAGGCCACCACTTCCTCGCCCCACTCGGGGTGGGCGCGCCCGATCACGGAGCATTCGGCCACTGCCGGGTGGCGCAGCAGCACTTCCTCGATCTCGCGCGGATAGATGTTCGAGCCGCCCGAGATGATCATGTCCTTGGAGCGGTCGCGGATGGTGAGGTAGCCCGCTTCGTCCAGGCTGCCCACGTCGCCCGTGTGCAGCCAGCCGCCGCGCAAGGTCTGCGCCGTCGCCGCAGGGTTCTCCCAGTAGCCTGCCATCACGCAGTCCGAGCGCGTGACGATCTCGCCGACCGAACCTGCGGGCAGCTCGCGGTCCCCGGCATCGAATACCTTCACCTCCACTCCGGTGCGCGCGAAGCCGCAGGACTCCAGCTTCGAGCGCGCCGCGTGGTCCGACTGCGGCAAGCCGGTGATGGTCATCGGGCTCTCGCCCTGGCCGAAGAGCTGGTACAGGCGCGGACCGAAGAGCTCGATGGCGCGCAGGCTGTCGGCGACGTACATCGCTGCGCCGCCGTAGGTGATGGTCTTGAGGTTGCGCAGGTCCGCGCTGCCTGCGGACGGGCTCGCCATCAGTCGCACCAGCATGGTCGGGGCGGCGAAAAACGAGGTGTTGGGCCAGGCGGCGATGAGCCGGAAGATCTCCTCCGGGTCGAAGCTGCCGCTCTCCGGGATCACATTGACCGCGCCGGCGGCCAGGTGCGGCAGGCCGTAAAGGCCTGAGCCGTGCGTGAGCGGCGCGGCGTGCAGGATGGTGTCGGCCGGGCCGATATAATCGATGTCGGCGTAGTAGCATTGGCAGGCAAACACCAGATTGCGATGGCTCAGCATTGCCCCCTTGGGCCGGCCGGTCGTGCCGCTGGTGTAGAACAGCCAGGCTTCGGCGTTCGGATCACCCGGCGTCGCCGCCACCGCGTCACCCTCCAGCAGCGCCACGTAGTCCCGCGTACCGGTCACCAGCACCGGCGGCAACGCGCCGATGCCAGGCGTGGACAGGCCCTCGGCGAGCTTCGGCGTCGCAAGGCACAACCTCGCCTGCGAGTCGGCCATGATCCAGGCCATCTCGCGCGCGTGCAGCTTGCTGTTGATCGGCACCGCCGACAGCCCCGCCCGCCATACGCCATAGAGTGCGGGAAGAAACTCCGGCCCGTTCTCCATTGCCAGCGCCACGCGCGCGCCCGCAGCAAGGCCGTGCCGCCCGCGCAGCGCGCCGGCGATGCGCTGCACTTGGGCCTCGAATGCGCCGTAGCTGAGCGAGCCGCCGTCCCACGAGATGGCCGGCAGTTCCGCGTATTGCCGGGCCGACGTGGAGAGCGTGGTGGACAGGTTCATGCCGGCTCCCACCACACTAGCCGAGATCGAGCTCTTCCTCGACCACGTGGTTGAGGTTGGTGCCGGCCGCGGTCAGCACCATCTTCACCTTCAGCTTGCCGTTACCGCCGCCTTTCTCGCGCGCGACGCGCTCCAGCTCGCGCTGCGAGGTGACGCCGA
>JANMUO010000158.1:0-2380 GCA_031391655.1 Betaproteobacteria bacterium
CGCAGCAGCCAGGGCCGGAACGGCTGGCCTCCCCCGGGACCGCGTCGAAGAACGGTGTATCGATCGGCGGCAGCCAGCCGCCGAAGAACATGATCGCGGTTAGCGCGGCTATCAGGATCATGTTCATGTATTCGGCGAGGAAGAACAGGGCGAAGGTCATGCCCGAGTACTCGACCATGTGCCCGGCGACGATCTCCGATTCGCCCTCGACGACGTCGAACGGCGCGCGGTTGGTCTCGGCGATGCCGGAGACGAAGTACACCACCAGCCTGGGCGCGAGCGGCAGCCAGTTCCAGGAAAGGAAGGTCAGGCCCTGCTCCGCGAACCAGCCCCTGCCCTGCTGCTCCACGATGGCCGACATGTTCAGGCTGCCCGACACCATCAGCACCACCACCAGCGCAAAACCCATCGCCAGTTCGTAGGACACCATCTGCGCGGCCGAGCGCATCGCCCCGAGGAAGGCGTACTTCGAGTTCGACGCCCAGCCGGCGATGATCACGCCGTACACGCCCATCGAGGTGAGCGCCATCACGTAGAGCAGCCCGGCGTTGATGTCCGCGAGCACCATTTCCGGGGCGAACGGGATCACCGCCCAGACGGCGATCGCCGGCATCAGCATCAGCACCGGGGCGAGGAGGAACAGGCCCTTGCTCGCGTTGGCCGGGATGATGATTTCCTTGAACAGCAGCTTCACGCCATCGGCGATGGGCTGCAGCAGCCCGAGCGGGCCCACCCGGTTGGGCCCGATGCGGATCTGGATCCAGCCGATGAGCTTGCGTTCCCACAGCGTGAGGTAGGCCACCGACAGCATCAGCGGCACCAGGATGGCGACGATGTACGCCAGGTTCCAGGCGGTGTCGATGAGGGCCGCGCGCCATTCCATCTAGGCCACCTTCTCCACCGGCGCCTTCTCCAGGCAGAGGCTGCCGAACATCGCGCCCAGTGCGGCGGTCGAGGCATGCGCCGCCGCGACGCGCACGCAGTCGTCGGGCAGCTTGTCGTCCAGGCCCGCGGGGAGCTTCGCGCTGCCGCTGCCCTGGCGCACGATGACGGGTTGGCCCGCGGCGATGCCGAACTTCTGCATCAAGCGCGAATTCATCCACGCGCGGGGCGGCTTCGCATCGCCGGTCTTCTGCAACGAAGGCGCACGGCGCACCAGGGGGTCGGCAAAGTAGATCGGCACGTCGGCGATGCGCTGAATGCCGCCGCCTGCGGCAGCAGTGACGGCGTCCACGCCGTCGATACGGTTCGACAGCAGCGTGGCCACGTCCCGGTCGCCCAGGCAAGCCTGGCGCACTTCTTCGATCGTGTCGTAGGCGAAATCCGGCTTGCCGAGCAAGGTGCCCAGCACGCGCAGCACCTTCCAGGCCGGGCGCGCTTCGCCCAGCGGCTGCACGGTGGCGTGGAAGCTCTGCACGCGGCCCTCGGTGCTGATGAAGGTGCCCGCGGTCTCGCTGAACGGGGCGATCGGCAGCAGCACGTCGCCCACGTCCGATTTCCAGGACGTCAAGTTGACGATAAACCCGGCATTCTGCGTCGCCAGCGAGTCGGCGCAATCCAGGCCCGGTTCCACATTCAGCAGGAGCATCGCCTGTTTTCTGCTCGCGGCAGGTAGGCCTCCTCCCGTCGGCAGCCCGGCCACGTAACCGCCGACCGAGTTCGCCGCCTCGCCGAGGAATCCCACTTTCACGTCCAGCGCCTGCGCCGCGGCATGGATCTGCCCCGCCTGCGGGTGCTGCTGCGCGAAGTTGCCGAGCAGCACCGCCGCGTTCTTCGCGCCGGCGAGCCGGTCCTTGAACGCGGCGATGGCGCCAGGGATCGCCGAGGGCGCGACGATGGTCCTGCTCGCGACAGGCATCAGCCAGTCGTCGTCCACCGAGTGCAGCACATGGATCTGCGCCCCGCGCTTGGCGGCCTGGCGCAGGCGCTGCGCGATCAGCGGATGGTCCTTGCGCAGGAACGAGCCCACCACCAGCACGCGGTCGAGGCTGCCGACCTCGGCGATCGGCATGCCGAGCCAGGGGATGCCGGCGCGCCTGCCGTCGGCGGAGAAATCGCTGTGCCGCAGGCGGAAGTCCGCCGCGCCGAACTTGCCAGCGAGGAAGAGCTCCTCGAGCGTGGCGTGCGGCGAGGCGAACACGCCCGCGTCCTTCAGGCCCGCGGCGGCGCGCGCCAGCGCCACTTCCCATTCCACCTCGTGCAGCTGGCCGTTGTTGCGCACCATGGGCCGCGTCAGCCGGTCCGGCGCATTCAGCCCCTCGTAGGAGAAGCGGTCCTTGTCCGAGAGCCAGCATTCGTTGATGGCTTCGTTGTCCAGCGGCAGCACGCGCATGACGCGGCCCTGCTTCACCTGGACAACGAGGTTGGAGCCAAGGCCGTC
>JANMUO010000187.1:0-8722 GCA_031391655.1 Betaproteobacteria bacterium
GCGCGGCTGCAGCGTTGATGCGCGGCGCCAGCGCCGGCTGCACGCAGCCGGCGAGCACGAGCATGCGCCGCGCGTGCCGGGGCGCCGGCCATGCGCCCGCGGCCGGCGCGGCCGCGGGCACCAGGCCCGGAAACAGGAATCGGAACATCCGGCCCGCACGCAGCAGGCCTGAGAACAGCGCCCGGCGCGGAAGCACGAACGCGAGCGCGGCGCGCACGGCGCGTTGCCATGGGCCGCGCGGGACCTTTTCCTCCACCACGGCCCGGCCGATGTCGGCCAGGCGCCCGTACTGCACACCCGAGGGGCAAGTGGTTTCGCAGGCGCGGCAGGTCAGGCAGCGGTCCAGGTGCAACTGCGTGCTAGCGGTCACCGGCGAGCCTTCCAGTGCCTGCTTGATCAGGTAAATGCGGCCGCGCGGGCTGTCCAGCTCATCGCCCAGCAGCTGATAGGTCGGGCAGGTGGCAGAGCAAAAGCCGCAGTGCACGCACTTGCGCAAGATGGCGTCCGCCTCGCGGCCCTGCGGCGTGTCGCGGATGAAATCGGCCAGTTCGGTCTGCATGCGGCGGGCCGCTATACTCGTCGCGTGAAAATCGTCATGGCGCTGATCGTGCTGGCCATCGCCGCGGCCGGCGTGGCCTGGGTGGTCCTCGCCTGGAGAAAGTACAAGGAGCGCAAGGCCTTCGAGCAGGAGCGCGAGGCGAGCTTCGTCGCGGAAGTCCTGAAGAACAAGCCCGCGCCTTCGCCGGCAGCAGCGGGGGCGGCGCCGAAAGCGCCTCCCGCCGATCCGCTCGCGGCGGCTGCCGAGGCGATCCGGTTGGCGCTCGCCGCGGGGCGCGGCGCCGATGCGGCAAAGGCATTTCTCGCCGTCGTCGACAAGCGCACCAAGCTCACGCTCGAGCCGCCGGTCTGGGAAGCCCTCGGGCGCGCGCTGCTCGCGCAGGGCTCGTACATGGAATCGGCGTGGGCGCTGCACGCAGGCGCCGCGCTTGCCGGGGACTTGCTGGGCGCGCAGAAGCGCCTGGTCGAGGTGGCGGCGCGCGCGGGCGATGCCGGACAACCGCAGAACGCGCTCAAGCTGTATGCCACGCTGCTCGCCAAGTACCCGACTTCGCAGTACGCGGACTTCGTGCGCGCCAACATGAAGGCGGAAGAGAAGAAGCTGCCCAAGGCCTAAAACCCGGGGTGCAGGCGGCCGGGATTGAAGATGCCGGCCGGATCGAACGCCGTTTTCAGCTGGCGATGCAGTTGCAGCAGCATCGGGGACAACGGCGCAAACGCGCCCGCCTCCTTGCTTGCCGCGCGAAACAGCGTCGCATGCCCGCCCGCCCGCGACGCAGCGGCACGCATTGTCGCCGCGTCTGCCGCGGTGCGCAGCCAGCGCAACGCCCCGCCCCATTCGATCATCTGCTCACCCGGCAGCCCGAGCGCAGGGGCATGGGAGGGAACCGACAGGCGCCACAGCGGCGTGTCGCCGGCGAAATAGGGATCCGTGTGCTCGCGAATGCCCGCCCACGGATCCGCGACGGCCTTGCCGCCGATGCTCTTTGCCGCCGCGCGCACCGCGCTCGCCGCGCCCGAAAGCCGCAGGCACAGAACGCCACCGCGCCAAACGCTTGCGGTAATCGGCAGCGGTTGCCCAGCCCAGCGGTTGAGCGCTTCGAGCGCAGCTTCCTCGGAGAGTTCGAGCTGCAGCGTCAGCTCCTCGGCAGGGCGCGGCAGCACCTTCAACGAGACCTCCAGAAGCAGGCCGAGCGTACCGAGCGAACCGGCGAGCAGGCGGGAAACGTCGTAGCCGGCAACGTTCTTCATCACCTGGCCGCCGAAGGAAAGTTCGCGCGCGCGCCCGTCGAGCAGCCGCGCGCCGAGCACGAAGTCGCGCACGGCGCCGGCCGCCGCCCGCCGCGGTCCCGACAGGCCGGCGGCCACGCAGCCGCCGAGCGTCGCCGGTGCGCCGAAACGCGGCGGCTCGAAGGCCAGCATCTGGCCGTTGGCGGCCAGCGTCGCTTCCAGTTCGTCGAGGCGCGTGCCGCAGCGCGCCGTCACCACCAGTTCGGTGGGCTCGTAGCTGACGATGCCGGCGTGGCCGCGCGTGTCGAGGACCTCGCCCTCCAGCGCGCCGCCATAGAAGTCCTTGCTGCCGCCGCCGCGCAGGCACAGCGGCATGCCGCGGCTGGCGGCCTCGCGGATGCGCTCCTGGAAGGCGGCAAGCATCAGTAGCGCGGCAGCCCGGGCTGCGGCAGCTGGCCGCCATGCACATGCCGGCGCCCGAACTCGGCGCAGCGCGCCAGCGTCGGGATCGCCTTGCCGGGATTGAGCAGGCCCCGCGGATCGTAGGCGCGCTTGATGGCATGGAACATCTCGAGCTCCGGGGTGCTGAACTGCACGCACATCTGGTCGATCTTCTCCACGCCGACCCCGTGCTCCCCGGTGATCGTGCCACCGACGGCGATACATTTCTCCAGCACTTCGCCCGCGAACGCCTCGGTGCGCTGCAGCTGGTCCGGGTCATTGGCGTCGAACAGGATCAGCGGGTGCAGGTTGCCGTCGCCGGCATGGAACACGTTGGGGCAGCGCAGGCCGTATTTCTTCTCCATCGCGCCGATGAAACGGAGGACTTCACCCAGGCGCTTGCGCGGAATAGTGCCGTCCATGCAGTAGTAGTCGGGCGAGATGCGGCCCATCGCGGGAAACGCCGCCTTGCGCCCGGACCAGAACTTCAAGCGTTCGGCTTCGTCGCGCGACACCGTGATGCGTGTCGCGCCAGCGCCCTCGAGGACGGCCTTCATGCGGGCCACCTCCTCCTCGACCTCCTCCGGTATGCCATCCGACTCGCAAAGCAGGATCGCCGCGGCATCGAGGTCGTAGCCGGCACCGACGAACTGCTCCACTGCATGCGTCGCCGGCTTGTCCATCATCTCCAGGCCCGCCGGGATGATGCCGGCGGCGATCACCGCGGCCACCGCGTCGCCCGCCTTCTGCAGGTCGTCGAAGGAGGCCATCACCACGCGCGCGGCGAGCGGCTTGGGCAGCAGCTTCACCGTGATCTCGGTGGCCACTGCGAGCAGCCCCTCGGAACCGATCACCAGCGCCAGCAGGTCCAGGCCCGGGCCGTCCAGCGCCTCGCCGCCGAAATCCACCGGCTCGCCATCCATGGCGACTCCGCGCACGCGAAGCACGGTGTGCACGGTGAGGCCGTATTTCAGGCAGTGCACGCCGCCCGAATTCTCGGCGACGTTGCCGCCGATGGTGCAGGCGATCTGGCTGGAGGGGTCGGGCGCGTAGTACAGGCCGAAAGGGGCTGCCACATCCGAGATCGCCGCATTGCGCACGCCAGGCTGCACGACGGCAAGGCGCGCGCGGGGGTCGAGGCGCAGCACGCGCATGAACTTCGCCATCGACAGCAGCACGCCGTTGCCCAGCGGCAGCGCGCCGCCCGAGAGCCCGGTGCCGGCGCCGCGCGGCACCACTGGCGCCCCGAGCGCGTTGCAGGTGCGCAGGACGCGCTGCACCTGCTCGGATGTCTCGGGGAGCGCGACCACCATCGGCACGTTGCGGTAGGCGGTAAGCCCGTCGCACTCGTAGGGCCGGGTGTCCTCTTCCTGCCACAGCACGGCGCGCGCAGGCAGGAACTCGCGCAGCGCGCGCGCCACCTCGGCCTGGCGCCCAGCGTCCGCCCTGGCTACAGGTAGCGCTTCGCCCACGCCAGCCCCTGCACCGTGTCGCCTTTCGGGATGTACTCACAGCCCATCCAGCCCTGGTAGCCGAGGCGATCGATGTGCGGCAGCAGGTAGTCGAAGTTGATCTCGCCGCTGCCCGGCTCGTGCCGGTCCGGCACGTCGGCGAGCTGCATGTGGCCGATGCGCGGCAGCAGCCGCTCGATGGTCTTCGCCAGGTCGCCCTCGACGATCTGCATGTGGAAGATGTCGTACTGCAGCTTGAGGTTGTCGGCGCCGACCGCGTCGATCACCTGGATGCCGTGGGCGGAGGTGTTGAGGAAGAAACCCGGGATGGTGCGCGGGTTGGCCGGCTCGGTGAGCAGCGTCATGCCGGCCGCTTTCAGCTTGCCGGCGGCGTAGCGCAGGTTCTCGACGAGCGTCTGCTCCAGCTTGTCGCGCGCCACGCCCGCGCTCGCCACGCCCGCGAGGCTGTTCATGCGCAGGCAACCGACCGCCTTCGCGTACTCGATCGCGCGGTCCACACCCTCTCGGAATTCAGCAATGCGCTCGGGCTGGCAGGTGATGCCCCGATCGCCCTTCGCGGGATCGCCCGCCGGCAGGTTGTGCAGGACGACCTCGACATTCGCGGCGCGCGCCCGCTCGGCGACCTGCTGCGCGCTGCCGAACGGATACGGGAACTGGTACTCCACGTAGCGAAAACCCGCCTTGGCGGCCGCCGCGAAGCGGTCCAGGAACGGCATTTCCGGGAACAGCAGGGAAACATTGGCGGCGAGCTTGGGCATACTGCGAGCATAGCTTGAAAAACTGGCGCCGGATGCGCGCAGCTGCCCGCCATCACCGCCGTCATTGCGGGCCTGTGCTAGACTTTTTTCGCCCCCACCCATAAGCCAAAGGAGACGTCATGGGCGCCATCTTCCAGTCGTTGGGCCGCACCATCCTCGCCGGCGTCGTCGTGCTGGTGGTCATGCTTGTCATCGTCGGGCAGGCCACCGGCGGGTGGGTCGCCTTGTCCACGCACGCCTGGTGGGCATTCTTTTTCCGCTGGCTGCACGTGCTCTCCGGGGTGATGTGGATCGGGCTGCTGTGGTACTTCAATTTCGTGCAGATGCCCTCGATGCCCAAGATCCCGGATGAGCAGAAACCGGCGGTAAGCAAGGTGATCGCGCCCGCCGCGCTGTTCTGGTTCCGCTGGGCGGCGCTCGCCACGGTGGTGACCGGGCTGCTGCTGGGCGGCATGAACCAGTACCTGGTGCAGGCGCTGTCGCTGCAGCGCCCGTTTACCGCCATCGGCATCGGCGTCTGGCTCGGGCTGATCATGGCGTTCAACGTATGGTTCATCATCTGGCCGAACCAGAAGAAGGCGCTCGGCATCGTGACCGTGGCGCCCGAGGAGAAGGCGGCCGCGGCGCGCATGGCGATGCTCACGTCGCGCTTCAACACCATGCTGTCGATCCCCATGCTGTACTGCATGGTGGCGCAACAGAACGGCGGACTCTGATTTCCCGGCAGCGCGAGCGGCTCGGCGAGAGCCGCTGTGGAAGGCCTGTTGGCGCTGACCTGGCCTAGCGGGCGGGCGCCCGCGTCTTGTCCAATCCCCTGAGCGGCGCGCCGGCGCGGATGCCGCGCTGCGCGAACCAGCCCTGCGTCATTTCCAGGGCGTAGCGCGCCGGGCGCGACGCGCAATGCGATTGCTCGCTGTGCGGCTGCATGTCGGCGATATTGATGATCGCGCCCTCCGCGTCGATGAACGCGACCGACAACGGGATCAGGGTGTTCTTCATCCACATGCAGTGCGTGCCGGCCTCGTCGAAGATGAACAGCATGCCGCCGTTCGGGGGCAGCGAGGTTCGCCGCATCAGGCCCTGCATGCGAGTGGAAAAACTGTCGGCGACTTCGGCGCGGATCACGTGCATCCCGGCGCCGAGCTCGATGGTGGGCAGCGTGGGCTGCTGCGCCAGCGCTTGGCCAGCGGCGATGGACAACAAGAGGATCAGGCGGCGCACAAATGAAAAAGGCAGGGATCGCTCCCTGCCTTGGTCCCAAATCGGCGACTTACTTCTTCGCTTCGGTCTTCTTGGGTTCGGTCTTCGGCGCGGCCTTCTTCGCTTCGGCCTTCGGCGCGGTCGACTTCGTCGAGGTTGACTTCGTCGAGGTCGTCTTTGGCGCGGCCTTCTTCGCGTCGGTCTTGGTGGCCGCCTTCTTGTCGTCCTTCATCGGCGCGCCGGTGTGCGACGCGGCAAAGGCGGTGGCGCTAACGGCCGCGAACATGGCGGCTACGATCACGGTCAGAAGCTTGTTCATCTGTATCTCCTAGTTTTGTATGTGTCTAAGCAGGTTGGCGCAACGAATCCGCCACGCTCCCGCCAGCAATAACGTTGCAGTCGCGTCGCGGTTGACCGGCCGCGCTGCAACGCTTGCCTCCCTGTGGAACCGTCCCACGGCGCGCATTCTAGACAGGTTCTACGAAACAACTATAAATATATGATATTGTTATGTTTTTAAGAACAAACGCCCTGTGCATAAGCTGATTGCGGCTACGTTGCTGTGCTTGGCGGCCTGCCAGGTTCCGGCAGCCCCCCGCCTGCCGGTGAACGATGCCGAGGTCCTGGAGCGCCTGCCGCTGCGCCCGCGCGACCCTGCCTGGAGGGAGCTGCGCGACCTGCGTGCCGCAGCCCTCGCTGCACCGCGGGACCCCGCCGCGGCTGCCCCTCTGGCGCGCCGCTACTTCGAACTGGCGCAGTCCCAAGGTGACCCCCGGTACGTGGGTTATGCGCAGGCGGCGCTCGTTCCATGGGACGGCGAGGCCCGCGCCCCAGCCGAGGTCCTGGTTCTGCGCGCCCTGCTGCGCCAGTACCGCCACGACTTCGAGGGCGCGATGGCCGATCTGGCGCAGGCTGTCACGGTGGATCCCCGGAACGAGGAAGCGCACGCCTGGCGCGCAGCGATCTTCATGGTCCGGGCCGACTACGCGGCGGCCAAGCGCGAATGCGAATCGCTGGCTCCGCTCACGGACGAACTGCAGTCAGCCGGATGCAACGCCTATGTGGAGGCCACCACCGGTGCAACGCGAAGCGCCTATGCGAACCTGCGCAGCGCGCTTGAGCGCGCACCGCAGGCCGGCCCCGCGCAGCGGCTGTGGATCCTCACACGCCTCGCGGAAATGGCCGTTCGGTTGGAGGACGCTGTTGCGGCGGAAGGGCATTTCAGGTCCGCCCTCTCCCTGGGCCGCGACGACAATTTCCTGCTTGCCGCCTACGCCGATTTCCTGCTCGAACATCGCCGGCCGCGCGAGGTTGTCGGCCTGCTGAAGGACTGGGCGCGCTCGGACACGCTGTTGCTGCGCCTGGCGCTGGCCGAACATGCCCTCGGCTTGCCTGGCGCGGCGCAGCACACGCAGGTCCTGGGCGAGCGCTTCGCGGCCGAAGCGCAGCGCGGCGAGCGGCTGCACCTGGCCGAAGAAGCGCGCTACCTGCTCGAGCTGCGGGGCGACGCGCCAGGGGCGCTCGCGGCGGCCACGGAGAACTGGAAATCGCAGCGCGAGCCACGCGACGCGTTGATCCTGCTGCAGGCGGCGCAAGCCGCGCGCCAGCCCGCCTCAGCCGCCGCGGTGCTGGATTGGCTGCAGCGCAGCGGCTTCGAGGATCCGCGCATGAAGAGCCTCGCGGCCAAGCTGCAATGAGGCTGGCAATCGCGCTTGCGCTCGCGCTGGCGTGCGCCCCGGTCCTGGCGCACAAGCCGAGCGACAGCTACCTCGCGCTGCAGGCCGAGGCAGGCGCGCTGCGCGGCCAGTGGGACATCGCCCTGCGCGACCTGGAATTTGCCATCGGCCTCGACGCCGACGGAGACGGCGCCATCAGCTGGGGTGAGCTGCGCGCGCGCCATGCGGATATTGCGCCGTACGCACTGTCGCGCCTCACGCTCGAAGCAGACGGCAGGCCCTGCCGCCTCGAGCCCGGCGAACAGTTGGTCGACGAGCACAGCGACGGCGCCTACGCGGTGCTGCGATTTTCCGCCGACTGCGGTTCGGCACCCTACGGCTCCCTGCAGGTCGGCTACCGGCTTTTCAGCGACCTGGACCCCACGCACCGGGGGCTGTTGCGCGTAGATCATGGCGCCGGCACCGTCACCGGGGTGCTGGGCCCGGAACGCCAGCAACTCGACGTCAAGTTCGCCGCCGCGTCGCGCCTGGCCCAGTTCGCGGACTACGCGCGCGAGGGTGTCTGGCACATCTGGATCGGGGTAGACCACATCCTGTTCCTGCTATCGCTGCTGCTGCCTGCGCTGCTTGCCTATGGCCCACGCGGCTGGCTGCCTGCGGAGCGCTTCGGGGCGGTGTTCTGGGACGTGTTCAAGGTCGTCACTGCCTTTACGGTGGCGCACTCGATCACGCTGTCGCTGGCGGCCCTCGCCGTGGTGCAGTTGCCCTCGCGCCTCGTGGAGTCGGTGATCGCCCTCTCGGTCCTGCTGGCCGCGCTCAACAACCTCAGGCCGCTGGTGTTCGGCCGTCGCTGGATGGTGGCCTTCGGCTTCGGATTGGTGCACGGCTTCGGTTTCGCCAGCGTGCTTGCGGACCTCGGTCTGCCGCGCGAGGCTCTGCTCCTCGCGCTGGTCGGCTTCAACCTGGGGGTGGAGGCCGGCCAGCTGGCCATCGTCTGCGCCTTCCTGCCGGCCGCCTTCCTCCTGCGCCGCCACTGGTTCTACCGGCGGGTGGTGTTCGCCGGCGGCTCGGCGGCCATTGCGGTGGTTGCAGCAGTGTGGATGGCGGAACGGATTTTCGACCTGAAGATCCTATAATCCGGACTTTTCGGCGCGCTCGCGCAGGAGTCTCCATGGCGTACAAGCACATCAAGATCCCCACCGGCGGCGAAAAGATCCGGGTCAACAAGGACTTTTCGCTCGCCATGCCCGACAACCCGATCATCCCGTACATCGAGGGCGACGGCACGGGCATCGACATCACGCCGGTGATGATCAAGGTAGTGGACGCCGCCGTGCAGAAGGCCTATGGCGCGAAGAAGAAGATCGTCTGGATGGAGATCTTCGCG
>JANMUO010000193.1:0-3666 GCA_031391655.1 Betaproteobacteria bacterium
AAATAGGGTCTGTCCCTATTATTCATGACCCTTCCCATCTATCTCTCGAAGGACATCCGCCGCATCGAGCAGGCGGCGAAGGACCTGCCGCTGATGCAGCGCGCCGCGGAGGCTGCCGCGGAACTGGCGGCACGGCTGTGCGCGGACACGGCGAAGGACGTGCTGGTGCTGGCCGGGCCGGGCAACAACGGCGGCGACGCGAAGATCGTCGCCGAGCTGCTGCGGCAGAAGTTCTTCCGCGTCACGCTCGCCGGGGCCGCCGACGCGGCAGCCCTCCCGGTGGGAAAGCGCTGGAGCCTGGTGGTGGACGGCCTGTTCGGCATCGGGCTGGCCCGCGAGCTCGAGGGCGACAACGCCAGGCTCGTGGCCTATGCCAATGCGCAGGACTGCCCGGTACTCGCGCTCGACATCCCGAGCGGCCTCGACGGGGATACCGGGCGCGTGCTCGGCCATGCCGTGAGGGCGACCCACACCATCACTTTCATCGCCCTCAAGCCTGGCCTGCTGACGCTGGACGGGCCGGACCATTGCGGCTTGGTCTCGGTCGCCGATCTCGGCCTGGACGCCAATTCACTGTTGCGGCCGACAGGCTGGATCAGCGCGCCGCAGCTCTTCGCCGGCGCGCTCAAGCCGCGGCCGCAGAATTTCCACAAGGGCCTCGCCGGCTCGCTGGCGATCTTCGGCGGCGCGCAGGGCATGACCGGCGCCGCGCTGCTCGCCGGCCGCGCCGCCCTCAAGCTAGGTGCCGGTCGTGTCTATGTCGGGATGCTGGAAGAACTCTCGCTCGATCCCGCCGCGCCCGAACTCATGCTGCGCCACCCCGAGGACGCCCTCGGCCAGGACCTCGACGCCCTCGTCGTCGGGCCGGGACTGGGACAGAGCGAGCGCGCCTCCGCGCTGGTGGGTGCGGTGCTGGCGAGCGACGTTCCCTGCGTGCTGGACGCCGATGCGCTCAACCTGCTTGCCGAGGACACGGACTTGCGTGCCGCGTGCGCCAAGCGCAGGGCCGACACGCTGATGACGCCGCATCCGGCGGAAGCCGCGCGGCTGCTGGGCTTGAAGACTGCGGAGGTGCAGGCCGATCGCCTCGCCGCGGCGCAGCGCCTGTCGGCCGAGTTCAACGCGCACGTCGTGCTCAAGGGCAACGGCAGCGTGCTGGTGGCGCGCGACGGCCACTGGTTCATCAACACGTCGGGCAACCCGGGCATGGCGTCCGCCGGCATGGGCGACGTGCTGGCCGGAATCCTCGGTGCGCTGCTGGCGCAGAAGCTGTCAGGGGAAGCCGCGCTGGTGCTGGGCGTGCACCTGCATGGCTGCGCCGCCGATGAAGCCGCGGTCGGCGTGGGACTGACGGCCTCAGAACTGATCGGCCCCGCGCGCGCAATCTGGAACCGCTGGCTGGAAAAATAGGGACAGACCCTATTTATTTCGCTTCATTCAGAAGGTGCCGCCGGCTTCGCCGACTCCAGGCTGGACGTGCTTTCGAAGCGGTAGAACGCAAAATTGAAAAAATCATCCATGATCTTCAGCACCCTGGCGTCCGGGTTCTCCACGGGCAGCGAGCCGATTTCCAACGCGGAGAACTCCTTGCCGTCGAGCTCGGCATCGACCGTCACATGCAGGTTTGTCGTTCTTGCCGTAGCCATCGACCGCAGGAGCACGTTGCCGATCAACGTCCCCACGACCGCCGCGCCAACCGCGCCGCTGCTCAGCGGAACAGCGATCACGGTAGGGGGCTGGTAGCCCTCGCCGTACGCTGCCAGAGAGAATTCGCGCACGACAAGTTTCTTGCCCTTCAGCTTGTCCCCATAGCGCTCGATCAGTCTCTCTGCCAGCAGATCCATTGGCGCAACGTTCAGCTCCGCTTCCCCGATGGTGCGTTTGTACTTGATCAGCGGGCCGCGGACACTTGAACGACGGGAGATTTCATAATACGACGCGAACTTCGTCATTCCGGCCCTGAGATCCTCGATGACAAAGCCTTCCGGGCGAGGCAGTCCCGCGAGCGTGCCGATGTTCAGCTTCGCCTGCGCCTTTTTCTCTTCATCCTGCCCTTGCGCCCACGCTCCGTGAATGGCGCCAGCGAGGAGGAAAGCGGCACAGGACAGCAGCAAGCGCATCATTCGCACCGGTAAAACGCCTGTCTCTGCTGCGCACTGATCGCATCGAGGTCGCCCGGATCGCGCATGCCGCCCTTACCATCGGACATGCGCTTGTGCAGCTCAGCCAGGCGCTGCTCCAGACGCGCGGTCTCCTTGTTGCGATTCAGTGCATCCACCCGGGCGCGCAATTTCTTCATTTCCTCGCCCTGGTCCTGCACCTGCGCCATCGCCATCTGGCGCCGCAGCTGGCGCTTCTCGCACTGCACCGGCTCGAGCTGCGCGGAAATCGCGAGCCACTCCTTCGCCTCCGACGTCAGCGCGAGCGCCTGCAACGGCACCAGCAGGAGCAGCAGGAACCTCACGCTGCCCTCACCTTCGCCTTCGGCTCCGGGTAGGGGTACATCATGTTCAGCGCGATGGACTGGTGGTTGGCCTGCACGATGCGCACGTGCTCCCGGCGGAGTTCCCTCGCATGCCGCACGCCGCAGGAGTGCGCGATCATGTCGATCTCGCGATTCATGTTCATGGCGTAGTTGGCAACGCGCAGGTACTTCTCCTCCACCACCAGCGCGCGCTGCAGGCGCTTGTTGTGCGTGGTGACGCCGGTCGGGCAGGTGTTCTGGTGGCAGCGCAGCGCCTGGATGCAGCCCAGCGAGAACGTGAAGCCGCGCGCGGTGTTGACGAAATCCGCGCCCACGCACAGCGCCCAGGCGGCGCGCGCCGACGTGATGATCTTGCCGGAGGCGACCACGCGCACGCGCTGGCGCAACCCGCCCTCGATCAGCGCGTCGACCACGCGCGGCAGGGCCTCGTCGATCGACAGGCCCATGTGGTCGGCGAGCGCCTGCGGCGCGGCGCCCGAGCCGCCCTCGCCGCCGTCGATGATGAGGAAGTCCGGGGCGAACTCCAGCCCGCGGCGGTTGGCCACCTCGGAGAGTTCGTTCATGAAGCGCCAGCCGCCGATGGCGGTCTTCACGCCCACCGGCCGCCCGGTGAGGTCGCGGATCCACGCCACCTTGTCGAGCAGCTCGTTCATGCTGGAGATGTCGCGGTGGCGGTTCGGGCTGATCGAATCGCGCCCCTCCGGGATGCCGCGGATCTGCGCGATCTCGGCGGTGACCTTCTTGCCCGGCAGCACGCCGCCCTTGCCCGGCTTGGCGCCCTGCGAGAGCTTGATCTCGAACGCCTTCACCACCTTGGCGAGCTCGAGCAGCCGCTCGGCCGAGAGGCTGCCTTGCGCGTCGCGCACGCCGTACTTCGCGGTGCCGATCTGCATCACGACGTCGCAGCCCCCTTCGAGGTGGTAGGGCGACAGGCCGCCCTCGCCGGTGTCCATCCAGCAGCCGGCGATCGCCGCGCCGCGCGAGAGCGAGCGCACCGCCGGCGCCGAGATCGCGCCGTAGCTCATGCCGCTGACGTTGACAATCGACCGGGCGATGAACGGCTCCTTGCAGTAGCCCTCGCCCAGCGCGAGGGACGGCGTGGGCAGCCGCTCCTCCTCCAGCACCGGGAACGGGTGGTTGACGAAGATCAGCGCACCCGCCTGGTGCAGGTCGTAGGTCGA
>JANMUO010000242.1:0-6710 GCA_031391655.1 Betaproteobacteria bacterium
GTCGAACACGATGCGCTCATTCGCGTACCTGGCCGCGCGGCTCACCGCGCAGCGCCCCAGGCCCACGCACTCGGCGGCAATCAGGATGCGCTCCGGGTTCATGCCATGCAGGATGTACTCGAAGCCCTTGCCCTCCTCGCCAATGCGGTCGGCGGCGGGCACCGGCACGGCGTCGAAGAACACCTGGTTGGAGTCCACCGCCTTCCTGCCATCTTCTCGATTTCGCGCACCTCGATCTTGCTGCGGTCGAAGTCGGTGTAGAAGAGGGTCAGCCCGGCATCCGCCTGCGTGAGCAGCAGGATCTTCTCCGCCACCTGCGCGGTGGAGATCCAGACCTTCTGCCCGGTGACGAGGTAGCGGTCGCCCTCGCGCTTTGCCATGGTCTTGATCTTGCGCGTGTTGAGGCCCGTGTTGGGCTCGGTGACCGCGAAGCAGGCGCGCTCCTTGCCCGCGATCAGGCCGGGCAGCATGCGCTTTTTCTGCTCGTCGCTGCCGAACTTCACCACCGGGTTCAAGCCGAAGATGTTCATGTGCACGGCGGAGGCGCCGGAGAAGCCGGCGCCCGACTCGGAGATGGCCTGCATCATGACCGCGGCTTCCGTGATCCCGAGGCCCGCGCCGCCGTAGGCTTCCGGCATGGCGACGCCCAGCCAGCCGTCCTTCGCCAGCGCCTGGTGCAGCTCGCAAGGAAAGCCGCCCTCCTTGTCCTTCTTCAGCCAGTAGTCGTCGGGAAAGCGCGCGCAGATCTTCGCGATGGCATCGCGGATCGCGTCCTGCTCCGGGGTGAAGGAAAAATCCATGGGCCTACGGAACGGCGCGCCGCGCCGGATGTTCCTCGTAAGGCGGCGCGTAGATCACCATGACTTTCGCGCGCTCGCTGGTGGCGAAGAGCAGGTGCGGCATGTCCGCCGGGAAAAAGCACGCCTCCCCCGGCGCCATCTCGAACTTCTCGCCACCCACCTCGACATGCGCAGTGCCCTCCAGGAGGTAGCACACCTGCTCGATGCCCGGATGCAGGTGCGGCAGCGCGCCCTTGCCGCGCTCGACTTCACCGATGAGCATCTCCACCTGCGTCGCACCGACGGTGTCCTTGCCGATGAGGCGGTAGTTCCTCGTGCCCGTGTGGTTGGCGGGCGAGTAAGGCGTGACTTCCGATTGCCGCACCAGGTAGCGCGATGCCATGGTTTCTCCTACGGGATGACGCGCCGCGCGCGGAACTCTTCGAAGATGCGCCGCATCATGTCCTCGCTGTCGAGCATCTCGGTGAAGCCGCAGCGGTTGGCCTTCACCGTGCTGATGGCATTGTCCCAGTTCCGCGAGAAAACGGTATCGGCATAGCCCCAGGGCGCGAGGCGCAAAAGCTCCGTCGCCGCGAGGCCGTGGCGCTTCTGCAGGCCGGCCCACAGCCCGGCCTTGTCCGCCATGCACTCGACAAGGCGGACTTTCTTCACCGGCCCCGCCGGCATGCCGAACATCGCCGCGATGCGCGGCCACATGAAATTCCAGCGGAAGGCGTCGCCGTTGCCGATGTTGAACGCCTGGTTGGCGGCGCGAGCATCGGTCGAGGCCCACAGCATCGCGCGGTTGAGCAGCCCCACGTCGGTGGTGAAGGTGAGCGCGTCGTAGGTGGCCTGGTCACCGGGAAAGACCAACGGTTCCCCCAGCTCCTTCATGATCGTCGCGTAGGCCGCGATCACCGTCATCAGGTTGATGCGCGCGCCGTTGGCGTAGCCGCACACCGCGCCCGGGCGCGTAGTGGACCAGGTCCAGGACTGCCCGCGCTGCGCCTTCAACACGTGCGCATGCTGCGCTTCGTAAAAATAGGCCGGCACGCAGGGCGGGGCGTCCTCGCGCGCCGGCGTGCGGTAGGCGCCCAGGTGATAGCCGTACCACTTCACGCCTTCCAGCACGTGCACGTGCTGGAGGTTCCTGATGCGCGGCAGCGCCGCGTCGATGAAATTGACGAGCAGCCGCGTATTGAGCTCGTTCTCCTCGTCCAGCGTCTTGCCATTGAGGAGCGCGGTATAGAAGACGTGCGTGACACCTTCAATGCCGGTGAGCTTCGCCTTCGACTGCCCGGCATCGAGCAGGTCCGCCGGCTGGTGGCGCAGCCAGCCGCCCAGTTCCGGGGCGCCCCGCGACACACCGATCACGTCCCACTCGCCGGTGGCGTGGAGCATCTGCGCCATGTTGCTGCCGCACATGCCGCCCACGCCCGCGATCAAGGCGACCTTGCGCGTCATCCGTCCGCATCCAGCCAGTTGTACAGGGCGATGCCGCCGTCCACCACTACCGTGGCGCCGGTCATGTAGGCGCCGTACTTCTCCGACAGGATCGCCACCGCCATGGGGGCGATGTCCGCCGGCGTGCCGACGCGCCCGAGGGCGATCTTGTCCACCAGGCCCGGCGAGCCCTTGTAGCCCGCCCCCGGCACCGCGCCCGGCGCGATGGCGTTGACGCGGATGCCGTCGGGCCCCAGCGCCCGCGCCAGTTCCTTCATCACCATGGTCTGCCCGGCCTTCGAGGCCGAGTAGTGCGGCAGGTTGCGCGGCGAATCCGCGTGCAGCGACGTGACGAACAGCATGCGGCCGTGGATCTTGCGCTCGCGCATGTGCCGGCCGAGCGCCTGCGCGATGAGGAAGCCCGAGTTCAGGTTCACTTCCAGCATGGCGCGCCACTCGGCCTCGGTCACGGCCAGCGCGGTCTGCGTTTCGCGCCGCGGCGGGCTGGCCGCGTGCACGAAGATCGAGACTTGGCCAAGCGACCGGATCGCGGACTCGGCGAGCTTCGGCGCCGCGCCCGGCTGCGAGAGGTCGGCATCGCCGATGTCGGCGCGCAGCACCTTCGCGCCCTCCTCCTCCAGCGCGCGCGCAATGGCGAGGCCGATACCCCCGCCCGTCCCCGTCACCAGCGCGGTGTCACTCCGCAGCAGCAACGTGCGCTTCCGCCTTCGGTGCGCGTCCGCGCCCGACCATCAGCAGGTAGGCCGTGGGAATCACGTACAGCGTGAAAAGCGTCCCCACCATCAACCCGCCCACGATCACCCAGCCGATCGGCTGGCGCGCCTCGGCCCCGGCGCCGGTGGCCAGGGCGAGCGGGACCGCGCCGAGCACCATCGCGCCGGTGGTCATCAGGATCGGCCGCAGGCGCAGTGCCGCCGCCTCGACGATGGCCTCGGCCTTGGGCATGCCCTTCTCGCGCAGCTGGTTGGCGAACTCCACGATCAGGATGCCGTGCTTGGTGATGAGGCCGATGAGCATCACCAGCCCCACCTTGGAGTACACGTTGAGCGTGCCACCGGTGAGCAGGAGCGCGAGCAGCGCACCCAGCGCCGCCAGCGGCACGGTGAGGATGATGACGAAGGGCGAGACGAAGCTCTCGAACTGCACCGAGAGCATCAGGTAGATGAACACCAGCGCCAGCGCGAACGCGAACACCAGGCTCGCCCCCGACTCGCGGAACTCGCGCGACACGCCGTCCAGCTCGGTGCGCGCGGAAGCCGGCAGCACTTCGGCGGCGGCCTTGTCCATGGTGTCGAGCGCCTCGCCGAGCGTGTAGCCCGGAGCGATGTTGGCCGAGATGATCGCCGCGCGCTGGCGGTTGAAGTGGTTCAGCTCCTTGGCCGACACCGTCTCGTTCACCTTCACCAGGTTGGCGAGCTGCACCAGCTGCCCGTCCCGCGTGCGCACGTAGATCGAGGTGAGGTCCACGGGCCGGCTGCGGTCCTTGGCCTCCAGCTGCACCACCACGTCGTACTGCTTGCCCTCGCGCTTGAAGCGCGTCACCTGGCGGCCGCCGAGCAGCGTCTCCAGCGTGCGCCCGATGGTCTCCACGTCCACGCCGACGGAAGAGGCCTTCTCGCGGTCGATGTCCACCGACAACTGCGGCTTGTTCAGGCGCAGGTCGCTGTCCGGATTGGCGATGGCCTTGGATTCGCGCGCCTTGGCGAGGAGCTTGGTGACGATGTCGTCGAGCGCCTCGTAGGAACCGGCCTGCACCACGTATTGCAGCGGCGGGTTGCGGAAATTCTGCCCGAGCGAGGGCGGGTTGATCGGGAAGGCGAACACCCCGGGCAGCGCGAACAGCTGCGGGGCGAGCGAGGCGGTGATCTGCTGCGTCTTGCGGGTTCGCTCGTCCCAGAGCTTGAGCTGGCTGAAGGTGATGCCGAAATTCACCGGGCTCGGACGCTCCAGGCCCGGCGCGACCACGGCGAAGGTGGTGCGGATCTCCGGCACCGCGCGCAACAGGCGCTCGACCTCCCGCACGTTGTCGTTGGTGTAGTCCATCGAGGCGCCCTCGGGCGCGAGGATCAGGGAAAGGAAGAACCCCCGGTCCTCCAGCGGCGAGAGCTCCTGCTTGAGCACCCCGAGCAGCGCGAGGCAGCCGCCCACGACTAGCAGGAACACCAGCACCACCGCCCACCACAGGCGCAACGCCGCCGCCACCGACCAGCGGTAGGCGTTGGTCATGCCGTTGAAGAAGCGCTCCATCGCCAGGTACAGGCCGCCATGCTGCTCGTGCGCCTTGAGCACCTTCGAGCACATCATGGGCGTGAGCGTGAGCGCGACGAAACCCGACACCGCCACCGCGGAGGCGACCGTGAGGGCGAACTCGGCGAAGAGCTTCCCGGTGTTGCCGGGCACGAAGGCCACCGGCGCGAACACTGCGGTGAGCGTGAGCGACATGGCGATCACCGCGAAGGCGATCTCGCGCGAGCCGTCGGCCGCCGCCTGCGCGGGCGACTTGCCCATCTCCAGGTGCCGGTGGCAGTTCTCCAGCACCACGATGGCGTCGTCCACCACCAGGCCGATGGCGAGCACGATGCCCAGCAGCGTGAGCACGTTGATGGAAAAGCCGAGCAGGTAGAGGAAGAAGAACGCGCCGACGAGCGACACCGGGATGGTGACGAACGGGATCAGCGTGGAGCGGATCGAGCGCAGGAACACGAAGATCACCGCCACCACCAGCGCCACCGCCTCCAGCATCGTGCGGAACACCGCGTCGATCGAGCGGTCGATGAACACCGAGGAGTCGAAGGCCACCTGCAGCTTCATGCCCTCGGGCAGGTCGCGCGAGACGCGCACCAGCTCCTCCTTCACCGCGGTGGCCACCGACAGCGTGTTGGCGGTGGACTGCTTGACGATGCCCAGGCCCACGGCGGGATTGCCGTTCACGCGGATCACGCTGCGCTCGTCGAGCGCCCCGAGGCGCGCGTTGCCCACGTCTCGCAGGCGCACCGGATAGCCGCTCGCCTGCGTCACGATCATGCCGTTGAACTGCTCGGCGGAGCGGAAATCCGCCTCGGCCAGCACCGTGAACTCGCGCTGCGAGGATTCGATGCGCCCGGCGGGCAGCTCCACGTTCTGGCGCCGCAGCGCATTCTCCACGTCCTGCGGCGTGAGGCCGTAGCCGGCCAGCCGGTCGCGGTCCAGCCAGATGCGCATGGCGTAGCGGCGGTTGCCGCCGATGATCACCGAGGCCACCCCGGGCAGCGTCTTCAGCCGGTCGGCGATGTAGCGGTCGGCGTAGTCGGACAGCTCCAGCGTGCCGTGCCGCTCGGAGTTGAAGGCGAGCCACATGATGGCCTGCGCATCGGCCTCGATCTTGGCGACCACCGACTCGTTGGCCGCCTCCGGCATCACCTCGCGCACCCGCGCGACGCGGTCGCGCACGTCGTTGGCGGCCGAGTCCACGTCGCGATCCGGCAGGAATTCGACGGTGATCTGGCTCACTTCCTCGCGCGAGATGGACTTCACCGTGCGCACGCCCTCGATGCCCGAAATCGAGTCCTCGATCGGCACCGTGATCTGCGACTCGATCACCTGCGGGCTCGCGCCCTTGTACACCGTGCGCACCGACACCACCGGCGTGTCGATCTTCGGGTACTCGCGCACGGTGAGGCGCGTGAAGCTTATGGCGCCGATGAGCAGGATCATCAGGCTCATCACCGTCGCGAAGACGGGGCGCTTGATGCAGAACTCGGGAAGCTGCATTGACGTGCCTTTCCTACTTCTTCGCTTCGTCTTTCATGACGACGACGGAGGAACCGGGCCCGATCTTCTGGACGCCTTCGGTCACCACCATGTCGCCCGCCGAGAGACCCTGGCGGATCTCGACCTCGCCCACCTTGCGCGCGCCGGTCTGCACCTTCATGAGAGCGACCTTGCCGCCACCGTCAGGCCCCGCGATCACCTGGAACACGAAGCTGTCCTGCCCCTTGGGCACGATCGCCGCCTCCGGGACCCAGATCGCCTTCTCCCGCACCCCGAGCTCCACCTGCACGCGCGCAAACATGCCCGGGCGCAGCGTCATGCCGACATTCGCCACGCGCGCGCGCAGCTGGATGGTGCGAGTCTGGTCGTCGACCCCGGGCTCGATCGCGTAGACGCTGCCGGAGAACACCTTGTCGCGATACGCATCCACCAGCACCTTGACCGGCTGGCCGGTCTTGAGCCTGCCGATATAAGACTCCGGGATGCGGAAATCGAGCTTCAGCTGGTCGATCTTCTCCAGCCGTGCGATGTCGGTGCCGGCGGCGACGTACTGGCCTTCGCTGACCTGGCGCAGGCCGGCGACCCCGGCAAACGAAGCACGCATCTCGGTCTTGGCGAGCTTCGCCTCGTCCTCGGCGAGCTTGGCGCGCGCGCGCGCGAGGTTGGTCTTCTGGTCATCCAGGCCCTGCGTGCTGATGAAGCCCTTCCTTTGCAGGT
>JANMUO010000354.1:0-2261 GCA_031391655.1 Betaproteobacteria bacterium
CGCTCCAAGGTCTCCGTTTTTATCGAGCTGCACAAGAAGAACGCGGCGCTCGCCGTCGAGATCAATGAGCGGAAAATTGCGGAACAGCGGCTGCGGGAATCGGAACTGCAGCTGCATGCACTCGCGGCGCGCCTGATTTCCATCCGCGAGGAGGAGCGCACCGCCATGGCGCGCGAGGTACACGACGAGCTGGGACAGGTACTGACCGGCCTGAAGATGGACGTGATGTGGCTGCGCAAGCACATCGCCAAGGAGCAAAAGCCGCTCCTGCAGAAAACCGAAACCATGCGCCGGCTCATCGACTCCACGATGCAGGTGGTGCGCAGGATTGCCACCGGCATGCGCCCGGAGATCCTCGACGAAATGGGCCTGGTGGCGGCGATCGCGTGGCAGGCGAAGGAATTCCAGAAGCGCATGGGAATACGTTGCCGGGTGAAGTTGCCGGCAGGGCACCCCGATCTTGGAACCGCGCTGGGCACGGCGGTATTCCGCATCTTTCAGGAGATCCTGACCAACATTGCGCGCCACGCAAAAGCGGGCAGCGTGAACGTGAACATGACCATCTCGAAGAAACGGCTCACGCTGGAAGTTGCGGATGACGGGGGCGGCATTGCGCAAAGCGCGGTGCATGCGCGGGCGTCGCTCGGGCTGCTGGGCATGCAGGAGCGGGCGCAACTCTTCGGCGGCGAGTTGAAGATCCACGGAACGCCCGGCAAGGGCACCACGGTTTCGCTTGCTGTTCCACTGCCGCCGCAGGAACGTTAGGTGCGACAGCGAACAGATGGAATGCGGGCGACGCGGCAATCTGCCCCCATGGAAGGTTCCGTTCTAGTCGTCGAGGAAGAGGATTCTGACCGGCAGTTGCTCGCCGGCAATCTCCAGAACGCCGGGTACAAGGTGCATTGCGCCAGCGACATTCCCCAAGCAGAGGCGCTGATGCGCCAGATCCGGCCCGACCTGGTGGTACTGAACTGGATCCTGCCGGGAATACCCGGGCTGCCGTTCGCGCGGCGGCTGCGCAGCGACCGGCGCACCAAGGACATCTCGATCGTGCTGATCAGCGACCGGGCGGGAGAGCAGGACAAGGTCGCCGCCCTGGAGGGCGGAGCGGACGACTACGTCACCAAGCCGTATTCCGGCCGGGAACTGCTTGCCCGCATCAAGGCGGTGATGCGCCGGCGCACACCCCAACTCTCCGATGACGTGATCGAGATCGCGGGCCTGCAACTGGACCCCGCGGCGCACCGCGTGAGCGCCGGCGCCAGCGAGATCGAGCTGTGGACCACCGAATTCCGGCTGCTGCATTTCTTCATGTCGCATCCCGGCCGGATATTCAGCCGTGCCAGTCTCATCGACGAGGTCTGGGGCCACGATGCCTATGTCGAAGAGCGCACCGTGGACGTCCACATCCGCAGGCTCCGCCAGGGACTGGCGCCCTCCGGCCAGGACGCAGCCGTCGAGACCGTGCGCGGACTCGGCTATCGCTTTCGGGCCGAGAGCAGCCGATCCTGACGCGCCGGTCCGGCGCCTTGCGGGTGGTTCAGTAGGCGTTCTGCTTCTTCAGCACCACGACCATCGTCATCAGCACGATTTTCAGATCGAGCAGCAGCGACCAGTTGCGCAGGTAGGCGAGGTCGCACTGGACGCGGGCGCTCATCTTTGCCACCGTATCGGTCTCCCCGCGCAGGCCGTTGACTTGTGCCAGGCCCGTGATGCCGGGACGGACCTTGTGCCGGATCATGTAGCTGCGGATCAGCTTGCGGTACATCTCGTTATGGGCAACGGCGTGCGGCCTCGGGCCCACCACGCTCATGCGGCCCTGCAGCACATTGATGAACTGCGGCAACTCGTCGAGCGAATACTTTCGCAGGAAAGCGCCCAGCGGCGTCACCCGCAGGTCGCCTCGTGTCGCCTGCGTTACCACGGCGCCGTCATCGGCGGTGGTCATGCTGCGGAATTTGTAGACCACGATTTCCCTGCCGTCCAGTCCGTAGCGGCGCTGCTTGAACAGCGCTGCGCCGGGCGAAGTCAGCTTCACCGCGACGGTGATGGCCAGCATCAGCGGCGAGATCAGGACGAGGATCGCCGACGCAAGCACGATGTCGCTGGCGCGCTTGATCAACCCGTCGACCCCGTGGAACGGTGATTCGCACACCGCCAGCACCGGCAGCCCGCCGATCGTTTCCATGCGCGCCTGGATCAGGTCGTACAGCAGAATGTCCGGCGCGAAGTACACGGAAGCGGTCGTGTCGTGCAGATCC
>JANMUO010000388.1:0-6570 GCA_031391655.1 Betaproteobacteria bacterium
CACGCCGAAGGCATTTTTTGACCGCTTGAGGGAAGGCGGCGTGCAGGTTCTCGAGTTCAATCCAGTCAATCCAATGTCGGCGAAGCGGGGATGGCTGATCAATAACCGGGATCACCGCAAGCTTCTAGTCGTCGACGGCCACATCGCCTTCGTCGGCGGGATCAACTTCAGCCGGGTGCATTCGGGCGGGTCGTCTGTCCGAAGCCGGGCGCCGCACGCAGGCGCCGCGAATGCGGCTGATGCCGGAAGGCTAGTCTGGCGCGATACGCACCTGCGAGTCGAGGGGCCCGTGGTTGACGAGTTTCAGAAATTGTTCCTGCGGACCTGGGAGAAGCAGGGAGGTGCGCCGCTAGCCGTAGCGAACTACTTTCCTGCGCTTGCCGTCAAGGGCGGCGAGATGGTACGTGCGATCGGCAGCACGCCAGACGATTCAAGCAGTCTCATCTACCTGACGCTGCTCTCGGCGATCTCAAAGTCGGAGCGGCATGTCTACCTGACCAACGCCTACTTTGTTCCCGATCCCCAGTTTGTCCAGGCCCTCGCCGATGCGGCGCGGCGCGGCGTCGACGTCAGGCTGCTGCTGCCCAGCAAGTCGGATTCTGGAATTGTCTTCAATGCCGGGCGCTCGCACTATTCCGCCTTGCTGCGCGCGGGAGTTAAGATCCACGAGCGCCGCGGCGCCTTGCTCCACGCGAAGACCGCAACCGTCGACGGCGTCTGGTCCTGCGTTGGTTCGACGAATCTCGACTGGCGCAGTTTTCTGCACAACGACGAGCTCGACGCAACCATACTCGGGCGGGATTTCGCGCGACAGATGCAGGCCGCCTTCGCAGCCGACCTCGCCGAGTCGGAGGACATCGATCTGGAGAGATGGGAAGCGAGGTCCCTGGTCCTCAGGGTGAAGGAGTGGGGCGCCCGGGTGTTGGAGTACTGGCTCTAGGCAACAAACGCTTCAACCCGCCTCGCACCAAGCCCGCAGCGAGCGCTACTGCGAACGGGCCCAATCTGCCGCGGCGCGTCAGCACATAGCCAAGGAGCGTTCCCGCCGCTACGGCGGGAACCAGGAAGCCTGGCCGCAAGAAACTGCGCCCCAGGCGGTGCAGGCTGGCTCCCAACTCATTGCGCGACTGCGCCACTCGGCGCTGGGCAGCATCGATCGCAGATTCCCGTGTCGCCACGTCAGACCAACTTCAGCCGGCCCGGCTGCAACTGGCGTCGCGTCTTCGAAAAGAGCAGGGCGCGGCTCATCCAGGCGCATAGCCACCACAACAGGGCGGCCAGCGCGAGGTTGGCCAGGGCCATTTGCGCGAGCGCGACTTCCCAGCTGACGCCAAGGGACACGCTCCAGAGCACCAGTGCGGCCAGCAGGCCAAGCCAGGCGGCGACAACCAGGATCGCCGCTAACGTGCCACAGGCAAGCATCAGCACCAGCGTCAAGCCGGCGCGCCGTGCTTCGAGCGAGAAAAGGTCCAGGAGGCTCGACAGCAACCAGCGCGCCGAAGCGAACGCGCCGGACAACTCCTCGACGATTCCCTTGGTCGCTGGTTGCGACATCAGCGTGTCAGGCGGCTGAGCAGGAATCCTGCAGCCAGCGCAATTCCCAGCGATTGGAGCGGATTCGCCGACACGTACTTGCACGTGTCGTCCAGCAGCTTCTTGCCTCCACCGGTCAGCGTCTCGCCTTGCTCGTCCAGCCACTGTGCCGCTGGCGCGGCAGCTTCCGCCATCTGGTCCACCGCGCCGTGCGCGCTTGTCGTGGCCTTGTGCAGGATTCCCATGGTGATTCTCCGAGTTGAAGTGTGAAGCGTCAGACTAAATCGCGAACTGCGCGAGGTATGTGCGTTGACGCACCGTTTGTGCATGGCGCGTTGGGGAGAATGGCAAATGCCGCGACTGATCTTCCCCGTTCTTTCCGCGCTGTGCCTGGCGGTGGTTTTCTGGGCAGCCGGCATCTCGCTTGGCATCTCCTGGATTCCTCGCTGGACCAGCATGGACGCGCAAGCCGTAGAACCATCGGGCGAGATCGAATCTGCGGCCACGCAGAGGTGCACGCACTGTGGCTGGATTGAATCGAAGCGAGAGATCCTGTCGACCGCCGAAGAACACCACGCACGCGGAACCTACGAATATACGATGCGCCGGAGTGACGGCACTCGCAGCGTGTTCCGGGAAAAGCTGCCGGTCCGCTGGAGCGTCGGGGAACGGCTCATCTACATCGATGGCGCGAACCCGCGCATCGCGCCCTTGGCAGCCACCAGTCGGGCGAACTGAGCCCGGGCAATCGCTACCGGAAGCGGATGTCGCCGAACAAGCCGAGCAGTCCGACGACGATCAGGTAGACAGCCACGATGTAGTTCAGCAGGCGTGGTACGACAAGGATGAGGATTCCGGCAGCCAGCGATACCAAGGGGGCAAGGCTCAAGGTGATGTTCATGGTTCTCCTTTGTGCAATGCGATGATCGTCATTCCATGGTCCGCCGGGCTGATCCTGCCATCGGTTCGCTAGCGTACGGAACGGTTGCCGGCAAGGGGGAGAATGGAGCCATGGACCGGACCGACCTCGCGCGCAAACACATCACCCTGCCAGGATGTCACGACGCCTCTGGCCTTCGCTCGGCGGTGAGCCAGCTATGCGCCGAGTTCGGCAAGGTGACGCAGATCGACATCCTGACCATGGCCGAGGCGCAGAATCGCCAGGCACTCTGTTTCCTGAGACTGGAGTCTGCCGATCAGGAACGGACTCTGATGGACAGGCTCGGCGTTCCCCGCTTTGGCGACGATCTGCTGGTCATCGTCGACCTGGAACCAATCTCCCGCTAGCTATCTGTTCCGACGCCGCCTTGTGTGCGCCAGCGTACGGAAGGGGCAGCGGTTTGTGGTGTAAGCGGTTGGGGACCATACTGTTGCCCCCGTGCCTACGCACGGTGGCAAATGAGCGTATTCCCTCACCGTTTCCTGTGCATCTTCGCGTCGGCGCTGGCCTTGGCCGCATCGTGCGCCGAGTCGGCCGACAAGGAAGCAACGGGCGCATCCCCGGCGCAAGCGTCGCCCGGAATCCGGCCGGGCGAGGATTGACTCAATCTCAATGTTCACCTCTACGGCTTCTCGTACCACACTGACCGGCAGGGCGTCCGCCGCGAAAATGTGGACAACGAGGTCAACATGGGGGTCGGGCTCAACTACACCTTCCACGAGGACGAGCGCGGCTTTGGGTACCTTGAAGCCGGGGTCTATGAGGACTCGGGGAGCCGCTTGGCGAAGCTCGCGGGCGCGGGTTACCAGTTCAAGGTCACCAAGCGCTTGAGGCTGGGCGGCGTTCTGATGGGCGTCTATAGCCAGACTTACAACGACGGCAAGTTCTTCATCGCACCGCTCCCGACCGCTACATACGACTTCGGCGTCGTGAAGCTCAACGCCATCTACATTCCGCGCTACGGGGAGTACAACCAGTTCGCTGTTTTTGGCGTTTACTTCACCCTGCCGTTGGCGTCCTTCGCACGGCACTAACCCGCGGTTTCGGCTCAGCGCACCAGCTGGTTGATCTCGATGATCGGCAGCAGGATGGCGAGCACGATCAGCAGCACCACCGCGCCCATCACCAGGATCATCACCGGCTCGAGCAGCGTGAGGAATATGGCCAGGCGTCGCTCGAGCGCAAGGCTCTCCAGGCGGGCGGCGCGATTCAGCATCTCCGCGAGCTTGCCGCTCAGCTCGCCGCTGGCGACGAGGTGGACCAGCAATGGGGGGAACGTCCGGGTTTCCCCCAGCGCACGGGACAGGCTGGTGCCTTCACGCACCCGCTCGATCGCTCGCTCAACGGCTTCGCGCATGACCGCATTGCCCATTGCGCGCGCACCCGAGGCAAGCGCAGCGAGCAGGGGAACGCCGCCGCCGACCAGGATGGCGAGCGTGCTGGCGAAGCGCGAAGTATCGATGCCGCGGATCAGCGGACCGAGCCAGGGCATGCGCAGCAACAGGGCATGCCAGCGGCGCCTCGGTCCGCTGCGGCGCAACGCCAGGCGGGCGGCAATCGCGCCGCCGACCGCAGCCACGAGCAGGAACGGCCAGGCGGAACGCAGGAACTCGCTCAACGCAATCAGCGCCCGCGTCAGAAGCGGCAGCGCCTGGCGCGACTGCTGGAACACCTGCACCACCTGGGGCACGACATACACCAGCAGTCCGCCGACGATGGCGGTTGCCACGACGCCGACCAGCACCGGGTAGAGCAGGGCAAGGCTGGTTTTCTGCCGCAGGGCCTGGCGCGTGTCCAGGTAGTCCGCAAGGTGCTGCAGCACGGTCGGCAGCGCGCCCGACTCTTCGCCGCCGTGCACGAGCGCCCGGTAGAACTCGGGGAAGCTTTTGGCATAGCTGCCAAGGGCGGTGGCAAAGGAGGCGCCGGCCATGATCTCCGCCTTGACGCCGGACAGCACCTCGCGCGCCAAGGGCGCTTCGGCTTCCTCGATGAGCGCCGCGAGCGTCTGCTCCATCGTCAGGCCGGAGGCGAGCAGCGTCGCCGTTTGCCGGGTGAGCAGGCTGAGCTCAGCTGACGAGATGCCGCGCGCCCAAGGCTGGCGCGCCCGATTCTGGACTTTGTCGAGCGCCGCGGGCAGCAGCCCCTGCGCGCGCAGCTGCGTTCTGGCTTCGCGCTGCGTGTCAGCTTGCACGACCCCGGAAACCGGGCGGCCAGCGGCGTCGAGCGCCTGGTAGCGGAAGGCTTCCATGGCGCGGGGTGCGTTCCCTCTACTCGCCCGTCACGCGGACGGCTTCTTCCAGGCTGATCACGCCCGCCACGGCCCAGCGCATGCCGTCGTCGCGCAGCGATTTCATGCCGCGGGCGACGACGTGCGCCCGCAGTGCCTGCTCGGAGGCCCGGTCGTGGATGAGGCGCCGCAGGTCGTCGTCGACCGTCAGGAGCTCGTAGATGCCGGTGCGGCCGCGGTAGCCTGAGCGGCTGCACGCTGCACAGCCCTGCGCCGAATAGAACGTCGTGCCGTCGCGCACGAAGGGCTTGCGGCATTCGAGGCAAAGGCGCCGCACGAGGCGTTGCGCACAGACGCCGATCAGGCTGGAGGCGAGCAGGAACGGCTCGACGCCCATGTCCACCAGCCGGGTCACCGCGCTGACCGCGTCATTGGTGTGCAGCGTGGCGAACACCAGGTGCCCGGTCAGGCTCGCCTGCACCGCGATCTGCGCCGTCTCCAGGTCGCGGATCTCGCCGATCATCACCACGTCCGGGTCCTGGCGAAGGATGGTGCGCAGCGCGCGCGCGAAACTCATGTCGATGCGGGCGTTGATCGGCGTCTGGCTGATGCCGTCAAGGTCGTACTCGATCGGGTCTTCCACCGTCATGACGTTGAGCGCGTTGGTGTCGAGCCGCGACAGCGCCGCATACAGCGTGGTCGTTTTTCCAGAGCCGGTCGGGCCGGTGACCAGCACGATTCCGTGCGGCTCCTGGATCAGGCGGTCCATGTGTTCGAGCGTTGCGCCATCCATGCCAAGCTGCGCGAGATCCAGCCGCCCGGCCTGCTTGTCGAGCAGGCGCAGCACCACGCGCTCGCCGTGCCCGGTGGGGATAGTCGACACGCGTACATCGACCGGCTTGCCGGCAACGCGCAACGCGATGCGACCGTCCTGCGGCAGGCGTTTCTCGGCAATGTCGAGCTGGGCCATGATCTTGAGGCGCGACACGATTGCCCCGTGCAATGCGCGCGCCGGTTCGATCAGGTCGCGCAGCGTGCCGTCGATGCGCAGCCGCACCACCGAGCGGGACTCGAAAGCCTCGAAATGGATGTCCGACGCACCGTCGCGCAGCGCCTGGGTCAGCAGGGCGTTGATCAGGCGGATCACCGGCGCATCGTCCTGGCTGTCGAGCAGGTCCGCGATCTTCGGGATCTCCTGCAGCAGCCGCGACAGGTCGACGTCCTGCGACAGATCGTGGGCGAACGCGGCCGCCCCGGCGGCCGAGCTGTTGTAGGCGGCGGCGATGAGCTCATCGAATTCCTCCGGACCGACGCGCCGGGTGCGCAACGGCACGCCGAGCGTGCGGCGGAGTTCGGCGAGCGCGCTCGCGCGCGCATCTGCGCGAATCGCGACCTCGGCGGACCCGGCGTCGACCGCCCCGACGACGACGCCATGGGCCTTCGCAAACGCGTAAGGGATCATCGCGGCGGCAGGACGGGCGACTCCACGTCAGGCAGCGGCGAGCTGTGCGGCACAGCCGCCTTCTTCTGCTCGCCGACGATATAGTCGTAGCGGTTGCCCGTGAGCGATTCCGCGCGCTGCGCGTCGCGCAGCACCGTCGGGCGCAGGAACACCATCAGGTTGGTCTTGACCTGCGAGCGCGTCTTGTAGGTGAACAGCGCGCCCAGGAACGGGATGTCGCCGAGCAGCGGCACTTTCTCGACACCATCCTTCACCGAGTCCTGGATCAGCCCGCCGATCACCACGATCTGCCCATCGTCCACAAGCACCATGCAGGGCTGCCTGAAGATTTTCCTGTGCCCTTCGTAATCGTGCAACATCGAGGCAAGGATTCAGAGACCGGACTCTGCGACTTTCTGGGCCGCACCA
>JANMUO010000392.1:0-7482 GCA_031391655.1 Betaproteobacteria bacterium
TTGAACAGCTCGCGCAGCGGCTCCAGCAGCTTGAGCTTCAGCGACCTGGGCAGGCCGCCGACATTGTGGTGCGACTTGATGGTGACGGCCTTCTTGGTCTTCGCGCCGGCGGACTCGATGACGTCCGGGTAGATCGTGCCCTGCGCGAGCCACTTCGCGCCCTTGATCTTCTTCGCCTCCTGCTGGAACACCTCCACGAACAGCCTGCCGATGATCTTGCGCTTGCGCTCCGGGTCCGCCACGCCCTTCAGCGCCTTGAGGAACCTCGCACTCGCATCGACGTGGATCACTTTCACCTGCATGTGCTTCGCAAAGGTGTCCATCACCTGCTTCACCTCGTCGAGGCGCAGCAAGCCATGGTCGACAAACACGCAGGTGAGCTGGCGGCCGATCGCCTTGTGGATCAACGCCGCGGCCACCGAGGAGTCCACGCCGCCGGAGAGTCCGAGGATCACCTCTTCCTTGCCGACCTGCTCCCGGATCCGCTGCACTGCTTCCGCAACGTAGTCCGGCATGTTCCAGTCGCCGCTGCTGCCACTGATCTCGCGCACGAAGCGGTGCAGGATCTTCGTGCCTTGCAGCGTATGCGTGACTTCCGGGTGGAACTGGACCGCGTAGAAGCCCCGTTCTTCGTCGGCCATGCCGGCGATCGGGCAGGCATCGGTGGAGGCCATGAGCTTGAAGCCGGGCGGCATGCGGATGACCTTGTCGCCATGGCTCATCCAGACCTTCAGCATCCCCTCGCCGTTCGGGCCGCGCGCGTCCTGCAGTCCCTCGAGGAGCCTAGTGTGGCCACGCGCGCGTACTTCAGCATAGCCGAACTCGCGCGTCCTGCCGGCCTCGACCTTGCCGCCCAGCTGATGCGCCATGGTCTGCATGCCGTAACAGATGCCGAGTACCGGGACCCCAAGCGTGAACGCCGCCTTCGGCGCTTTCAGGGTGCCCGCGTCATAGGCCGAAGCGTGGCTGCCGGAGAGGATGATTCCTTTCGGCGCGAATCCGCGCACGAAGGCATCGGACACGTCGCAGGGGTGGATCTCGCAGTAGACCTTTGCCTCGCGCACCCGGCGGGCGATCAGCTGCGTGTATTGCGCCCCGAAGTCGAGGATCAGGATCCTGTCGTGCATCCCGGTCTCATTCGACGCGATAGTTGGGTGCTTCCTTCACGATCTGCACGTCGTGCACGTGCGATTCGCGCATGCCCGCCGAGGTGATCTCCACGAAGCGGGCCTTGTTGCGCAGGTCATCCACGGTCGCGCTGCCGGTGTAGCCCATGCTGGCGCGCACGCCGCCAAGCAGCTGCTGGATCACCCACACGACGCTGCCGCGGTAGGCCACGCGCCCTTCGACGCCTTCGGGCACCATCTTGTCCACGTTCATCTCGGAATCCTGGAAATAGCGGTCGGCGGCGCCTTTCTGCATCGCGCCCAGGGAGCCCATGCCGCGGTAGGACTTGTAGGAACGGCCCTGGTAGAGCTCGATATCGCCCGGGGACTCGTCGGTACCCGCGAACATCGATCCGAGCATTACCGCATGCGCCCCCGCGCCCAGCGCCTTGGCCACGTCGCCCGAGTAGCGGATGCCCCCGTCTGCGATCAGAGGCACGTCGGATTTCGCCAGCGCCTCGGCGACGCTCTGGATGGCGGTGATCTGGGGCACGCCGACGCCGGCGACGATGCGCGTGGTGCAGATCGAACCGGGCCCGATGCCGACTTTCACGCCGTCCGCGCCGTGGTCGACCAGGGCCCTGGCGCCATCGGCGGTGCCGACGTTGCCGCCGACCACCTGCACCTGCGGGTATTTTTTCTTGATCCACTGCACGCGATCGAGCACGCCCTGCGCATGGCCGTGCGCAGTGTCCACCACCAGCACATCGGCGCCTGCCTCGACCAGGGCCGCAACGCGCTCGTCGGTGCCCTCGCCCACGCCCACGGCGGCGCCCACGCGCAACTTGCCCTGCGCGTCCTTGCAGGCATCGGGGTGCTCCGTTTCCTTCAGGATGTCCTTGACCGTGACCAGGCCCTTGAGGCGCCACTCGGCGTCCACCACCAGCACGCGCTCCAGCCGGTGCTTGTGCATCAGCTCCTTGGCTTGCTCGCGGCTCGCGCCTTCGCGCACCGTGATCAGGTCCTTCTGCGGGGTCATGATGTTCTTCACCGGCTGGTCGAGCTTGGTCTCGAAGCGCAGGTCGCGATTGGTGACGATGCCAACCACCTTGCCCGCGCGCAGCACGGGGAAGCCCGATATCTTGTGCAGCTTCTGCAGCGCCATCAATTCGCGCACCGACATCTCCGGCCCGATGGTCATCGGGTCGCGCAGCACGCCGGACTCGAAGCGCTTCACCTTGGCCACTTCGGCCGCCTGGGTTTCGATCGTCAGGTTCTTGTGGATCACGCCCAGCCCGCCCTCCTGCGCGAGGGCGATCGCCAGTCGTGCCTCGGTGACAGTGTCCATGGCGGCGGACACGACCGGGATGTTGAGTTCGAGTTTTCGGGTGAAGCGGGTCTTCAGGGAAACTTCCCGCGGCAGGACGCGGGAGTGGGCGGGAAGGAGGAGGACATCGTCGAAGGTCAACGCCTTCTGTATGACGCGCATGTTCAGCCTTTCACGCAAAGACGAATTATACTCGCGTCCACGAATCCCGCTTTCGTGCGTTGAAGGCAGAGGAGGAACTGACCATGCTTCGAGTGCTGTTCGCCGGATTGCTGCTCGCTTTCGCCGCCACTGCGTCGGCGCAGATGTACCGCTGGGTGGACAAGGAGGGCCGCGTGCGCTACAGCGACCAGCCGCCGCCCGCCGGGATCAAGGGCACCACGCTGCAGGCGGCGCCGCTCAACACCGTGCCCTCCCCGGCGGCCGACGACCCCGCCGCCAAGGACGCCAAAAAGGGCCCGCAGACGCCAGCCGACCAGGAAGCGGAGTTCCGCAAGCGCCAGATGACCGCGCAAAAGGCGCGCGAGAAGGACGAGCAGGTGCAGCGCGATGCACAGGTCAAGCAGGAGAACTGCACGCGCGCCCGGCAGTCGCTCGCCACCTTCGAGAGCGGCATCCGCATTTCACGCGTTGGCACGGACGGCGAGCGCTACTACCTCGACGACGCGCAACGCAGCGCCGAGATGGAGCAAGCCCGGCAGCAGGTCAGTTCCGCTTGCGGTTGAGGGCGCGCCGCCGGCGCGCCTCCTTCGGGTCGGCGCGCAGCGGCCGGTAGATTTCCACGCGGTCGCCGTCGGCCAGGCGCGCCTCCAGCGTGACGCGGCGTCCGTAGACACCGACCGGCAGGTCCAGCGGCATGGCTGCCGCCAGCAAGGCCTCGCGCACGGTGGCGCCCTCCTCCAGCACCAAAGCCAGGGCATCCTGGTGATCCGCCAGCGCCCGCACCACCTCAACGCGCAGTTTCGCCATGGACCTGGTCGGCGCGGCGCTTGAAGGCATCCACCATGGTGTCCGCGATGAGGTGGAACACGGGCGCCAGCGCGAGCGCCGCGACGCGGCTGGCGAATTCGTACTCCATCGCAAAATCGATGCGCGCCGCCCGCTCGCCGAGCGCATGGAAGCGCCAGTGCGCGGCGAAATGCCGGAAAGGGCCCTCGACCAGTGTCATCTCGATCGCCTGGCCGGGTTGGTTGGCGTTCTCGGTGGTGAACTCGTAGCCCACGCCTTTCAGCCCCACGGTCAGCGTGGCCACGGTGCGGGCCGCGCTGCGCTCGCTGACGCGCGCCGCGCGGCACCAGGGCAGGAACGCCGGGTAGGCCTCGATGCGCTCCACCAGCGCATACAGCTCGGCCGCGGAATGTTCGACAATCGCCGAGCGGGTGATGCGCTTCATGGGAAAATCGGCGCGAGCCCCCGACCGCGCCCATGTCCATCGCCGAAAACCGCAAGGCGTTCCACGACTACTTCATCGAGGAGCGCTACGAAGCCGGCCTCGCACTGCAGGGCTGGGAAGTCAAGGCGATCCGCGCCGGGCGCGCGCAGCTCGCCGACGCCTACGTGCTGATCAAGGGCGAGGAGCTGTGGCTGATCGGCGGCAACATCACTCCGCTCGCCACCGTTTCCACGCACTACGTGCCGGATCCCGCGCGCACGAGGAAGCTCCTGCTGCACGCCGAGGAGATCCGGCGCCTGGTCGGCAAGGTGCAGCAGCGCGGCTATGCGCTGATCCCGCTCAACCTGCATTTCAGCAAGGGGCGCATCAAGCTCGAGATCGGCCTCGCGCGCGGCAAGTTGAAGCATGACAAGCGGGCGACCGAGCGCGAGAAGCAGTGGCAGCGCGACAAGCAGAAGCTGCTACGCAGCAGCCGCTGAGCGCAGTTGCGCAGGCGGCGCCTCCGCCAGCGCCAGCCAGGTGGCCACGACGGTGTCAGGATTCAGCGACAGGCTGCCGATGCCCTGGTCCATCAGCCAGCGCGCAAAGTCGGGATGGTCCGACGGTCCCTGGCCGCAGATGCCGACATACTTGCCCTGCTTGCGGCAGGCCTGGATCGCGGCAGACAGCATCGCCTTGACAGCCGGGTCGCGCTCGTCAAAGGCCTCGGCCACCAGGCCGGAATCGCGGTCCAGGCCCAGCGTGAGCTGGGTCAGGTCGTTCGAGCCGATGGAAAAGCCGTCGAAGAATTCCAGGAACGCCTCGGCCAGGATGGCGTTGGAGGGCAACTCGCACATCATCACGATGCGCAGGCCGTTCTCGCCGCGCCGCAGCCCGTTGGCCGCCAGGAGCTCGGTGACGCGCTGCGCCTCGCCCAGCGTGCGCACGAAGGGCACCATCAGCTCGACGTTGGCCAGGCCCAGTTCGCCGCGCACCTTTCGCAGGGCGGCGCATTCAAGCTTGAAGCACTCGCGGAAGCTCGGCGCCAGGTAGCGCGCAACGCCGCGAAAGCCCAGCATCGGGTTCTCCTCCTCCGGTTCGTAGCGCTCCCCGCCCAGCAGCTTGCGGTACTCGTTGGACTTGAAATCCGACAGCCTCACGATCACCGGCTTGGGCCAGAAGGCCGCGGCGATGGTGGCCACGCCCTCCACCAATTTCTCCCGGAAGAAACTGCGGGGGTCGGCATAGCCGCGCGCAGCGGCCTCGACCTTGCCGCGCAGCTCGGCCGGCAGGTTCGGGTACTCAAGGCAAGCGCGAGGGTGCACGCCGATTTCGTTGTTGATGACGAACTCCAGCCGCGCCAGGCCGACGCCGGCGTTGGGCAACTGGGCGAAGTTGAACGCCAGGCGCGGGTTGCCGACATTCATGGTGATCTTCACCGGCAGCTCGGGCATTGCGCCGTGATGCGTGGTGGTGATCTCGAACGGCAGGCTGCCTTCGTAGATGTTGCCGGTGTCGCCCTCCGCACAGGACACGGTCACGGCCTGGCCGTCGCGCAGCACCGTGGTGGCGTCGCTGCAGCCCACCACCGCCGGGATGCCGAGCTCGCGCGCAATGATGGCGGCATGGCAGGTGCGCCCGCCGCGGTTGGTGACGATCGCCGCCGCCAACTTCATCACCGGCTCCCAGTTCGGGTCGGTCATGTCGGTCACCAGCACGTCGCCCTTGCGCACGCTCGACATCTGGCCCGGGCCAGCCACGACCCGCACCGTGCCAGCCCCGATCTTCTGGCCGATGGCGCGGCCGCTAGCCAGCACGCGCCCCTTGCCGACCATGCGGAAACGCTCCTCCGCATCGGGTCGGGCGCGCGATCTGACCGTTTCGGGGCGAGCCTGCAGCACGTAGATCCTGCCGTCGGCCCCGTCTTTCCCCCACTCGATGTCCATCGGCCGGCCATAGTGCTTTTCGATGGCCATGGCGACGCGCGCCAATTCGAGAACTTCGGCGTCGGTGAGCGAGAAACGGTTGCGCTCCGCCTCCGGCACTTCGACCGTGCGCACCGAGCGGCCGGCGCGGGTCGTTTCGCCGAAGAGCATTTTCTGCAGCTTGGTGCCCAGGCCGCGGCGCAGGATCGCCGGGCGCCCGCGCTCCAGCATCGGCTTGTGCACGTAGAACTCGTCCGGATTCACCGCGCCCTGCACCACCATTTCCCCCAGGCCGTAGGCGGAGGTGATGAACACCACGTCGCGAAAGCCGGATTCCGTGTCCAGGGTGAACATCACGCCGCTCGCGCCCAGGTCGCTGCGCACCATCTGCTGCACGGCTGCCGAAAGAGCGACATCGCCATGTGCAAAGCCCTGGTGGACCCGATAGGAGATCGCGCGGTCGTTGTAGAGCGAAGCGAACACCTGGCGGATGGCATGCCGGATGTTGTCCGCGCCCCGGATGTTCAGGAAGGTTTCCTGTTGCCCGGCGAAGGAAGCGTCCGGCAGGTCTTCGGCAGTTGCCGAGGAACGAACCGCAAATGAGGTTTCAGGTGAGGTAGCTTTTACAAGTAGTTGATAATACTTATCTATATCTGATTCCAACTGCTTGGGAAAAGGCGCTGCCTCGATCCAGCCCCGAATTTCGGCGCCGCACTGCGCCAGCGCTTTGACGTCGTTCGTATCGAGGCCTTCGAGGCGCTTGGCAATGCGCCGGTCGAGTCCGCCTTCGGCGAGGAACTCGACATAGGCATCCGCCGTGGTGGCGAAGCCCCCGGGCACGCGGACGCCGGCGGCGGAGAGCGCACCGATCATCTCCCCCAGCGACGAATTCTTGCCACCGACCTGCGGCAGGTCGGCCATGCGGAGATCCTTGAGCCACGCGACGCGCATTTCCCTGCTATTTTATCCGCCATGCCGCAGCGCCGCACCGTGTTCTTCGTCTCCGATGGCACGGGCATCACGGCGCAGATGCTGGGCCACAGCCTGCTGACGCAGTTCGAGGGTGTCGCGTTCCACCAGGTCACCCTGCCGTTCGTCAACTCCGTGGAACAGGCCGAGGAATGCCGTGCGCGCATCCAGGCCGAGGGCGAGCGCGGCAACGGCCGGCCGATTGTGTTCTCCACGCTGGTCAATAGCGAGCTGCGCGCTGTGGTGCGCAAGGCGGACGCGCAGTTCGTGGACTTCTTCGAAACCTTCATCGACCCGCTGGAGGCCGCCCTGGGCGTGAAATCCACCCATACCATCGGGCGCTCGCACAGCGCGATGGACAAGCCCGGCTACGCGAACCGCATGGAGGCGATCAACTTCTCCATGGCGCATGACGACGGCGCGACGCATCGCGAACTCGACCAGGCGGACGTCATCCTGGTGGGGGTGTCGCGCAGCGGCAAGACGCCGACCAGCCTCTACCTCGCCCTGCAGTTCGGGTTGAAGGCCGCCAACTATCCGCTCATCCCCGAGGATTTCGCGCGCATGCAGCTGCCGCCCGTGCTCGCGCCCTACAAGGCGCGCTGCTACGGCCTGACCATCGCGCCCGAGCGGTTGCGCGAGATCCGGCAGGAGCGCCGGCCCGACAGCAAGTACGCCGACCTCGCCAACTGCCGCTACGAGATCGACGCGGCCGAGCAGCTGATGCGCCGCGAAGGCATCCGCTGGATCAATTCCACCGCCAAGTCGATCGAGGAAATCGCC
>JANMUO010000411.1:0-4360 GCA_031391655.1 Betaproteobacteria bacterium
GGCCCGCCTGCGAAGAGCCCGACACCAGCACGCCGGGCATCAGCTCGGCGGGCAGCGGCGGCGTCAGCTTGAGGTTGCTCACCTTGTAGTACCGTCCCGCCTCGCTCAGCGTGCCGGCGGAACGCAGCAGCCCTTGCACGATGCCCGCGTACTCGAGCAGGCGCGCGTAGCGCTCGTCGTGCGGCGTCAGGTCGTTGAGCGCGGCCAGGTCGTTCTTGAAGCCGCCTGCCACCATGTTCAGGTACACGCGGCGGCGGTGCAGGCTGGCGATCGAGGTCACCATCTTCGCCACGCTGTAGGGGTGCATGTAGACTGGCTGCACCGCGACGAGCGGGCACAGCCGCGCGGTGGCGCTGATGATGGACTGCGCCACCAGCCACGGGTCGAGCTGCGCGTTGTCGGTGACCACCAGGATGCCCTCGCAGCCCGCTTCCTCGCTGCGCCGGGCGAACTCCTGCACCTCGTGCAGGCAGCCCCTGGGCTGCCCGGCCACGGGGGTCGGGCAGGTGGAGAAAACCTTCAGTCCGAGTTCGCCGGCCGCGTCGTACATGGCGGCATGCTCTGCGCGCCCGCCGCCAGCCGTTGCAGGGCGCGCTGCTCCATTTGGAGCATGCAACGGCGCGCACCTGGCCGTCGCCGAGTCACAACAGTTCTGGACGCGCGCATAAGTCGGGCTGGACAGACGTAGCCCGCAGGAACTACTGGCCCGCCGCGGCCTTGCGCGACTGCGTAGCCGGGAAGGCGGTAGGCTTGCGTGAACTATGCCTCACTGCCGCGAAACCACGCCGATGCGCCGCTCCGCCATGACCTACTCGATCTCGGTCGAACAGGATTTCGTGCGGGCCGAACTGAGCAACCGGGAGACGGTGAAGGAATTGGGCGATTTCCTGCGCGCGGTGGTGCGCTACAGCGAGCGCTACGCGAGCATCGTTATCCAGGTGCGCCAGTCCCAGCCGATCTTCCACGTCGAGCAGCACGGCCTGATCGAGTCGCTGCGCGAGATCGCACGCTCGCCGCAGCACCGCATCGCGCTGCTCGCCGACACCGCGGACCTGCAGTCCTCGCACGAGTACCTGGAGCTGCTGGCGCGCCAGCGCGGGGTCAACGTGCGCAGCTTTCGCAGTGAAGGCGAGGCGATATTCTGGCTGCGGGACCGGCGCCAGCGCGCGGAGCGGCGCCAGAGTCAGCAGCCGCGCCCGGGCGAGGAGCGGCGCCAAACGGTGCGCCGCTCGGCCTCGGGGGTTGCGTAGTTCGTCAGCTACAATTGTAGTAAGCGTCCTACGGTTCCAAGCGGGTTGCACGGATTGCGCATGCCCCGTTCGGCGCATACCCTTGGCCGCGGGGAGACCTTCCACACCGCACGGCGATGACCGGACAGCCAATGCGAATACTGATCGCCGACGATCACCCGATCGTACGCCACGGCGTGCGGCAGGTGCTGGCGGTGGAACCGGACCTGGTGGTGGTCGGCGAGGCGACGTGCGGCGACGAAGCTTTGCAGCTCGCGCGCCAGATCGAGTGGGACGTGGCGATCCTGGATTTCTCCATGCCCGGGCGCAGCGGGTTCGACCTGCTGGGCGACATGCGGCGCGAGTTCCCGCAGCGCCCGGTGATCGTCCTCAGCATCCACTCCGAGCAGATGCACGCCTTGCGCGTGCTGAAGGCGGGCGGCGCGGGCTACCTCAACAAGGCGAGCGCGGCGCAGGAGCTGACCAACGCGGTGCGCAAGGTCGCCGCCGGCGGCAGGTACGTGAGCGCGGCGCTCGCCGAGATTCTGGCGGGGGAGCTGGCGAGCGATGCGGGCGTCCTGCACGAGCAGCTCTCCGACCGCGAATATCACGTCATGTGGCTGCTTGCCGGCGGCAAGCAGATCAGCGAGATCGCCAGGGACATGCGGCTGCGGCCCAGCACCGTCAGCACTTACCGCAAGCGCGTGTTCGGCAAGCTGAAGGTGCGCAACAATGCCGAGCTGGTGCAGTACGCGGTGCGCAATCAGCTGGTCGAGTAGCGGGTAGCGTGCTGCCGGGCATGGACCCTGCCGACAAAGCCCGGATCCTGCTCGTCGACGACGAGCCGAGGAACCTGTACGCGCTGCGCGAGCTGCTGGGCGCGCCGGACCGCGAACTGCTGCTGGCGCGCTCCGGGGAGGAGGCCCTGGCGCGCGCCCTGGAGCACGACTACGCGGTGGTGCTGCTCGACGTGCGCATGGCGGACATGGACGGCTTCGAGACCGCCAGGCGGCTGCGCGAGCGCGAGCGCTCGCGCTTCACGCCGATCATCTTCCTCACAGCCGCGGCGGACGAGGTGGAATCGATGGTCCGCGGCTACCGCGCGGGCGCGGTGGACTATCTGGTGAAGCCCCTGGTGCCGGAAATGCTCAGGTTCAAGGTGTCGGTGTTCGTGGACCTGCACCGCAAGGGCGCCGAGCTGGCGAATGAGGTCGCGGAGCGGCGCGCCGCCGAAGACAAGCTGCGCGCCCTGGCCGCGCACCAGATATCGGTGCGCGAGGACGAGCGCGCGCACATCGCGCGTGAAATCCACGACGAGCTCGGGCAGGTGCTCACCGGGCTGAAGATGGACGTCACCTGGCTGGCAGCGCGGCTGGAGGAAAAGCCGCTGCTGGACAAGACCGTGGCCATGTGCGCGCTCATCGACTCGAGCATCGAGGCGGTGCGGCGCATCTCGAGCGGGTTGCGCCCGGAGGTGCTCGACGACATGGGGCTGGTGGCGGGGATCGGCTGGCAGGCGCAGGAGTTCCAGAAGCGCACCGGCATCCGCTGCCGCGTCAAGCTGCCCGCGGAGAGCACCAGCTTTTCCGACGACGTGTCGATCACCACATTCAGGATCTTCCAGGAGATCCTCACCAACGTGGCGCGCCATGCGCACGCCCGGCGGCTCGACATCGAGCTCCAGTGCACGCCGCAGGAACTGCTGCTCGAGGTGGCCGACAACGGTGTCGGCATTTCCGAGACCGACGCCAACGGCAGCCGCTCCCTCGGCCTGCTCGGCATGCAGGAGCGCGCGCTGCGCCTCGGCGGCGCAGTGAAGATTTCGGGGGCGCGCGGCCAGGGCACCACGGTCCGGTTGTCGATCCCGCACCAGGGTGCTGCCGCATGAGGATCCTGATCGCGGACGACCATCCAGTGGTGCGGCAGGGGCTGCGGCAGATGCTCGCCGCGGAGGCGGACCTGCACGTGGTCGGCGAAGCGAAGGACGGCCACGAGGTGATCGACCTCGCCAAGCGCCTGGAGTGGGACATCGCGGTCCTGGACTACAACATGCCGGGCAAGTCCGGCATCGACCTGGTAAAGGACCTGCGCCAGCGCTACCCGGAGCGCCGGGTGCTCGTGCTCAGCATGTATCCCGAGGACCGCTACGCCATGCGGGTGCTCAAGGCGGGGGCGGCGGGCTACCTGACCAAGGAGACCGCGCCGCAGGAGCTGGTCAACGCGCTGCGCAAGGTCGCCAACGGGGGGCGCTACGTCAGCCCGGCGCTGGGCGAGCGGCTCGCCGCGGACCTGGCGGACGGCGGCGACAAGCCCTTGTACGAGACCCTCTCGGACCGCGAATACCAGATCATGTGGCTGATCGCCTCCGGCAAGACCGTGGGCGACATCGCCGTCCAGCTTTTCCTCAGCCCCAACACGGTCAGCACCTACCGCGTGCGCGTCCTCAGGAAGATGAACGTCAGGAACAACGCCGAGCTGATGCAGTACGCCATCCGCCACCAGCTGGTGGACTAAGAGCACGCTTTTTCAAGGGAGAGCGACATGCAAGGATTCGAACGCGGCCTGCAGGAAGTCCTGGACCGGGGAGAACTGTTGCGCGCCCTGCGCGCCTACCGGCACGGGGATTTTTCCGTGCGCATGCCCCTCACCCTGTCCGGCATCGACGGCGAGATCGCGCAGGCGTTCAACGACGTGGTCGAGATGAACGAGGCGCTGGCGGGGGAATTCGCGCGCGTCAGCGACCAAGTCGGCAAGGAGGGGCGCATCGGCCAGCGCGTGGCCCTGCCCGGCGCCATGGGCGCGTGGGCCGACTGCGTCGAATCGGTGAATACGTTGATCAGCGACGTCGCCTATCCGGTGACGGAAGTGGCGCGGGTGATCGGCTCGGTAGCGAAAGGCGACCTGTCGCAGACCATGGTGCTGGAGTTCGACGGCCGCCCGCTGCGCGGCGAGGTGCTGCGTATCGGCACGGTGGTCAATACGATGGTCGGCCAGCTCAATGCCTTTGCTTCCGAAGTGTCGCGGGTGGCGCGCGAAGTGGGCACCGAGGGCAAGCTTGGCGGCCAGGCGCAGGTGAAGGGCGTGTCTGGGGTGTGGAAGGAACTGACCGACTCCGTCAACCAGATGGCCGG
>JANMUO010000058.1:0-13104 GCA_031391655.1 Betaproteobacteria bacterium
GTCGATCGTGATGATCGCGAGCGCGCCGATCGCGTGGCCTTCGGTCTTGGTCTTGTGGAATTCCGAGATCTTCTCGTCGAGCGGGCAGCCCGCGAGCGTCACGCCGAAGACCGTCTTCTTGAAGGACGCTTCGCCGCGGCCGGAGCCGCCTTTTTCGAGATGGCCCTTCGAGCACGAATCCTTGCCCTGCTCGTGGCACCAGATGCAGTAGTTCGCCTCGTCCAGCGCGCCTGCGAGGTCGATGCCAGCGTCGGTGAGCTGGAAGCCGTTGCGAGGGCGCAGTTCCGTGTGCACCGGGATCAGGCGCATGTAATCGAGCTTGGGCGGCGTCTTGAACAACACCCCGTGCCGGTGTTTTTCTTTTCCCGCGGGCGTGGTCACGGCCCAGGCGGCGTAGCGCGCCGCCCGCTCGAGCTGGTCGGCGTTCGTCGCCTCGTCCTTCAGCCAATCCGTGATTTGCCTGGCGAACTCGAGCTCGGTGGAGAACTCAAATACATCCGGCGTCGCGTCCTCGGGCTTGACCTTGTGCAATGCGCGCCGCTGCACGAACAGCCGCTTCACCGAGTAGAGCGGGGCGAGTTCGTGATGCCTTGCGGCCAGTGCCTGCGCCTCGGCCTCGATGCCGAACAGTCGCGCGAGGAAATCTTCCAGGTGCGGCGCGAGCGCGATCAGAAGTTCGGATTCCTCCTTCGCTGGCGGCGGGCTGGCGCGCGCAGCCAGCAGCCGGCCCGACAGCACCGCGTCGGCTTCGCCGAGGAACGTGAGGAATGCTGCGTCAACGCGCGCAAGGCCATCGCGCGCGTAGAGGTCTTCGAAGGAAAGGTTGAAGCGCAGGCGCAGCATCGGCAGGTGCATGAATTATAATCGCGCCTCTCCACGCATCGAGGTGCATATGCTTATCAAGAACAGCGTTTTCCTCATCACCGGCGGCGCCTCCGGCCTGGGCGAAGCCACCGCGCGCATGGCGACCGAGAATGGCGGCAAGGTGGTGATCGCCGACCTGCAGGCGGATCGCGGCGAGAAGCTCGCCAAGGAACTGGGTGGACGCTTTGCGAAGTGCGACGTCACGTCGGAAGCCGATGGCAAGGCGGCAGTCGAGCTCGCGGTGAAGGAATTTGGCGGCGTGCACGTGCTGGTCAACTGCGCCGGCATCGGCACCGCGGAGCGCACCCTCGGCAAGGAAGGGCCGCACAACCTCGGGCATTTCACGCGCGTGGTCACCATCAACCTGATCGGCAGCTTCAACATGATCCGCCTGACGGCGGACGCGATGGCGAAGGCCGGGCCCAATGCCTCCGGCGAGCGCGGCGTGATCATCAACACCGCATCGGTCGCGGCCTACGACGGGCAGATCGGCCAGGCGGCTTACTCGGCCTCCAAGGGCGGCATCGTCGGCATGACGCTGCCGATCGCGAGGGACTTGTCGCGCAACGGCATCCGCGTATGCACGATAGCGCCGGGGATTTTCGAGACCCCGATGCTGCTCGGGATGCCGAAGGACGTGCAGGACGCCCTCGGCAAGATGGTGCCGTTTCCGCCGCGCCTCGGCCGGCCGGTGGAATACGCGCAGCTTGCGCGCGCGATCATCGAGAACGAGATGCTGAACGGCGAGACCATCCGCCTGGACGGCGCCATCCGCATGGCGCCAAAGTAAGTCGGGTAAGGCTGCTATTTCGCCGAAGGCGGGAGCGGCTGCTCGCGGAGTTCGGCCTTGTAGCGCCGGGAGCGCTCGACGTAGCCGTCGGCGATTTTCAGCAGGTACGCGCGCTCTTCCGGCTTCAGGTCGCGCACCACCTTGCCCGGCGAGCCGAGCACCAGCACGCCTTCCGGGATCTCCTTGCCTTCGGCGATGAGCGAATTGGCGCCGATGAGAGAGCCTTTGCCGATCTTCGCGCCATTCATCACCACGCTGTTGATGCCCACGAGGCTGCCGTCGCCCACCGTGCAGCCGTGCAGCATCACCTTGTGGCCGATGGTCACCTGGCGGCCGAGCGTGAGCGGGAATCCGGGATCGACGTGCAGGACCGAGCCGTCCTGCACGTTGGTGGCCCCGCCGATGTGCACCACGTCGTTCTCCGCCCGGATCACCACCTTGAACCAGATGTTGGCGTCGGCTTCCAGCGTGATGGCGCCGACCAGGGTCGCGTCGTGCGCGACAAAGTGGTGCGCGCCGCGCATTTCGACCCGCTTGTCGCCGATGGAGTAGAGGGGCATGACTCGTCGCTATGATACCGGCCAGGATGGAAAATTGAGAGTCGCGGTCCTCGGCGCAGGCGTCATCGGCGTCACCAGCGCCTGGTACCTGGCGCGCGCCCGGCACGAGGTGACGCTCGTCGATCGGCAGCCACAGGCCGGCATGGAGACCTCTTTCGCCAACGGCGGCCAGGTTTCCGCGGGACATGCGCAGCCCTGGGCGAGGCCCTCGGTGCTGCCCAAGGTGCTGAAATGGCTCGGGCGCGAGGATGCGCCGCTGCTCTTTCGCCCGCGCGCCGATGTGGCGCAGTGGCGCTGGGCGCTGGGCTTCGCGCGGGAATGCATGCCGGGCCGCTTCGAGCACAATTCGCGGCAATTGGCCGGCCTCGCCAGCTACAGCCAGTCGTGCCTGAAGGAACTGCGCACCGAAACTGGCATCCAATACGACCAGTTGGGCAAGGGCATCCTGCAGTTCTGCACCGAGCAGGCCGATTTCGATGCGCTGGCTGCGCATGGCGGGACGAAGACCGCCGCCGAATGCCTGGCCATCGAGCCCACGCTGCGCGACTCGACCGTGCCGGTGGTGGGCGGCGTGTACACGCCCGGGGATGAATCGGGCGACGCGCACGAATTCACCGTTCAGCTCGCGCGCATGGCGCAAGCGCGCGGCGTCCGATTCCTGCGCGACACCGTAGTCGAAGGCCTCGAGGTTGCGGGCGGACGGGTGGTTGCCGCACGCGCCGGGGGCCGGCGCCTCGAGGCCGAGGCGTTCGTGGTCTCCCTGGGAAGCTACAGCCCCTTGCTGCTGGCACCGCTGGGCATCTCCATCCCGGTCTACCCGCTGAAGGGATACTCGATCACCATCGCGCTTTCGCCGGAGTCCGCGGCTGCCGCGCCCACCGTCAGCCTGTCGGACGAAGGCCACAAGCTGGTCATGTCCAGGCTAGGGGACAGGCTGCGCTGCGCGGGCACCGCGGAGCTGAACGGTTACGATACGTCCATCAACAAGGTGCGCTGCGCAGCGATATTGAACAGGATCGAGAAGCTCTTTCCCGCATTGGCGGGATCAAGTGACGTGAAGTTCTGGGCAGGATTGCGGCCGGCGACACCCAGCAACGTGCCGCTGATCGGGCGCACCCGCTACGAGAATCTCTACCTCAACACCGGACATGGCACGCTCGGCTGGACGCTCGCAGCCGGCTCCGGCCGCGCGCTGGCCGACCTGGTCTCCGGACACCGGCCGCAAGCCGATTTCAGGTTCCTTTGAAATGACGAAGAAGAGCGAGTCGCTGTATTTCGACGTGCGCGGGCTGCGCTACCACGTGCGCCATTGGCCGGGCGACGCCGCACGCCGCATGGTTCTGCTGCACGGCTGGATGGACGTGTCCGCGTCGTTCCAGTTCCTGGTGGACGCGCTGCGCTCGGACTGGGATGTCTATGCGCCGGACTGGCGCGGCTACGGGCTCACCGACTGGGGCAAGTCCGACTGCTACTGGTTTCCCGACTACGTCGCCGACCTGGACCTCCTGCTCGAGCGCGTGCAGCCGGAGACACCGGTGGACCTCGTCGGGCACAGCCTGGGCGGCAACGTTGCGGCGCTGTACGCCGGCGTGCGCCCGGCGCGCATCCGGAGGCTCGTGAACCTGGAAGGCTTCGGCATGGCGGCAACACAGCCGGACCAGGCGCCCAAGCGCTACGGCCTCTGGCTCGACGAACTGCACGAGAACAGCGGCTTCCGACCCTATCCCGATTTCAGCGCGCTCGCCGACCGCCTGCAAAAGAACAATCCGCGGCTGGCGCGCGAGCGCGCCGAGTTCCTCGCCTCGCATTGGGGCCGCGAAACCCCCGACGGCAGGGTGCTGCTGCGGGGCGACCCGGCGCATAAGATCGTCAACCCGGTGCTCTACCGCTACGAGGAAACGCGCGCTTGCTGGTCCCAGGTGACTGCGCCGGTGCTCTGGGTGGATGCCGCCGAATCGGCAACCCTGCAGCGTGTGGGCCTGAGCGCAGAACAGTATGCCGAACGCCGCGCCGTCTTTCACGACCTGCAGTATGTAACGGTGCAGAATGCAGGCCATATGCTGCACCACGACCAGCCCGAGCAGGTGGCGAGCCTGATCGAGCAGTTCCTGCTCGCATGAACATCGACCTGCATTGCCATTCCAACGTGTCGGACGGGGCGCTGGCGCCCGCCGAAGTCGCGCGCCGCGCGGCCGGCAAGGGCGTGGAAGTCTGGGCCCTGACCGACCACGACCAGCTCGGCGGACTCGCGGAAGCGCGCGAAGCGGCGTTGGGCTCCGGTATGCGCTTCATTGACGGCGTCGAGATCTCGGTGACCTGGCGTGGCAGCACGATCCATGTCGTCGGCCTGCGCATCGACCCGGGCAATGCCACGCTCGCAGGCGGCCTCGCCCGCGTGCGCGGCGGCAGGATCGAACGCGCGAAACGGATGGCGCAGGAACTGGCGGATGCCGGCATCGAGGGCGCATTCGAAGGCGCGCTGCGGCACGCCGAAAATCCCTCGATGGTGAGTCGCACCCACTTCGCGCGCTTCCTGGCGCAAGTCGGCGCAGTCACGGAGATGAAGGACGCCTTCCGCAAGTACCTGGTGCCCGGCAAGCCCGGGTATGTGCCGCACCAGTGGGCCGATCTGGCCGACGCGGTGGGCTGGATCCGCGGTGCAGGCGGGCAGGCCGTGCTGGCGCACCCGGGGCGCTACGACCTGTCGCCCGCGGCCCTGGACGCCCTGCTGGCGGAGTTTCGCGCAGCAGGCGGAGAAGCGATCGAAGTCGTCACCGGCAGCCATTCGCCGGAGCAGTTCCGCCAGTTCGGGGCAATCGCCGCGCAGCAGAATTTTGCCGCCTCGCGCGGCTCGGATTTCCACGGCCCGCAGGAGGGCGCGGAATTCGGCAGCCTGCCGCCGCTGGATCCCCGGTTGCGGCCGGTTTGGCGCGACTGGGCGTTCTGAGCAGTTGGCGCAGTACTTCTCCGTCCACCCGACGCATCCGCAGCCCCGGCTGATACGGCAGGCCGCCGATATCGTGCGCCGCGGCGGGTTGATCGCCTACCCGACCGACTCCTGCTACGCGCTCGGCTGCCACCTGGGCGACGCGCAGTCGCAGGAGCGCCTGCGGCATGTGCGCGGCATGGATGCCAGGCACAACCTGACCCTGATGTGCCGCGACTTGTCCGAGATCGCGGCCTACGCGATCGTCGACAACGTCCAGTTCCGCCTGCTCAAGGTGGCGACGCCCGGCAGCTACACCTTCATCCTGCGCGCGACTCGCGAAGTGCCGAGGCGGCTGCAGCACCCCCGGCGCAAGACCATCGGCGTGCGCGTTCCCGCGCATGCCGCGGCGCATGCGCTGCTCGCGGAATTGGGAGAGCCGATGCTGTCCGCGACGCTGATCCTGCCGGGCGCTGCGGCGCCGCTGTCGGATGCTCCGGAGATCCGCGCCGCGCTCGAGCACTCGCTCGACCTTATCGTCGATTGCGGCCCCTGCGGCACGGAGCCGACGACGGTGATCGACCTGACTGGCGATGCGCCGGTGCTCGTGCGCAAGGGCAGGGGCTCGCTCGGTGTTTTCGGGATCGCCGCGACGCTCTGATAAACTTGCCGTCTCCACGATGGACATCTCCCAGCTCGTCCAGACGATCGCGATCTACGCGATTCCGGTGCTGTTCGCGATCACGCTGCACGAAGCCGCGCATGGCTATGTCGCGCGCCACTTCGGCGACATGACCGCGTACGCGCAGGGACGCATCAGCCTCAACCCCGCGCGCCACATCGACCTGGTCGGCACCATCATCGTGCCGGTGACGATTCTGGTCCTGACCAAGCTCGCCGGCGGCGCCGGCATGCTGTTCGGCTGGGCGAAGCCCGTTCCGGTCAACTATTCCGCGTTGCGCCGCCCGCGCCAGCACATGATGTGGGTGGCGGCAGCGGGGCCGGGCGCGAACCTGGCGATGGCCCTGGGCTGGGCGGCGGTGTTCAAGGCCGCCGATGTCCTGCCGATGAACTATTTCACCTCGCCGCTCCTGCTGATGGCCAAGGCGGGCATCGAAGTGAACGTGATCCTGATGCTGCTGAACCTGCTGCCCATCCTGCCGCTCGATGGCGGCAGGATCGTGGCGAGCCTGCTGCCGAGCCGCCTGGCCTGGCGCTACGCCAAGCTGGAGCCCTGGGGCTTCCCGATCCTGCTCCTGCTGCTGTTCACCAGCGCGCTGGGCGTGATCCTCGCGCCGATGGTCAGCTTTTCCTACCGCGTCATCGGCACCATGTTCCAGATCTAGCGCTGTGTTCGAGACTCGCGTCCTTTCCGGCATGCGTCCCACCGGCGCCCTGCACCTTGGCCACTACCACGGGGTGCTGAAGAACTGGGTGAAGCTGCAGAACGAATATCCCTGCCTGTTCTTCGTCGCCGACTGGCACGCGCTCACCACGGATTACGAGAAGCCGGGCGAGGTGGAAAGGAACGCCTGGGAGATGGTGGTGGATTGGCTTGCCTCGGGCGTCGATCCGAACCAGGCGATCCTGTTCGTGCAGTCGCAGGTGATGGAGCATGCCGAACTGCACCTGCTGCTGTCGATGATGACGCCGCTGGGCTGGCTGGAGCGCGTGCCGACCTACAAGGACCAGATGGAAAAGTTGAAGGACCGCGACCTCGCGACCTACGGCTTCCTCGGCTATCCGCTCCTGCAGTCCGCCGATATCCTGATCTACCGCGCGCGCTACGTGCCGGTGGGCGAGGACCAGGTGCCGCACGTCGAGATGACGCGCGAGATCGCCCGGCGCTTCAACCACCTGTATGGGCGCGAGGAAGGCTTCGAGGACAAAGCCAAGGCCGCGGTGAAGAAGATGGGCAGCAAGAAGGCGCGCCTGCTGAACGAACTGCGCACCAAGTTCCTCGAGACCGGCGATGCGGACGCGCTCAGGCGCGGGCAGGCCGTGCTCGAAGAGCAGCAGAACCTGCCGCGCGGCGACCGCGAGCGGCTGCACGGCTGGCTGGAAGGCGCCGGCCGGCGCATCCTCGTCGAGCCCGATGCGCTGCTCACCGCATCGGCGCGCCTGCCCGGCCTGGACGGGCAGAAGATGTCCAAGTCCTACGGCAACGCCATCGGGCTGCGCGAGGCGCCCGAGTCAGTGGCCAAGAAAATTCGCACCATGCCCACCGACCCGGCGCGCGTGAAGCGCACTGACCCCGGCACGCCGGAGAAGTGCCCCGTCTGGGCGCTGCACCTCGTGTATTCCGACGAGGCGAGGCAGGCCTGGGTGCGAAAGGGCTGCACCACGGCGGGCATCGGCTGCCTGGAATGCAAGCAGCCGGTGATCGACGCGGTGCTGGCGGAACTCGCGCCGATGCGCGAGCGTGCCCAGACCTACCTCGACGACCCGACGCTGGTGAAGAGCATCATCGCCGACGGCTGCGACAAGGCGCGCAAGCTGGCCATGGAAACCATGCGCGATGTGCGCGAAGCCATGGGACTGGGATACTCCTGATGAGCGAGCCCGCGCAGCTGCCCCTCGCCGCGCGCACCGCCCGGCTCTATGGCGAGCCGTACATGGAGATGCCGCAGGACCTGTACATCCCGCCCGATGCGCTCGAGGTGATCCTCGATGCGTTCGAGGGGCCGCTGGACCTGCTGCTGTACCTCATCCGCAAGGAAAACCTCGACATCCTCGACATCCCGATGGCGCCGCTGACGCGCCAGTACCTGGAGTACGTCGAAGTGATGCGCGCGACCAACCTGGAGCTGGCCGCCGAGTACCTGGTGATGGCCGCCATGCTGATGGCGATCAAGTCGCGGCTGCTGCTGCCGCGGCCGCCGGCGGCTGAGGCGATCGAAGACGACCCTCGCGCCGAACTGGTGCGGCGCCTGCTGGAGTACGAGCGCATCAAGAAAGCGGCGCAGCAGATCGACCAGCTGCCGCAATTGGGCAGGGACGTGCTGGCGGTGTCGGTGTGGGTCGAGCGCACAATGTCCGAGCGCCTGCCAGAGGTCAATCCGCAGCACCTGGCCGAGGCATGGCGCGTCCTGCTGCACCGCGCGCGCATGACCGCGCATCACCGCGTTTCGCGCGAGGAGCTGTCGGTGCGCGAGCACATGAGCGGGGTTTTACGCCGCCTGCAAGAGCGCCGCGTGCTCGAGTTCAGCGAGCTGTTCGACCCGGCGCGCGGCGTGGCCGTCCTCGTGGTGACCCTGCTCGCCGTGCTGGAACTTGCGCGCGAGCTGCTGGTGAAGATCACGCAATCCGGGAATTTCGCCCCGATCTACGTAAAATTGGCCCATGCCTAGCCCAGCCGACGCGAAGCGCATTCTCGAGGCGGCGCTGCTCGCGTCGCCCGAGCCCGTGTCGCTCGTCGACCTGAAACGGCTGTTCGACGACCAGGTGGGCGTCGACACGCTGAAGAATCTGCTCGCCGAACTGCGCGAGGATTGGCAGGGCCGCGCCGTCGAATTGGTGAGCGTCGCGAGCGGCTGGCGCTTCCAGACGCTGCCGGAGTTCCAGCCTTTCGCGGAGAAGCTGCAGCCGGACAAGCCGCCGCGCTATTCGCGGGCCGTGATGGAGACCCTGGCGATCATCGCCTACCGCCAGCCGGTGACGCGCGGTGACATCGAGGACATCCGCGGCGTGGTGGTCTCGACGCAGATCATCCAGGCGCTGGAGAACCGCGGCTGGATCGACATGGTCGGCCATCGCGAAACGCCGGGCAGGCCGGCGCTGTACGCCACCACCCGGACTTTCCTCGACGACCTCGGGCTGCGCTCCCTGCAGGAGTTGCCGCCGCTGGAAGAGATCGCCAAGACCTTGCAGCTTGAGCCAGCCCCGGCCCCCGTCGTCCCAGAAGCCGCCAACGAGCCTGCCGCAGGCTGAGCGCCTGCAGAAGCTGCTCGCCGCGGCGGGCCTCGGCTCGCGCCGCGAGATCGAGACTTGGATCGCCGCCGGCCGCCTGAAAATCAACGGCGCCTTGGCCAAGCTGGGCGATCGCGCGGCGCCCGGCGACCTCATCGAACTGGATGGCAAGCCCCTGGCGCTGAAGCCTGCCGGCGCCCAACCACGCGTCCTCCTGTACCACAAGCCCGACGGCGAGATGGTGACCCGGTCCGACCCTGAGGGCCGACCCACCGTGTTCCAGCGCTTGCCGGCGATCCCGGGCGGAAAGTGGGTGGCCGTCGGCCGGCTGGACATCAATACAGCGGGCCTGTTGCTGCTCACCGACTCGGGGGAACTGGCCAACCGGCTCATGCATCCGCGCTACGAAGTCGAGCGGGAGTACGCCGTGCGCGTGCTCGGCGAACTGCGGCCCGACGAGAGCGCGAAACTGCTGGCGGGCGTCATCCTCGAAGATGGCACGGCGCGGTTCGACAAGCTCGAGATTTCCGGGTCGGCCGAAGGCGCCAACCGCTGGTACCGGGTGGTGCTGCGCGAAGGCCGCAACCGGGAAGTGCGGCGCCTGTTCGAAGCACTGGGGCGCAAGGTGAGCCGCCTGCTGCGCGTGCGCTACGGGCCGGTAGAGTTGCCGCGCGACCTCAAGCCCGGGCGATGGATTGAACTCGACGCGAAAACCGTCGCGACGATTGTGAAAACAGTAAAAAGCGGTTAAACTTCAAGCCGTTTCAAGTGGGTGGGCTTCGGCCCATTTTTTGTTTGTGGCGAGCGCCATCGAAGGCATTCTGGAACCCACCCTCAGCGGGATGGGGTTCGAGCTGGTGGACGCGCAAGTGTCCAACCGGGGCCGTTTTTTGCGCATTTTCATGGACAAGCCCGGCGGCATCACGCTGGAGGATTGCGCGGCGGTCAGCCGCCACCTCTCGCGGGTGCTGGAGGTCGAGGGCATCGACTACGACCGGCTGGAAGTGTCTTCGCCGGGCCTGGACCGGCCGCTGCGCAAGGCTGCGGATTTCGCGCGCTTCGCCGGGCAGAAGGTGGATGTGCGAATGCGCCTGGCGGATGCGACGGGCAGGCGGCGCTACATCGGCCTGCTGAAGGGGATCGAGGGCACCACGGCGACCGTCGAGGTGGACGGGGCGGTGGTGGCACTGCAACTGGATGGCATGGACCGGGCGCGGCTCGTTCCAGAACTGTGAGCTTGGAGCAACGATGAGCCGGGAAATTCTGCTGCTGGTGGACGCGCTGGCGCGCGAGAAGAACGTCAACCGCGACGTGGTGTTCGGTGCGCTGGAGATGGCGCTCGCCTCCGCGACCAAGAAGCGCTTCACCGAGGACGTCGACGTGCGCGTCGCCATCGACCCCAACACCGGCAACTATGAGGCCTTCCGCCGCTGGAAGGTGGTGCCCGACGACACGCCCGAGTACAACACCGCGCAGATGACGTCGCTGGAAGAGGCGCAGGAGAAGAAACCCGACGCCAAGATGGACGACTACATCGAGGAGCCGATCGAGAACGTGCCCTTCGGCCGCATCGGCGCGCAGACCGCCAAGCAGGTGATCCTGCAGCGGATCCGGGATGCCGAGCGCGAGCAGATCCTCAACGACTTCCTGTCGCGGGGAGACGAGCTGGTGACCGGCTCGGTGAAGCGCATGGAGCGGGGCAGCGCCATCGTTGAATCGGGGCGCCTGGAGGCCCTGCTGCCGCGGGAGAACATGATCCCGAAGGAAAACCTGCGTGTTGGCGACCGCGTGCGCGCCTGGGTGTCGAAGATCGACCGCGGCGCGCGCGGCCCGCAGCTGATCCTGTCGCGCACCGCGCCGCAGTTCATCATGAAGCTGTTTGAGCTGGAAGTCCCCGAAATCGAGGAAAAGCTGCTGGAGATCAAGTCGGCGGCGCGCGACCCTGGGGTGCGCGCCAAGATCGCGGTGCACACCAACGACCGGCGCATCGACCCGATCGGCACCTGCGTCGGCATGCGCGGCTCGCGCGTGCAGGCGGTGACGCAGGAACTGGCGGGCGAGCGCGTCGACATCGTCCTGTGGTCGGCCGATCCGGCGCAGTTCGTCATCGGCGCGCTGGCGCCGGCCGAGGTCAGCTCGATCCTGGTGGACGAGGAAAAGCACTCGATGGACGTGGTGGTGGACGAGGAAAACCTCGCCATTGCGATTGGCCGCAGCGGCCAGAACGTGCGCCTCGCCTCCGAACTCACCGGCTGGACCATCAACCTGATGACCGAGGAAGAGTCCACCAAGAAGCAGACGGAGGAGTCCACGCGCGTGCGGGAACTCTTCATGCAGCGCCTGGATGTGGACGAGGAAGTCGCCAACATCCTGATCCAGGAAGGCTTCTCCACGCTTGAGGAGATCGCCTACGTGCCGATCAACGAGATGCTCGAGATCGAGGCGTTCGACGAGAACACGGTGAACGAACTGCGCAGCCGCGCGCGCAACGCGCTGCTGGTGCAGGCGATTGCCAGCGAAGAGCAGGTGGAAGGCGTGGACCAGAGCCTGCTCAAGCTGGAGGGCATGGACACGCAGCTGGCAGCGAAGCTCGCCGAAGGCGGCGTGAAGACCCGGGACGACCTTGCCGACCTGGCTGTGGACGAATTGTCGGAATTGACCGGTATCGAAGGCGAGCGCGCCAAGGGGCTGATCATGGCGGCGCGCGCCCACTGGTTCGAGGACGAGGCGCAGGGGCAGGCCAAGGAGGCACAGTAACGTGGCGATGACCAGCGTTGCCCAGTTCGCCAGCGAGCTGAAAGTGCCGCCGTCGGTGCTGCTCGAGCAGTTGCGCGCCGCCGGCGTCGAGAAACGCGCGCCGGACGACTCGCTCACCGAAGTGGACAAGTCGCGGCTGTTGGAGTACCTGCGCAAGGCGCATGGCTCGGTGGAGCCCAAGAACAAGATCACGCTGACGCGCAAGCAGTCGAGCGAGATCATCAAGAAGTCCGATACTTCCGGCAAGGCGCGAACCATCCAGGTCGAAGTGCGCAAGAAGCGCGTGTTCGTGAAACGCGATCCTTCCGAGGTAGCGGCCGCCGAGGCTCCGGAGGAAGTGGCGCCGGCGCCGATTGCGGCGCCCCCGGCGCCCGCTGCGCCCGCTGCACCCGCCGCGCACACCATTGACGCCAAGGAGCGCGAGGTGCGCCAGCAGGAGGCGCGCCGCCACGAGCAGCTGTCCGAGCTGCAGGCTGCCGAGGTGCGCGGGAAGCAGGAGCGCGAGCGCCGCGACACGGAGCAGAAGGTCGCCGCGCGCGAAGCGCAGGCGGTGATCGAGAAGGCCCAGGCGCAGGCGCCGGCCGGGGCGCCGGTCGAAGGCACCCTGCACGCGCCGAAGACCGGTGAAGCCAAGGTCGACAAGAAGGCCAAGAAGGCCAAGCCGATCACCACCATGCGCGACGACTCCGTGCGCCGGCGCACCATCAAGACGCGCGGCGACATGGGCGGCGGCGTGGCTGGCTGGCATGCGCGCGGCGGCTCGCGCCACCGCGGCGGCGCGGCGACGGCGGAGCAGCAGACCTTCAGCCAGCCGACCGAGCCGGTGACCCGCGACATCGCGGTGCCGGAAACAATCACCGTGGGCGAGCTGGCCCACCGCATGTCGGTCAAGGCGGTGGAAGTGATCAAGGCCTTGATGAAGCTCGGCACCATGGCGACCATCAACCAGGTGCTGGACCAGGAAACCGCCATGATCCTGGTCGAGGAAATGGGCCACAAGGCGAAGGCGGCGAAGCTGGAGGATCCGGAGTCCTACCTGGCCGGTTCCTCGCCGGAGGTGGAAGTCGGAGAGCCGCGCCCCCCGGTCGTCACGGTGATGGGCCACGTCGACCACGGCAAGACCTCGCTGCTCGACTACATCCGCCGCACCAAGGTCGCGGCGGGAGAGGCGGGCGGAATTACCCAACACATCGGCGCCTACCATGTGGAAACGCCGCGCGGCGTCGTCACCTTCCTCGATACGCCGGGCCACGAAGCGTTCACTGCCATGCGCGCCCGCGGCGCGAAGGTGACCGACC
>JANMUO010000132.1:0-38120 GCA_031391655.1 Betaproteobacteria bacterium
GCGGCGGTGAACGCCACGCTGCGCCGGCAGGGAATCATCGTCCAGAAGGTCAAGAAGCAGAAGTTCGGCAGCGGCGGCAAAGTGAGGGACAAGGACATCGCGCTGTTCACGCGCCAGCTGGCGACGATGATGAAGGCGGGAGTTCCGCTGTTGCAATGCTTCGACATCGTCAGCAAGGGCGCCTCGAACCCTGCGGTGACGCGCCTGCTGATCGAGATCAAGACCGAAGTGGAGACCGGGTCGTCGCTGGCCCAGGCGTTCCGCAAGTATCCGCTGCATTTCGACGCGCTGTTCTGCAACCTGGTGCAGGCCGGCGAGCAGGCGGGCATTCTGGAAACGCTGCTCGACCGCTTGGCGAGCTACAAGGAAAAGATCCTCGCCATCAAGTCGAAGATCAAGGCCGCGCTGTTCTACCCAATCGCCATCGTTGTCGTCGCCTTCATCATCACGGCGGTGATCATGATTTTCGTGATTCCCGCATTCAAGGAGGTGTTCCGCAACTTCGGCGCCGACCTGCCCGCGCCGACGCTGTTCGTGATGGCGATCTCCGACTGGTTCGTGGCCTACTGGTACATCATTTTCCCGGTCATCATCGGCGCGGTCATCGGCTTCCTAGAAGCCTGGAAACGCTCGCTACCGGTGCAGATCTTCATGGACCGGCTGATGCTCAAGCTGCCGGTGTTCGGCGACCTGGTGCTCAAGTCCACCATCGCACGCTGGACGCGCACGATGGCGACCATGTTCGCCGCGGGCGTCCCGCTGGTGGAAGCACTCGACTCCGTGGGCGGCGCATCCGGCAACTACGTCTACCTGATGGCGACCAAGCGCATCCAGCAGGAGGTGTCCACCGGCACCTCGCTCACGCTGGCAATGCAGAACTCCGGCGTGTTCCCCAACATGGTGCTGCAGATGTGCTCGATCGGCGAGGAGACGGGCGCGCTGGACGGCATGCTCGGCAAAGTCGCCGATTTCTACGAAGCCGAGGTGGACGATGCGGTCGAAGCGTTGTCCTCGCTGATGGAGCCCATGATCATGGTGGTGCTGGGCACGCTGATCGGCGGCATGGTGATCGCCATGTACCAGCCGATCTTCAAGATGGGCCAAGCGGACTAGCTGTCGGGCCTCGGCTGGCTCGCCCAGCCCGCGGTCCTTCCCTGGGTTTCGCTGGCCCTGGGCATGTGCATCGGGTCCTTCCTGAACGTTGTCATCCATCGGCTGCCGAAAATGATGGAGCGCGGGTGGCGCGAAGAGTGCGCCGAGCTGACGGGAACGCCCGTCGCCCCGGCGCCGGAAGAACGATACAACCTCGTCGTTCCGCGTTCGGCCTGCCCGGCCTGCGGGCACCGCATTTCGGCGCTGGAGAACGTGCCGGTCATCAGTTGGTTAGCCCTGCGCGGCAAGTGCTCTGCCTGCCGCAATCCGATCTCGGCCCGCTATCCAATCATCGAGCTGCTCGGCGGGTTGATCGCCGCCTATGCGGCCTGGCGCTATGGGCCATCCTTGGCGGCGCTGGGTGCCATGGGCTTTGGCTGGGCGCTGCTGGCGCTGACGGCAATCGACTTCGACACGCAACTGCTGCCGGACGACATCACGCTGCCGCTGCTGTGGGCGGGCCTGCTCGTCAATCTTGCCGGCACGTTCGCGCCTTTGCGTAGCGCGGTGATCGGGGCGGTCGCCGGGTACCTCGCCCTGTGGCTCGTGTACTGGGGGTTCAAGCTGGCCACCGGCAAGGAAGGCATGGGTTACGGCGATTTCAAGTTGCTCGCCGCAATCGGCGCCTGGCTCGGGTGGCAAAAGCTGCCGATGGTGATCCTGCTCTCGTCGGTGGTCGGTGCCGCCGTGGGCATCGGACTCATCGTGTTTGCCCGGCACGGCCGGGAGAAACCGATTCCATTCGGCCCCTACCTCGCGGTCGCCGGAATCGTCGCGCTCTTCTGGGGCGACGACATCAGTCGCCGCTGGTTGCCGATCCTGGGTTGATGGCCTACGTGGTGGGCCTGACCGGCGGCATTGGCAGTGGCAAGAGCGCCGCGGCCGCGGAGTTCGCCCGGCTCGGCGCAACCGTCGTGGACACCGACGCGATCGCCCACGAACTCACGCAGGCGGACGGCGCGGCGATCGCGCAGGTACGGCGACTCTTCGGTGGCGAATACGTCGAGCCTTCCGGCGCCATGAACCGTGCCAAGGTGCGAGCGCTGGTGTTTCGCGATCGCGCGGCGAAGAAGAAGCTCGAAGCGCTTCTGCATCCGATGATCAGGGCCGAATCCGAAAGGCGTATCGCCACCGCGAGCGGGCCCTACGTGGTCCACGTCGTGCCGCTGCTGGTCGAATCTCCGGGGTACCGCGAGCGCGTGGCGCGCGTGCTGGTGGTGGACTGCCCGGAAGCTGTCCAGGTAGAGCGAGTGCGGCGGCGCAGCCGCCTGGCTGAGGACGAGGTCCGGCGCGTCATCAGCGCCCAGATCAGCAGGCAGGACAGGCTTGCCGCAGCAGACGATGTAATCGACAACTCAGGCGCGCTTGACGCGCTGCACAAACAGGTGCGCGAGCTGCATGCGCGCTACCTCGCAGTGGCCCGGGCGGAAGGCTGAATTTGTCTTCCCCGCGCAAATCACTCAGAATCCGCCCAATTTTGGCCAGCCGGGTGCGGAAGTGATCACCTACGAGTATCCGCTCAACGAGCGCATCCGCACGTTGCTGCGCTTGGAGGACTTGTTCGAGCGATCGCGCCACTTCATCGCGCGCACGGATCCGCTGGACCACCATGTTGCGCTGCTGACGCTGTTCGAGATCCTGGAAGTGGCAAGCCGCGCCGACCTGAAGTCCGACCTGCTGCAGGAACTAGAGCGGCAAAAGCAGGTGCTGATGTCTTTCCGCAACAATCCTGAAATTTCCGAGGAAGCACTCAGCAGCGTGCTGCGCGACATCGAGCAGGCAGCCGCCGCGCTGTTCTCGATGACCGGCAAGATCGGCCAATACCTGCGCGAGAACGACTGGCTGATGTCCATCAAGCAGCGCACCGGGATCCCAGGCGGCGCCTGCGAGTTCGACCTGCCCTCGTACCACTACTGGCTGCACCGCCCCGCCGAGGAGCGCATCGGACAACTCGCCGCCTGGACCGGACCGCTATTCCCGCTGCGCGACGGCTCGGCGATCATCCTGCGCATCCTGCGTGAATCCGGCAAACCGCAGCGCGTCGCGGCACCGCAGGGCACGTTTCAGCAGATGCTCGGTGGCAAGACCGCGCAGATGATGCGCGTGCGCCTCGACCCGGCGCTTAACTGCATTCCCGAGATCAGCGCCAACAAGTACGTGCTCAACATCCGCTTCCTAACCCAGAACGGCGAGGACCCGAGGCCGCGCACCGCAGACTGGGACATCGGCTTTGAACTGACGTTTTGCAACCTGTAACCACGGTTCCCTGCCCTCGCTGTGGCGCGCCCGCTGCGTTCGCCGCGGCCAACAAGTGGCGCCCCTTTTGCAGCGAGCGCTGCAAGCTGATCGATCTCGGCGACTGGGCAGCCGAGAACTACCGCGTGCCCGTAGCGCCTTCCAAGCCCGAAGGCGAACCCGACTAGCTCCAGGCGCCGCTGATCATCGCCAAACCGTGGGCGCCCGCGCGCCACGCGGTCTCCAGGTCAGCGCGCTTCACGCCGCCGATGGCATAGACCGGAATGCTGACGCCACGCGCGAGCCGCGAGAATCCTTCCCAGCCCAGCGTGGGCGCGCCGGCATGCGACGCCGTGTCTTTCACTGGCCCGAGCACGGCGAAATCCAGTTCAAGCTGCATTGCGCGCACGAGTTCGGCCGCGTTGTGGCAGGAGGCCGCGGCGAGGATGCCCGGCGGCCTTTCGCGCAATTCCATCAGCTTTGCGGCGCTGTAGTGGATGCCGTCGCCGATCGCCGGGCCGCCGTTGAGCAGGACCTTCGCGCCATGGCGGTGCGCGAGCCGCAGGACCGAGCGGGCAAACTCCTCGCGGCGCGCAAGGCCCTTGTCCCTCACCTGGATCAGCTTCAGACCGGCGCCAAGCCGCTGCCGCACTCCAGACAGCATCGCGTCGCGGCCCCGGTTCTCCGCATCCGTGATGGCGTACTCCGCAGGCAGCGCCAATGCGGCCAGCACCGGCGCATTGGCGGGTAACATCGGTTCGGCGAGCGGAGAGCCGACGTGCTGCCAGGCGATCGCCTGCTGCTCGCGCGGATGTGGGTCGCCCTTCCAGGCGGTGACGCGGAAGAAATTGAGCCGCACTGTGGCGTGTGGATAGGTGAAAACGCGCGTGATCCAGGGAAAGGCCGTGCAGGCGTCGATGCCGAGTTCCTCGTGCAACTCGCGCACCAGGGCACGGTCCGGTGCCTCGCCGGCCTCCACTTTGCCGCCGGGAAACTCCCAGTAGCCGGCGTAGAGTTTGCCGGCGGGCCGGCGCGCAAGCAAGTAGGCGCCGTCGGCGCGCTGGATCACCGCCGCCGCGACTTCCAGCGCCACCTATTTCTTCTTCGCGTGCTTGCCCGCCCAGTCCCTGGCGAACTGGTAGGCGATGCGGCCGCTCCTGGAGCCGCGCTGCAGCGACCATTGCAGCGCCTCCTCGCGCGCTGCCGCGGCTTCTTTCGCCGCGCAGCCCAGGGTCTTAAGCCAATGCGCCACGATATCCAGGTACTCGTCCTGGTCGAACGGGTAGAACGACACCCACAGGCCAAAGCGCTCCGACAGGGAAATCTTCTCCTCCACCGTCTCGCCCGGATGGATCTCGTCGCCGACGTACTTGGTCTCGAGAGTCTCCTGCATGAACTCCGGCATCAGGTGCCGGCGGTTCGAGGTGGCGTAGATCAGCAGGTTCTCGGAGGTGGTGGAAATGGAGCCGTCGAGCGCCACCTTCAGCGCGATATAGCCGTCCTCCGCGCCATGGAAAGTGAGATCGTCGCAAAACACGAGGAAGCGCTCCTGCCGCCCCGCAACCCGGTCGGTGATCTCCGGCAGGTCGACGAGGTCGTTCTTCTCCACCTCGATTAGGCGCAAACCCTGCTTGTGATATTTGTTGAGCAGCCCTTTGACGATCGAGGACTTCCCGGTGCCGCGCGCGCCGGTGAGCAGCACGTTGTTGGCCGGGGCGCCGTCGATGAACTGGCGCGTGTTTTGCTCGACCTTCGCGATCTGCGCGTTGACGCCTTGGAGGTCCGACAGGCGCATGCGGTGGACATGGCGCACCGGTTGCAGCCAGCCGCGCGCATTGAGGCCGGCAGTCCGGCGCCAGCGAAAGGCGATGCTCGCGTCCCAGTCGGTGGCGGGAGGGGCCGGCGGCAGCATCTGCTCCAGACGCGCCAGCAGTTCCTTGAAATCCTTGCTCACGATCGGTATTCCGCGTTGATCTTCACGTAGTCGAACGACAGGTCGCAGGTCCACACTGTGGCCGCCGCCTTGCCGCGATTAAGCACTGCGCGGACCGTGAACTCCGGCTTCTTCATTGCCGCCACGCCCTGCTCCTCGCGGTAGCCGGCGTGCCTGGCACCGCCCTTGGCGACTAGGACCTCGTCGAGGTAGAGGTCTACCCTGTCGGTATCGAGGCTCGCCACGCCGGCATATCCGATCGCAGCAAGGATACGGCCGAGGTTCGGGTCCGAGGCGAAGAATGCGGTCTTCACTAGCGGCGAGTGCGAGATCGCGTAAGCCACTTTGCGGCATTCAGCTGCGCTGCGGCCGCGCTCCACGCGCACCGTGACGAACTTGGTGGCGCCTTCGCCGTCGCGCACGATGGCTTGCGCCAGTTGTTGCGCGACTTGCTTCAGCGCCGCCCCGATCGTCTTGAGGTCCTTCCCCGATTTCGCAACCGGGCCTTTTCCGGTTGCGAGGCAGATGAACGCGTCATTCGTCGAGGTGTCCCCATCCACCGTGATGGCGTTGAAGGACTGGTCCGCCGCCATCTTGGTCAATCGCTGCAACGCACTTCGCGCAATCTTTTCATCGGTCGCCACGAATCCCAGCATCGTCGCCATGTCGGGCCTGATCATGCCTGAACCCTTGGCGATTCCCGTCACCGTTGCGGTGCCGGACGACAACCTGACCCGCACGGAGGCCGCTTTCGCCACCGTGTCGGTGGTCATGATCGCCTCGGCGGCGGAAACCCAGTTGGCTTCGCGCAGATCCGCGATCGCCTGCGGCAGCCCGGCCACGATGCGCTCGGCGGGCAGCGGTTCCATGATCACGCCCGTCGAAAATGGCAACACCTGTCCGGACTCGCAGCCGAGCGAAGTGGCAAGCGCGTTGCACACGGCGCTGGCGCGCCGCAGGCCGTCGGCGCCGGTGCCGGCGTTGGCATTGCCGGTATTGACCACCAGTGCCCGCACATGATTGCGCAAATGCTTCTTCGCCAGCAGCACCGGCGCGGCGCAAAACCGGTTCCGCGTGAATACCCCAGCCACACTGGAGCCCGGCGCAATCCGCATTACCAGCAGGTCCTTGCGGTTGGCCTTGCGCACGCCCGCCATCGCTATGCCGAGATCTACACCAGCGACGGAATGGAGCTGCGCCGCATCCGGCGCTGGAAGGTTCACCGCCATGGGCCTAACTCAGCTTGCCGTGGCAGTGCTTGTACTTCTTGCCGGATCCGCAGGGACAGGGATCGTTGCGGCCCACCTTCTGCGCCGGGCGCACCGACGGCTGGGCTTTCTTGGCGTCCTCGCCCGGAGCGAGCGCGGTTTCGTAATCCGCGTGTTGCAGCCGGACGTTCTCGACATGCTGCTCGACGTCGGCCTTGGGCACCTCGTCATTGGCGCGGATCTCCACCGACACCAGCGTGCGCGTCACTTCGAGCTTCACGGCCTCCAGCATGGCGCCGAACAGCTCGAAAGCCTCGCGCTTGTACTCCTGCTTGGGATTCTTCTGCGCATAGCCGCGCAGGTGGATTCCCTGACGCAGGTGGTCGAGCGCCGCAAGGTGCTCCCGCCAGTGCGAATCGAGAACCTGCAGCATCATGTAGCGCTCGTACTGGTGGAACTGTTCCTCGGCGCCGGCCGGGATTTTCGCCTGGTAGGCCTCGTGCGACTTCCCGACGATGCGCTCTTGCAGGGCCACGTCGCCCAGGTCCGGCTCCTGCTCCAGCCACTTGCCGATCGGCAGTGCGAGGTTGAGTTCCGACTTGAGCGCGACCTCGAGCCCCTTCACGTCCCATTGCTCCTCGACGCTGTCCTCCGGCACGAACAGGCGAAAGGTGTCCGCGATCACCCCGGCGCGCAGGTCCGTGATGCGCGCGGACACATCCTGCGACTCGAGCAGTTCGTTGCGCAGCGCGTAGATGGTCTTGCGCTGATCGTTGGCGACGTCGTCATACTCCAGCAGCTGCTTGCGGATGTCGAAGTTGCGCGCCTCGACCTTGCGCTGGGCGCTCTCGATCGAGCGCGTCACCATGGCGTGCTCGATGGCCTCGCCCTCCGGCATGCGCAGCATCAGCATGATCTTGTTGATGCGCTCGCCGGCGAAGATGCGCAACAGCGGGTCCTCGAGCGACAGGTAGAAACGCGAGCTGCCCGGATCGCCCTGCCGTCCCGAGCGGCCACGCAGCTGGTTGTCGACGCGACGCGATTCGTGGCGTTCCGTGCCGACGATGTGCAGGCCGCCTTCCCTAATGACGTGGTCGTGCAGCTGCTGCCACTCGCTGCGCAGCTTTTCGACGCGGGCATTGCGGTCCTCCCCGGGCAACTCGGCGGCCGCCTCGACGAGCTCGACCTGCTTCTCGACGTTGCCGCCCAGCACAATGTCCGTGCCGCGCCCCGCCATGTTGGTGGCGATGGTGACCATCTTGGGCCGTCCGGCCTGCGCCACGATCTCCGCCTCGCGCGCGTGCTGCTTGGCATTAAGCACCTGGTGCGGCAGCTTGTCCTTGGTGAGCAGTGTCGAGAGCAGCTCGGAAGCCTCGATCGACGTGGTGCCGACCAGCACGGGCTGCCCGCGCTCGTGGCAATCTCGGATGTCGTCGACAATCGCCTTGTCCTTTTCCTTGGCGGTGCGGTACACCAGGTCGAGGCGATCGTCGCGGACCATCGGCCGGTGCGTCGGAATGACCATCGTCTCCAGCCCGTAGATCTCCTGGAATTCGTAGGCCTCCGTGTCCGCTGTGCCGGTCATGCCCGCAAGCTTGCGGTACATGCGGAAATAATTCTGGAAGGTGATGGATGCCAGGGTCTGGTTCTCGTTCTGGATCTGCACCTTCTCCTTCGCCTCGACCGCCTGGTGCAGGCCGTCGGACCAGCGCCGGCCGTGCATCATGCGCCCGGTGAACTCGTCGACGATGATCACCTCGCCGTCCTGCACCACGTAGTGCTGGTCGCGATGGAACAGGTGATGCGCGCGCAGCGCAGCGTTCAGGTGGTGGAACAGGTTGATGTAGGCCGGCTCGTAAAGACTCGCGCCCTGCGGCAACATTCCGATGCGCGCAAGAATTTCCTCGGCCTTCTGGTGACCGGCCTCCGACAGCACGATCTGGTGGTTCTTCTCGTCGACGAAGAAATCGCCCGGCGGCTCCGGCTGGTCCTGTTTCTTCTCTTCCTTTTGCCGCGAAAGCAGCATCGGCACCTGGTCCATACGATGGTAGACCTCGGTGCGGTCCTCCGCCTGCCCGGAGATGATGAGCGGCGTGCGCGCCTCGTCGATCAGGATCGAGTCCACTTCGTCGACGATGGCGTAGGGCAGGCCGCGCTGGAAGCGCTCTTCGATGCGCATCGCCATGTTGTCGCGCAAGTAGTCGAAACCGAATTCGTTGTTGGTGCCGTAGGTGATGTCGGCGGCATAGGCCGCGCGCTTTGCCTCAGGTTCCATCTGCGGCACGTTCACGCCCACGCTCAGGCCGAGGAAACCGTAGATCTTGCCCATCCATTCCGCGTCGCGCTTGGCGAGGTAGTCGTTCACCGTGACGATGTGCACACCGCGACCGGCTAGCGTGTTCAGGTAGGCAGGCAGCGTCGCCACCAGTGTCTTGCCCTCGCCGGTGCGCATCTCGGCGATCTTGCCGTCGTGCAGCACCATGCCTCCGACCAGCTGCACGTCGAAATGACGCATTTTCAGCGTACGCTTGCCTGCTTCGCGCACCACCGCGAAGGCCTCTGGCAGCAACTCCTCCAGGCCCGAGCGCTCGGCCGCGTCCTTCTGCTCCGCCGGCGCGGCGGCGATGCGGGCGGCGAGGCGTTCCTTGAACTCGGCGGTCTTGGCGGCCAACTGCGAGTCGGACAGCCCGGCAACGGTAGGTTCGAGCGCGTTGATGCGGATGACGACGCGGGAGTATTGCTTGAGCAGCCGGTCGTTGCGGCTGCCGAAGATCTTGGTGAGGACGTTGGTGATCATGGATGGCGCGGCAGTCGTCGCCCGCGCGCGGAAATACCCTGGAAACTCAAAATTTTAGCATGCCGGGGCCCCCGCCCCGGCGCGCCGCTACTTCCCGGCGCGTGCGGACTGCTGCGAGGCCTGCGAGGCGAGCACGAAGCGTGCGGGGTTTTGCGCGGCGCCCTTGAAACGCACCTCGAAATGCAGATGTGGCCCGGTCGAGCGGCCAGTCGAGCCGACATCGGCAAGCTTGCGCCCGCGCTGCACGATATCGCCTTCCTTGACGTAAAGCTTCGACGCATGCGCGTAGCGCGTGACCAGGTCGTTGCCGTGGTCCACGTCCACCACGTTGCCGTATTGCGGGTGGAAACCCGCGAAGATCACCACGCCGCCCGCCGCGGCAACGATGGGCGACCCCGCTTCGGCAAGGAAATCGATGCCTTCGTGCATCGCATGCTGGCCGGTAAACGGATCGATGCGCATGCCGAAACCCGACGCGTTGAACGGTGCATTGACCGGCATCATCGTCGGCAGCAGCTTCTTCTTCACCGCCAGCTCGAACAACTGCGCTTCCAGCACCCCCAGCATGTCGGTGCGGTTTTCCATCTGGCGCGACATGACGGTCAGTTTCTCGCCGAATTCGGCCAGCGACAGATTCTGCGGCGGCAACGCGGTCGGTTGTGCCCCGCCCAGGCCGGGCGTCTCGCTGAAGCGGAACTCCTGCGGGCGGATGCCAGCAAGGCTGGACAAGCGTTCTCCCAGGGCATCGAGGCGCGCCAGCTGGGCCTGCATCTCGCCCAATTTCACCGCCATGGCGTTCAGGTTCTGCTGGACGAACTGGCGGGCACGCTCGGCCTCGCCTTGCTGCGCGGCCAAGACCAGTTCCCGTACCACGGGAATCTTGATGTCCGTGGCGAAGCGGATGGTGAGCCAGTACAGGCCGGCCGTCATGCCGAGCAACAGCACGAACGCGAGCATCATCGACGCGACCAGATGGCGCGTGGAGAAGTTCAGCGTCCTGGCGTTCGCCAGACGGTCAGGAACTACGATAATCTGCAACCGGCACTCCCCTTGTTCCAGCCCCCGTGCAACCCTCGAAAATCGACCGCTACCTTGCTGCCGATGAAACCCTGGGTCCCATCGTAGCAAAAGCACGCCAGATCGATTCACTGGCAAGGCTTTGTACCGAGTTCCTGCCCGTCGGGTTGGCCGACCAGGTGCGGGCGGCCAATATCCGGGACGGCGAACTCGTGTTGCTTGCCAGCAACCCGCCTACTGCGGCAAAGCTGAAAATGCTCGCCGAGAGCCTGCGTAAGTTCTTGTTACGGCAGGGATCGAAGGTTAGTTCAGTTTCCGTGAGGGTGCAACCAAGCAGTGCACACTCTGAGCCTGGACCGCAACACAAGTCGGCGGTGCTCACAGCCAATGGAATCGCTGAATTATCAGTGCTTTACGACAAACTTCCCGCGGACTCACCGACGCGCGACGCGTTGGGAAAGCTGTTGGCCCGCTACAGACCTAAATTGCCACCAGCAAACGCTCCCCGAAAAACAACAAGAGCACCAGGACGAAAAGGAAAAGGGCGTACTTGAGCGTCAACCAGGCGTAGCGCAGGTACCTGCGCTCGCTGGTGAGCGCGTACATCAGGACACAGCCGGCGAGAGCCACTGCCACCAGCAGCCCGAGGGCGCGGAGCAGCAGCACCTAGGCGGGCTGCCACGCCAGGCTAAGGCCCGCAACGCCGGCAGGAGCCTCGCCCGCGCCCTCGAAACTGGCCATCTCCCAGGCGGCCGCCTCTGCCAGCAGCGCGCGCAGCAGCTTGTTGTTCAGCGCGTGGCCTGACTTGTGCGCCGTGAACGCCCCAAGCAGCGGCCGGCCGAGGAGATACAGGTCGCCGATCGCGTCGAGCACCTTGTGGCGGATGAACTCGTCGGCAAATCGCAGGCCTTCGGTATTGAGGAGGCGGTATTCGTCCAGCACCAGCGCGTTGTCCAGCCCGCCGCCCAGCGCCAGCCCGTCCTCGCGCAGCCGCTCGACCTCGTGCATGAAGCCGAAGGTGCGCGCGCGCGCGATTTCCTTCAGGTAGGAAGTTTCGGCGAAATCCACGGTGACCGATTGGCTGGTCTTCTCGATCACCGGGTGGTTGAACACGATGGAGAACGACAGGCGCAACCCTTCGTAGGGCTCGAGGCGGGCCCACTTGTCCCCCTCGCGCACCTCGACGAGCTGCTTGACGCGCAGGAAGCGCTTGGGCACCGGTTGCTCCTCCAGGCCAGCCTGCTGGATAAGCAGCGCGAAGGGCGCCGCGCTGCCGTCCATGATCGGCACTTCCGGGCCGTCAATGTCAATGTACGCGTTGTCCACCCCGAGTCCAGCCAGGGCGGACATCAGGTGCTCGACCGTGTAGATCTTCGCGCCCTGGTGCACGAGGCAGGACGAGAGGCGCGTCTCGCCGACCAGATCGGAACGAGCGGGGATATCCACCGGCGGCGCGAGATCGACGCGGCGGAACACGATGCCGGTGTCCGGCTGCGCAGGGCGAAGCGAGATGTTGACTTGCTGGCCGGTGTGCAGGCCGACGCCGCGCGCGCGGATCAGGGACTTAAGGGTGCGTTGCCGGAGCATGCGTAACTTCTTGAGCGAAGGGCGGATTCTAGCAGACGGGAACGGCGCAGCGGCTCCGGCAAGGAGGAAGGAAGCGCTGCGCCGCCCGTGCTGAGGGCCGGATCAGTCGGCCTGTTTTCGCAGGAAGGCAGGAATGTCGTACTTGTCCACTCCGCTCTGCTGCAGCGCCTCGACCGTCGAGGCGCGGTTGCGCCGGATCACGGCCGGCACCGATTCCAGCTGGTTGTAGTCCACCGCGCCTGCCGCCACCAGCGGCTGGTTGTCCGTGCCGGTCTTCTGCGATACGACCAGTTGCGGCTTGGGCTGGCGGGCCGCGATCGGCGCACCGAGGCCGGTGGCGACCACCGTCACGCGAAGCTCGTCACCCAGTTCGTCGTCGTAGACGCCGCCATAGATGATCGTGGCGTCGTCGGCGGCGAAAGCCCGCACAGTGTTCATCACCTCCTTGGTCTCGCGCAGTTTGAGGCTGGCGCGCGAGGCGCTGATGTTGACCAGCACGCCGCGCGCGCCGGCCAGGTTCACGCCTTCCAGCAGCGGGCAGGCGATGGCCTGTTCTGCTGCAATGCGCGCCCGGTCGATGCCGCTGGCTGCAGCCGATCCCATCATTGCCATGCCCTGCTCCGACATCACCGTGCGCACGTCCTGGAAGTCCACGTTCACCAGGCCGGGCTGGTTGATGATCTCGGCGATGCCGGCGACCGCGCTGTTGAGCACGTCGTCGGCGGCCTTGAACGCTTCTTCCTGCGTCACGTCCTCGCCCAGGACTTCCTCCAGCTTGTCGTTGAGGATCACGATGAGCGAGTCCACGTGCGGCGCCATCTCCTGCAGACCCTGCTCGGCGATCTTCATGCGCTTGGAGCCTTCGAAGGAAAATGGCTTGGTCACCACCGCCACCGTGAGGATGCCAAGCGTGCGCGCGACCTCCGCGATCACCGGTCCAGCGCCGGTCCCGGTGCCCCCGCCCATGCCCGCGGTGATGAACACCATGTGCGCCCCGGCAATCGCCTCCTCGATGCGCTCGCGGTCCGCGATCGCCACTGCGCGGGCCTCCTCGGGCTTGGCGCCCGCCCCGAGCCCGCTCGAGCCGAGCTGGATCTGGTTGCGCGACTTGTTGCGCCCGAGCACCTGCGCGTCGGTGTTGACGGCGATGAACTCCACGCCCTCGACGCCCTGCTCGATCATGTGGTTCACGGCGTTGCCGCCGGCGCCACCGACCCCGACCACCTTGATGACCGGACCTGCCGTCTGACTATCTACGATCTCGAACATTTGTATTTCCTCCTTGCCAGTGAGAACAACGTCAAAAATTCCTCTGGAACCACTCGCGCATGCGTCCAAGCACCGCACGCACCGATCCGTCCTGCCGCGAAAGCTGCCCCTGTCTGACCTGCTGCACGCCTTCCAGCAGCAGCCCAACTGCCGTGGCGTAACGCGGGTTGCGCACCACGTCCGCCAATCCCCCGGCGTAGCGTGGGATGCCGATGCGCACCGGCATGTGGAAGATCTCCTCGCCAAGCTCGACCATGCCTTGCATCACCGCGCTGCCACCGGTGAGCACCACGCCCGAGGACAGCAACTCCTCGAAACCGGATTCGCGCAGCACCTGCTGCACCAGCGAGAACAGCTCCTCGACACGCGGCTCGATCACCTCGGCGAGGGTCTGGCGCGACATCACGCGCGGGCCGCGGTCGCCGATGCCCGGCACCTCGATCATCTCGTTCGGGTCGGCGAGCTGGCGCAACGCCACGCCCTTGCGCACCTTGATCAGCTCGGCCTCGGCAGTCGGCGTGCGCAGCGCCATGGCGATGTCGTTGGTGATCTGGTCGCCGGCGATCGGGATCACCGCCGTGTGGCGGATCGCCCCATGGGTGAACACCGCGATGTCGCTGGTGCCGCCTCCGATGTCCACCAGGCACACGCCGAGGTCCTTCTCGTCCTCGGACAGCACTGCGCGCGAGGAGGCAAGCGGCTGCAGGATCAGGTCGTTCACCTCCAGGCCGCAGCGGCGCACGCACTTGACGATGTTCTGCGCCGCCGACACCGCGCCGGTGACGATGTGCACCTTCACTTCCAGGCGCACGCCGGACATGCCGATCGGCTCGCGCACGTCCTCCTGCCCGTCGATGATGAACTCCTGGCGCAGGACATGGAGGATCTGCTGGTCGGTGGGAATGTTGACCGCCTTGGCGGTCTCGATGGCGCGCTCCACGTCGAGCGCGCTCACCTCGCGATCCTTGATCGCCACCATGCCGGTGGAGTTGAAGCTCTTGATGTGGCTGCCGGCGATGCCGGTGAAGGCCGAGGCGATCTTGCAATCGGCCATCAGTTCGGCTTCTTCGAGGGCGCGCTGCAACGCGTTGACGGTGGACTCGATGTTCACCACCACGCCCTTTTTCAGCCCCTTGGACTCGTGCCCGCCCATGCCGAGGATCTCGAGCGAGCCGTCGGCGCGCAGCTCGGCCACCAGCGCGGCCACCTTGGAGGTGCCGATGTCGAGCGCGACGACGAGGTTCTTGGTTTCCTTTGCCATGTCTCAGCCGCCCTTCACGGCCGGCACGCGCAAGGCGAAGCCGTTCGGATAGCGCAGGTCGACGTAGCCGTTTGGAACGCCTTCGGGCGTTGGCTTTCGCTGCATCCTTCCCAACGTCTGTGGGTACACCGCGACGAAGCGCTCCAGGCGCCGGTCCACGGGGTCGCCGGGTGTGTCGCGGCCAAGTTCGAGCGTCAAGCCGCCGCCTAGGCGCGCCTGCCAGGCAAGGCGTGGCGACAGGACCAGCGCTTCGAGCTGCGCGCCGAGCGGAGCCAGCAACTTGAGGAAGCGGCGATAACGCAGCGTCACCTCGCCCTCGCTCCCGCTCGGGCCCGCGAACAACGGCAGCGGCGCATCGCTTTTGCCGGTAAAGCGCTCGCCTTGCTCGTTCACCAGGCCAAGGTCGCCCCAGCGCGCCAACGGCACGTGCTCTTCCAGCGTCACCTCGAGCGTGTCAGGCCAGACGCGGCGTACCTGAGCGCGGCGCACCCAGGGCAGCTGCTCGAGCGCCGAGCGCGGCTGCGCCAAATCCATCGCGAAGAAGTTGCCCTCGATGCGCCCGCGGATTGCCCGTTCGACCTCTGCGCTCGTGGTGTGCGCCAGCTTGCCGCGCAGTTCCACCTCGCGCAGCGGGAACAGCGGCGAGCGCAGCAGCAGCTGCATGGCGCCGACGGCGAACACCAGCAACGCGAGCGCAGTGAGCGCTCCCGCCGCGGCGTTGAGCAGGCGCGGGTTATCCCACATGGCTGCCCTCCAGGATCCGCGTGCACAGGTCCTCATAGGAAATGCCGACTGCGCGGGCCGCCATCGGCACCAGGCTGTGGCCGGTCATGCCCGGCGAGGTATTCACCTCGAGTAGCCAGGGCGCGCCCGCGGCATCGAGCATCAGGTCCACCCGTCCCCATCCGGTGCCGCCGACAAGCTGGAAAGACTTCAGCGCCAGTGCCTTCAGCGCGGCTTCCTTGGCGGCCGGCAGGCCGCAGGGGCACAGGTATTTCGTGCCGTCGCCGAAGTACTTGTTCTGGTAGTCGTAGTTGCCCTGCGGCGCCTCGATGCGGATCAGGGGCAGCACCGCATCGCCGAGGATGCTGGCGGTGTACTCGGGGCCGTCGACGAAGCTCTCCGCGAGGGCGAGGTCGTGGTATTTCTCGGTCGCGAGCCGGTAGGCCTCCGGCAGCTGCGAGGCCGCCGTCACCTTGGTCAGGCCGAGCGTGGAGCCTTCGTTCGCCGGCTTGACGACCAGCGGCAGCCCAAGGTCGCGCGCGACGGCGTTCCAGTCGTCGCCCGCCGCAAGGATGCGGTAGCGGGGCGTCGGCAGGCCCGCCGCGAGCCAGATCATCTTGGTGCGCCACTTGTCCATCGCGATCGCCGAGCCGAGCACGCCGCTTCCCGTATAGGGCAGGCCCATCACCTCCAGCGCGCCCTGCAGCGTTCCGTCTTCGCCGCCGCGGCCGTGCAGCGCGATGAAGCAGCGCGCAAAGCCCTCGCGCTTGAGTTCCATCAGGTCGCGCTCCGCCGGGTCGAACGCGTGCGCATCCACGCCCTTCGAGCGCAGTGCCTTGAGCACGCCGGCGCCGCTCATGAGGGACACCTCGCGCTCGGCGGACCGGCCGCCCATGAGGACGGCGACCTTCATGCGCGCTCCCCGACGATGCGCACTTCGGGCACCAGCGCGATCGACGTGCGCTCGAGCACCCGCGCGCGCACCTCCTCGATGAGCCACTCGAGGTCCGACGCGCGCGCCGCGCCCTTCGGGTTGACGATGAAGTTGGCATGCTTCTCCGACACGCGCGCGCCGCCGCGCTCCAACCCTTTCAGCCCGCAGGACTCGATCAGCCGCGCCGCGTGGTCACCCGGCGGATTGCGGAACACGCTGCCCGCGTTGGGCAGCGACAACGGCTGGGACGCGATGCGTTTCTCGAGCAGCTCGCGGATGCGTGCACGCGAGGCCTCCCCGTCGCCCCTGGCCAGGTCGAACCAGGCGCCGGCGAACCACTCGCTCTCGCCGATGCGCCCTGCGCCTTTCAGCGCGCAGTGGCGGTAGCCAAGGTCGAACTCTTCCTTTGCGCGTGTGCGGACCTGGCCGCGCCGGTCGACGGTGACCACCCGCTCGACGACCTCCCAGGTCTCACCCCCGTAGCAGCCCGCGTTCATTGCCAGCGCGCCACCGACCGTTCCGGGAATGCCCGCGAGGAACTCGGCGCCAGCAAATTCGTTGCGCGCGGCAAAGCGCGCCACTTTCGGGCTCGCCACGCCGGCATCTGCGTAGACGCGGCCGACGACCAGCTCCGGATGGCTCGCGGCCGAATGGGTCAGGACCACCGTGCCCGCGAAGCCGCCGTCGCGCACCAGCAGGTTGGAGCCCAGGCCCACGAACAACAACGGTTCCGCCGCCGGCAGTTGGCGCAGGAACAACGCGAGGTCCTCAAGGTCGGCGGGGGCAAAGAAGCGCTCGGCTGCGCCGCCTGCGCGCCAGCTGACATGGCGCGCCATCGGCTCGCCGGCCCTGAGCTCGCCACGCAACCCTTCCAGTCGGAGCACGTCCGCCATGTTCATGTCAGTTGCGCGGCCACGCCGCTGATCGAACCCGCGCCCATGGTGAGCACCACGTCGCCGTCCTGCGCGAGGCGCAGCAGCGCCGCGCCAACCTGCGACACCTCCTCGACGAACAGCGGCTCCACCTTGCCCGCGACGCGCATGGCGCGCGCCAGCGAGCGGCCGTCCGCGGCGACGATCGCCGGCTCGCCCGCCGCATAGACCTCGCAGAGCAGCACCGCGTCCGCGGTCGCGAGCACGCGCACGAAATCCTCGAACAGGTCCCGCGTGCGGGTATAGCGATGGGGCTGGAAGGCGAGCACGATGCGCCGGCCGGGAAACGCGCCGCGCGCGGCGGCGAGCGTCGCCGCCATCTCGGCCGGATGGTGGCCGTAGTCGTCGACCAGGGTAAAGCTGCCGCCGCCCGCGAGCGGGACCTCGCCATAGCGCTGGAAGCGCCGGCCCACGCCGCGAAACTCGGCGAGCGCCTTGAGGATCGCCGCGTCCGGGACGCCCAGCTCGGTGCCCACGCCAATCGCGGCGAGCGCGTTCTGCACGTTGTGCGCCCCGGGCAGATTGAGCGACGCCTCCAGCGCCGGGCGCTTGTCCCTCAGCACGGTGAAGCGCATGCTGCCGGCCGCGTGCACGAGATTCTCGGCACGCATCATGGCGTCGGCGGCAAACCCGTAGGTCAGCACCGGCTTGGTGACGAATGGCAGGATCTCGCGCACGCTGGCGTCGTCGGCGCACAGGATGGCGCTGCCGTAGAAGGGCAGGTTCTGCAGGAAGCTGACGAAGGCCTGTTTCAGGCGCGCGAAATCGTGCTGGTAGGTTTCCATGTGGTCGGCGTCGATGTTGGTCACCACCGCCACGACCGGTTGCAGGTGCAGGAAGGAAGCGTCCGACTCGTCGGCCTCCACCACGATGTACTCGCCCTGCCCCAGGCGCGCGTTCGACCCGGCCGCGTTCAGGCGCCCGCCGATGACGAACGTCGGATCGAGCCCGCCTTCGGCGAGCACGCTCGCCACCAGGCTGGTCGTGGTGGTCTTGCCGTGCGTGCCGGCGATCGCCACGCCCTGCTTGAGGCGCATCAGCTCGGCGAGCATCAGCGCGCGCGGCACCACCGGGACGCGCTTGGCGCGCGCCGCCACCACCTCGGGGTTGTCGCCGCGCACCGCGCTCGACACCACGACCGCGTCGGCGCCGTTGATGTTCGTTGACGCATGGCTCAGCGCTACGCGCGCGCCCAGCTCGCGCAACCGGCGCGTCGCCGCATTGTCGGCGAGGTCGGAGCCGCTGACCTGGTAGCCGAGATTGGCGAGGACCTCGGCGATGCCGCTCATGCCGGAACCCCCGATGCCCACAAAGTGAATGTGGCGGACCTTGTGCTTCATCGCGCCAGCTCCATGCAACGTTCGGCGACGATGCGTGCCGCATCGGGTTTGCCCAGGCCGCGGGCTTTGCGCGCCATCTCGAGCAGGCGCGGACGGTCCAGCGTGCGCAGCAGCGCCGCGAGGCTCTCGGGCGCCAGGTCGGCCTGCGGCAGCAGGATGGCTGCGCCCTGGTCGGCGAGGTAGCGCGCATTGGCAGTCTGGTGGTCGTCAACCGCATGCGGGAAGGGAACCAGCACGCTCGCCACGCCGCCCGCCGAGAGCTCCGCCACCGTCATCGCGCCGGCGCGGCAGATCACCAGGTCGGCCTCGGCGTAGCGCCGCGCCACGTCGTCGATAAAGGGCGTGAGCTCTCCCTGCACGCCGGCGGCGGCGTAGGCCGCGCGCAGCGCCGCGTAGTTCTTCTCGCCCGACTGGTGCACCACCGAGGGCCTCGGCTCGAGCAGCGCGATTGCCCGGGGAACGCACTCGTTGAGCGCCTGCGCGCCGCCCGAGCCGCCCACCACCAGGAGCTTGAGGGGGCCGCTGCGCCGGGCGTAGCGGTCGGCCGGCTCCATGAGCCCGGCGATCTCCACCCTCACTGGATTGCCGGTCCACTCCGCGCCCTTCAACGCCAGCGGAAAGGCGGTCATGGTCTTGTCGGCGACCCCGGCCAGGATGCGGTTAGTGAGGCCGGCAATGGCGTTTTGCTCGTGCACCGCGAGGGGCCGCGCCAGGAGCGACGCCATCATGCCGCCGGGAAACGCGACGTAGCCGCCCATGCCGAGCACCACATCCGGGCGGAGGCGAAAGATCGCGCGTGCAGCCTGCCAGAAGCCGACGAGGAGGTTGAACGGCAGCAACAGCGCCGCCAGCATGCCCTTGCCGCGGATCGCCGCGGCGCGGATGGCGGCCAGTTCATAGCCGCGCGCAGCGACCAGCCGCGCTTCCATGCCCGCGCGCGTGCCCATCCACACCACGTGCCAGCCGCGCTCGCGCAGCACGTCGGCCACCGCCAGGCCGGGAAACACGTGGCCGCCGGTGCCGCCCGCCATGATCAGCGCGGTCCTCATGCGTGCAGCCCCCGCGCCAGCTGGCGGTTTTCCCAGTCGATGCGCAGCAGGATGGCGAGCGCGAGGCAGTTCACCACCAGCCCGGACCCGCCAAAGCTCATCAACGGCAGGGTCAGGCCCTTGGTCGGCAGCAGGCCCATGTTCACGCCCATGTTGATCAGCGCCTGGAAGCCGATCCACACGCCGATGCCCTGCGCGGCGAGGGAGGCGAAGTGCCGCTCGCGCAACGCAGACTGCCGGCCGATGGCGAAGGCGCGCATCACCAGCCAGACGAAGAGCGCGATCACCAGCGCGACCCCGACCAGGCCGAGTTCCTCGGCGATCACGGCCAGCAGGAAGTCCGTGTGCGCCTCGGGCAGGTAGTGCAGCTTCTCCACGCTCGCTCCCAGGCCCACGCCCAGCCATTCGCCGCGCCCGAAGGCGATCAGCGCGTGCGACAGCTGGTAGCCCTTGCCGAAGGGATCGGTCCAGGGATCCATGAAGCCGAAGATGCGCTGCATGCGGTACTCGGAGGTCAGCACCAGCAGCGCGAAGCCGAGCCCCAGCATCGCGCCGAGCGCCGCGAAATGGCGCATGTTCATGCCGCCGAGGAACAGGATGCCGAAGGTGGTGACCGCAATCACCACCAGCGCGCCGAAGTCCGGCTCGCGCAGCAGGAGCCACGAGACGAACATCATGACCGCCAGCATCGGCAGCAGCCCGCGACGGAAGCTCTTCATCACCGCGTGCTTGCGCACGGTGTAGTCGGCGGCATAGAGCACCGCGGCGAGCTTCATCAGTTCCGAAGGCTGCATGGTGATCGCCCCCAGGTTGATCCAGCGGCGCGCGCCGTTCACTTCGCGCCCGATGCCGGGAACCAGCACCAGCACCAGGAGCACCACGCCGGCGAGGAACAGCCAGGGCGCGCCCTTCTGCCAGTAGCGCACCGGCACCAGGAAAACCGCCGTCGCCGCAGCGAGCGCCGCGGTGAGGAACACGGAGTGCCGCAGCAGGTAGTACGCCGCGTTGCTGCCGGAATAGCGGCTCGCCTCGGCGGTCGAGATCGACGCCGAATACACCATCACGAGGCCGATCGCGAGCAGCAGCAGCGCCGCCCAGGCGAGCGAGCGGTCGTACTCGGGCGCGGCGGCATCCTTGGCGAAAACGTAGGTTGCGCTCATCTCAGGCGCCCAGCGCCGCCACCGCGTCGGCGAAGGCCTCGCCGCGGTGCCGGTAGTCGCGAAACATGTCGAAGCTCGCGCACGCGGGCGACAGCAGCACGGCTTGCCCGGGCTGCGCAAGCTGCGCAGCGCGCGCGACCGCCTGCTCCAGCGTCGTGCAGCGTTCCTGCGGCACGCCGCTGGCGGCAAGCGAGCTCTCGATCAGCGCCGCATCGCGCCCGATCAGCAGCACGTGGCACGCATGTGCAGCGACCACCGGCGCGAGGGGGGCGAAATCCTGTCCCTTGCCATCCCCGCCCGCGATGAGCAGCGCCGGCCTGCCCAGGCCGCGCAGTGCCGCGATCGTCGCGCCGACATTGGTGCCCTTGGAATCGTCGTACCAGGCGACGCCGGCGCGCTCGGCCACCAGCTGCAACCGGTGCGGCAGCCCGCGAAACGTGCGCAGCCCCTGCGCCAGCGCTTCGCGCGAGGCGCCGAGCGAGCGCGCGAGCGCGCAGGCGGCAAGCGCGTTGGCGGTATTGTGCGCGCCGTGTAACTGCAGTTCGGCGAGCGGCAGCACTGGCAGGGCGCCTTCGCGGATCGATCCACCCGCGATGCCCCAGTGACCTTCAGCGCCCGGCTCGCCAAGCCCGAAGGTCACCTGCTCCCTGCCCGGCAGCGCCTGCGCCATCGAGCGCGCGTCGTCGCGGTTGAGCACCTGCACGCCCTCGCCCTGGAAGATGCGCGCCTTCGCGGCGCCGTATTCGTCCAGGCCCGCGTAGCGGTCGAGATGGTCTTCGCTGAGGTTGAGCAGCGCCGCGGCGTCCGGCTCGAGTGACCACGTGGTCTCCAGCTGGTAGCTGGAGAGTTCGAGCACCCAGGCCGCAGGCGGCGCCTTGCGCGCCACCAGCGCGGCCAGGGCCGCGGGGCCGATGTTGCCCGCGACCTCGCAGTCGATGCCCGCGGCCCGCAGCAGGTGGCCGGTGAGCGCCGTCACGGTGGTCTTGCCGTTGGTGCCAGTGACCGCAAGCACGCGCGCAGCCGGATCGCCGCGAACCTGCCATGCAAAAAGCTCGATATCGCCGAGGACCGGGATGCCCTGCGCCACTGCCGCCTGCACCACAGGCTCGCGCAGCGACAGGCCGGGGCTGATGCAGACCAGGTCGACGCCTTCCAGCAGCGCGGGCGCGAACGCGCCGATTCGCAGTTCGCCGGCGTAGTCCTTCGCGCGGGGCGGCTCGGCGCGCGTGTCCGCCGCCCTGACGATGCCGCCCTGCAGCTGCACCCAGCGCGCCGCCGACAGGCCGCTGTCGCCCAGGCCCAGCACCAGCACGCGCCGGCCGGCGAGCGCCAACGGCTGTGGGCGCGGCAGGAGACTGAAGAGGGGTTCGCGCATCGACATGGTCACCGCAGCTTCAGCGTCGACAGGCCGAACAGCACCAGCATCATGGTGATGATCCAGAAGCGCACCACCACCTGGGATTCCTTCCAGCCCTCCAGCTCGTAGTGGTGGTGCAGCGGCGCCATGCGGAAAATGCGCTTGCCGCCGGTGGCCTTGAAGTAGCCCACTTGCATGATCACAGACAGCGTCTCGGCGACGAACACGCCGCCCATGATGAAGAGCACGATTTCCTGCCGCACGATCACGGCGATGGTGCCGAGCGCCGCGCCAAGCGCGAGCGCGCCGACATCGCCCATGAACACTTCCGCCGGGTAGGCGTTGAACCACAGGAACCCCAGGCCGGCGCCAGCCAGCGCGCCGCAGAACACGGTCAGCTCGCCGGCGCCCGGGATGTGGGGCAGGCCGAGGTACTTGCTGAATACGCTGTGCCCCGCGACGTAGGCGAAGATGCCCAGCGCGCTGCCGATCATCACCGCCGGCATGATCGCCAGGCCGTCGAGCCCGTCGGTGAGGTTGACGGCGTTGGAGGTGCCGACGATGACGAAGTAGGTGAGGATGATGAAGCCGATGGGGCCGAGGGGATAGGCGACGAACTTGAAGAACGGCACGATCAGCTCGTTCAGCGCCGGCGTGCCCTGCGAGAGGCTGGCGAGGTAGGCCGCCGCCGACAGGCCGATGGCCGATTGCCAGAACAGCTTCGTGCGCGCGGACAGGCCCTTCGGGTTGCGGTGCACGACCTTGCGGTAGTCGTCCACCCAGCCGATGGCGCCGAAGCCGAGCGTCACCAGCAGCACCACCCACAGGTAGCGGTTCTGCAGGTCGCCCCACAACAGCGTGGTGATGCCGATCGACAGCAGGATCAGCGCCCCGCCCATGGTCGGCGTGCCGGCCTTGGTGAGGTGCGACTTGGGCCCGTCGTCGCGCACCGACTGGCCGATCTTGTAGGCCGTCAGCTTGCGGATCACGTAGGGGCCGAGGATGAGCGAAATCGCGAGCGCGGTGAGGCAGGCGAGCACCGCGCGCAGCGTGATGTAGTTGAAGACGTTGAACAGCCGCACGTCGCGGGCCAGCCATTGCGCGAAATCGAGCAGCATCAGTGCCCTCCCTGGGCTTCGCCGGTGAGCGCGGCCACCACGCGCTCCATGCGCATGAAGCGCGAACCTTTCACCAGCACGGTCACGCCGTGCGGCAACGCCTTGACCAGGTCCTCGGGCGCCGTGAAATGCCGGCCCTCCGGGCCGAAGGCTTTCGCCGCTTCGCGGCTCGCCTCGCCCATCGCGTACAGCGCGCCGATCCTGCTTGCCCGCGCATACGCGCCGACCTCGCGGTGGAACTCCGGTCCCTGCGCACCGACTTCCCCCATGTCGCCCAGCACCAGCACGGTCGGCGCGGCGCAGGCGGCGAGCACGTCGATCGCGGCTCGCACCGAATCGGGGTTGGCGTTGTAGCTGTCGTCGATCACGGTCGCGCCGCCCGCAGCGTGCTTCACCTGCAGCCGGCCGAGGTAAGGCCGGAACGCGTCGAGACCGGCGCCGATCGCAACGGGCGGCACGCCGACGGCGTAGGCGCACGCCGCAGCGGCAAGCGCATTGCGCACGTTGTGCAGCCCGGGAATGGCGAGGGTCGCCGAACACTTCCCGTCGGGCGTGGAGAGCGTGATCATGCTCGACAGCGGTTTCAATGCGTAGCTGCCGCTCACGGGGGCCGGCTCCCCAAGGCCGAACTCCACCTTCCTGCGCGAGCCTGCCGCGCGGCGGAACACTGCGGCCTGCGCGTCGTCGGCGTTGATCACCGCCACGCCGTCGGCCGGCAGCGCCTCGAACACGCTTGCGTTCTCCGCGGCGACCGCCTCCACGTTCTTCATGAACTCGAGATGCTCACGCTGCGCGTTGTTGACCAGCGCCGCGCTCGGCCGGGCGATCGCTGCCAGGTAGGCGATCTCGCCCGGATGATTCATGCCGAGCTCCACGACCGCATACTGGTGCGCGGCGCGCAGGCCGAGCAACGTGACCGGCACGCCGATGTCGGTGTTCAGGTTGCCCGGGGTGGCGTGCACCGCCGCCTCGCCCGCATGCGCGCGCAAGATCGCGGCCAGCATTTCCTTGGTGGTGGTCTTGCCGTTGGAGCCCGTGACCGCGATCAGCGTCGGCTTGAAGCGCCCGCGCCACCCGCGCCCGAGGCGGCCCAGGGCGCGGCGCGTGTCATCGACCACGATCACCGGCAACGGCGCGGCGCCCGGGTGGCCGCCGTCCACCATTGCGCCCGCGGCGCCTTTGTCGCGCGCCATGGCGAGGAACCCGTGCCCGTCGTAGCGCTCGCCGCGGATGGCGACGAACAGCTCGCCCCTCGCCAGGCTGCGGCTGTCCGTGGATACGCCGCCGAATACGGCGTCGGCGCCGTTCAGCCGGCCTTCGGCATAGCGCGCGGCCTCGGCGAGGCCCATCATCGCTGCCCCGCCCTGCGCGATAGCGCGGCGTGCGCCACGGCCGCGTCGGAAAACGGCAGCCGCTGCCCTCTGGTTTCCTGCCAGGCCTCGTGGCCCTTGCCCGAGATCAGCACGACATCGGCGTCCGCGGCCTGGGCGATCGCGGCTTCGACGGCGCGCGTCCGGTCGATCTCGACATCGTGCGGCGAGCTGATGCCGGCTGCGATCTCGCGCACGATGGCCATCGGCTCTTCGCTGCGCGGGTTGTCCGAGGTGAGCACGATGCGATCGGCGAGGCGCGCTGCAACCGCGCCCATCATCCCGCGCTTGCTGCGGTCGCGGTCGCCACCCGCGCCGAACACCGCCACCAGGCGTCCGCCGCGCGCATCAGCCACCTGGCGCAGGGCCTGTAGCACCTTGTCGAGCGCATCCGGGGTGTGCGCGTAGTCGATCACCGTGAGCGGCGCATCTCCGACGCGTTGCATGCGCCCGAGCACTGCAGGGAGCTTCGCCAGCGCGGCGACCGCTTGCGTGAATGTCAGGCCGGCGGCCAGCAAGCATCCGAGCACCCCGAGGGCATTGGCGACGTTGAAGCGTCCGAGCTGCTGGAACTCGGTGGACGCCTGCCCCCAGCTGGTCTCCAGCGACAGGCGCCCTGCCTCGATGCGCGATGCAGCCACGAACTCCGCAACGCTGCCGGGGGCCACGCCGCCAGGCGACAGGCTGTAGCCGATGGTGCGCAGCCCGCGCTCGCGCAGGCGCAATGCCAGGTGGACGCCGAACGCGTCGTCGAGGTTGAGCACGGCGCAGTCCAGGCCTTCGGCGTCGAACAGCTTCGCCTTGGCGGCGGCGTAGGCGTCCAGCGTGCCGTGATAGTCGAGGTGGTCGTGCGTGAGGTTCGTGAACAGCGCGCAATCGAAAGCCACGCCGTTGACGCGGCCCTGGTCCAGGCCGTGCGAAGAGACTTCCATCGCCACCGCTGCGGCACCGGCGCCCCGCATGCCAGCGAGGAGCCGGTGCAGCTCGAGCGCATCGGGCGTGGTGTTGCCCGCGCCTTCGAGCGCGCCGCGAAAGCCCGCGCCGAGCGTGCCGATTACACCGCATTTCGTGCCCGCATCGCCCAGGGCCGCCGCAATCCATTGGCTGCAGGACGTCTTGCCGTTGGTGCCGGTGACGCCACAAGTCCATAGCGCTTCGCTCGGCCGCCCGTAGAACTCGTGGGCGATCCCGCCCGCCGCCTGCTTGAGCCCCCGCACCGGCGCATTCGGCGCGCGCCATGCGTCGCGCCAGGCGAAGCCCTCGGCCTCCCACAGCACGCCGGCCGCCCCGCGCTCCACCGCACCCGCAATGTGGTCGCGGCCGTCTGCGACCGTGCCCGGATAGGCGAGGAAGGCGACCCCGGGCGCGCAACGGCGGCTGTCCGAGCTCAGGTGCTGGATCACGGCGCCCTGTTCGGCCAGCCTGGCAAGGAGAGCGGCGCCAATCAGGTGCTCTCCCGGGCTTCCTCGCCCTCGCCGGGCAGCGGCACGGGCTCGAGTGGCGCGTCGTGCGGCACGCCGAGCAGGCGCAACGCCCCCTGCATGATCTGCGCGAACACCGGCGCTGCCACCATGCCGCCGTAATGCTTGCCAGCTGCGGGCTCGTCAATCATCACTGCGACGACGATGCGCGGGTCGCTCGCCGGCGCCAGGCCGACGAAGGAAGAGATGTACTTGTCCGGCGCGTAGCTGCCGTTCTCCTGCTTGTGCGCGGTGCCGGTCTTGCCGGCCACGCGCCAGCCCATGATGCGGGCGCGCGGCGCGGTGCCACCGGGCTGCACCGCCAGCTCGAGCATCGCGCGGACCTCGCGCGCGGTTTGCGGCGAGACCACGCGCGTGCCGGCGGCGGGGGCGCCCGCCTTGACGAGGGTAAGCGGCACCAGCTCGCCATCGCGCGCGAACATGGTGTAGGCGCGCGCGAGCTGCGCCAGGCTTACTGAGATGCCGTGGCCGTAGGCCATGGTGGCCTGCTCCACCGGCCGCCAGGTGTGCGCCGCGCGCAGCCTGCCGCCCGCCTCGCCGGGAAATCCGAGCTGCGGCGCGATGCCGAAGCCGGCGCGGTTGAACAAGTCCCACATCTCCTCGCGCGGCAGCGACAGCGCGATCCGCGCCGCTCCCACGTTGGAGGAACGCTGGATCACCTGCGCGACGCTGACCGGGCCTTCCGGGTGCAAGTCGCGGATCGTGTAGTTGGCGATGCGCAGTGGGTCCTGGCCGGAGCTGACCAGGCTGCGCGGGGTCACCCTGCCCGATTCAAGCGCCAGCGCCACGGTAAAGGGCTTGAGCGTCGAGCCGGGCTCGAAGGAGTCCGTCAGCACGCGGTTGCGCAGCTGGGCGCCCGAGAGCCGGGCGCGGTTGTTCGGATTGAACGAGGGCAGGTTGACGAGCGCCAGCACTTCGCCCGTGCGCACGTCGATCGCCACGGCCGCGCCGGCCTGCGCCTTGTGCTCGGCGACCGCAGCCCTCAGCACGCCGTAGGCGAGGCTCTGGATCTTGCCGTCGATCGACAGCTTCAGGTCCTTGCCGTCCTGCGCGTCGCGGATCGACTCGACATCTTCCACCACCCGGCCGAGGCGGTCCTTGATCACGCGCCGGCTGCCCGGCACACCGCCCAGGCTCGCCTGGTGGGCAAGCTCGATGCCCTCCTGCCCCGCTTCGTCCAGCCCGGTGAAGCCGACCAGGTGCGCGGTGACCTCGCCACCCGGGTAGTAGCGGCGGAACTCGCGATGCTGGTGCAGGCCCGGCACGCCGAGCTGCGCCACCTGCTCGGCCTGCTCGGGCGCGATGTGCCGCTTGAGGTAGACGAAATCGCGCGTCGTGTCGCCGAGCCGCTTGCGCAGTTCGCGCGGCTCCAGGCCGAGCAGCGACGCGAGCTTCTTCAGCTGCGCCGGGGTCGCCACCACGTCCTCCGGGATCGCCCACACCGACTGCACCGGCGTGGAAATGGCGAGCGCCTCGCCGTGGCGATCGAGGATGCGGCCGCGCGTGCCCGGGATCTCGAGCACCCGGCTATAGCGCGCCTCGCCTTTTTCCTGCAGGAAGCCGGTGTGCAGGGCCTGCAGGTAGACCGACCGGCCGGCCAGCACCGCGAATGCGGCGAGCATCGCGCACATCACCGCGCGCGCGCGCCACACCGGCAGTCGCACCATGCCCGAGGCGGCCACTGCGCTCATCGCGGCGCCTCGCGCTCCACGATGCGCACGCGGCGAACGTCCGGCGTGTGCATCCCCAGGGTGCCGGCGGCAACTTTCTCGACGCGCGCGTGCAGGCCCCAGGTGCTCGCTTCGAGCTGCAGCCGGCCGTAGTCGATCTCCAGCTCGCGCGCGCGCGCCTGCTCGCGCTCGAGATCGGAGAACAGCTTGCGGGCCTTGTGCTGGGAAGTAACGAGCCCGAGCGCGCAGACGACGAGAACCAGGAGGAGGAGGAGGTTCAGCTTCGCCACGCGTCGGGCTCGATTCGGGTGATCAATGAGGGGTCAAAGGGGGCCGCCGTGCGCTCGGCCACGCGCAGCACGGCGCTGCGCGCGCGCGGGTTCGCGGCGATTTCGGCGGCGGAGGGGCGCATCGGCTTGCCGAGGATTGTGAGCAACGCTTGTGGCATCTCGCTGGCGCGCAGGGGCAAATCCCGTGGCAGCACGGGGCGCGCGCACGACAGGAGGAACCGCTTGACGATGCGGTCCTCCAGGGAATGGAAGGCGATCACTGCCAGCAGCCCGCCCGGCGCCAGGTGCTCCACCGCCTGCGGCAGCATCAGCGACACTTCCTCAAGCTCCCGATTGACGAAAATCCGTAGAGCTTGAAAGGTGCGCGTCGCCGGATCCTGGCCCGGCTCCCGTGTGCGGACCGCCGTACCCACGAGATCGGCAAGTTCGCGGGTCGTGCGGATGGGCGCGTTCCGGCGAGCAGCAGCAATCGCCGCTGCAACCTGTTTAGCAAACCGTTCTTCCCCATATCCCCCGATGACCTCTCTGAGTTGCGCTTCGCTCGCCACGGCCAGCCAGTCGGCCGCGGACTGCCCCTGCGTCGTGTCCATGCGCATGTCGAGCGGGCCGTCGGCGCGGAAGGAAAACCCGCGCGCCGGATCGTCGATCTGCGGGGAGGACACGCCCAGGTCGAACAGCATTCCGTGCGCCTGCGCCACGCCCTTTGCTTCGAGCGCATGCGCGAGCCCGCTGAATGCCGTGTGCACGATGGAAAAACGCGCGTCGCGGACCTGCCGCGCCGCCTCGACCGCCTGCGGATCCCGGTCGAGCGCGATCAACCGCCCGCGCGGTCCCAGCCTCTCGAGGATCAGCCGGCTGTGCCCGCCGCGGCCGAAGGTGCCGTCGACGTAGATGCCCTCGGGCCGCAACGCCAGCGCATCGACGGCCTCGGTGGCGAGAACTGCGCGGTGCGTGGGGGTAGTGGCGCTCATCTGGGGGCGCGCCCGCGCTCACAGCGAGAAATCCTCCATGCCGGGAGGCGGCGCGGCGGGGCCGGAAAGCGCCTGCGTGAGCTTGGCGTTCCAGAGGGCGGAGTCCCACAGTTCGAAATACCCGCCCTGCCCGACCAGCATCAGGTCGCGCTCCAGGCGCGCGTGCTGGCGCAGCGCGCCAGAGAGCAGGATGCGGCCCGAACCATCGGGGACCACGTGCTCTTCGAAACCCAGCAGCAGCCGCTTCCACCAACTGGCCTGCGGGTGAAAGCTCGGGAAGGTTTCAGCCTTGGCGCGCACCGGCTCCCAGGCAGCGGGCGGATACAGCAACACGCAGCCTTCCGGATGCGCTGTCAGCACGACGTGCTTCGAACTGGCGAGCAGCGCTTCGCGGTGTCGAGTGGGGATAGCCAGGCGCCCTTTCGCGTCCAGCGTCACCACCGTTGCGCCGTGAAATGTCCCGCCCATTTGGGTTTAACCACCTTTTTCTACTTTTCCCCACTTTAAGGGGAAACAGGCGGGCGGGTCAAGCCAAATCTTCAGGCCTGACAAAGACTTAGCGCTGTTTTTAGAGGCTGATTCTGTAAATTAAATATTTATTACATTCAATAACTTACAAAAGCTACTGAATGTGGCTTCTTAGAACGTGGAATGACTAGGCTCGGGCGAGCCTGTCGAGATCCGGGGCAGCCACCCCGACCTTCGCGCCAGCCGCGTGGATCTCCTGCCAGGTGTTGGCGTCCACGGCAATGCCCTCCTTCTCGCGCCTGGCGCGCGTCTCGCGCTCCGGGTCGCCGGCGATGCGCACGCGATCGCTGCCCGGCGCGGGCGGGGACTTCTTCACCCAGGAGATGAATTCGCGCGCTTCGCTCTCGAAAACCGGCGCGGTTCCCAGCTTCTGCGGGTCGATGAGGATGGTCAGCATGCCGTTCAGCACGCGCTTCTTGGAGCGGTCTTCCGTGTGCCAGGTGCCGCCGCCGGCGAGCGCGCCGCCCAGCAGCTCGCACACCACGGCGAGCCCGTACCCCTTGTGCAGGCCAAACGTGGTGAGCGCGCCGAATGGCTCGATCACGCCGAAGCGCGCATCAAGGGTCGGGCGGCCCTGGTCGTCCAGCAGCAGCCCGGGCGGCATCTTCTCGCCCTTGTTGTGCGCGACGCGCACTTTGCCCTGCGCCACGCCGCTGGTCGCCATGTCGAGGATGAACGGCGCCTGCCCGGCGAGCGGGATGCCGATGGTGCAGGGGTTGGTGCCAAAGCGCGCGTCGCTGCCGCCGAAGGGCGCGACGATGGAGCGCGAGATGACGTTGACGAAACTGATCGACACCAGCCCTTCGGCCACCGCCTGCTCGGCCCACTGGCCGATGCGGCAAAGGTGGTGCGAATTCGACAGCGCCATCACGCACACGCCGTGCTGTTTCGCGCGCGCGATGGCGATCGCCGTCGACTCCAGGCCGATCACCTGGCCGTAGCCGGCCTGCCCGTCGAGCGCGACCAGCGCGCCGCCATCGAACTTCACGTCCGGGTGGCGGTTGGGCTGCAGGCCGCCCTCCTTGAGCGAATCGACGTAGCGCGGGATCATGCCAATGCCATGCGAGTCGTGCCCGGTGAGGTTGGCGGTGATGAGGTTGTCGGCGACGATGCGCGCCTCGCGCGGCTCGCTGCCGCCGGCGGCGACGATCGCCTCGATCGCGCGCGCCAGCGACGCGGGCTTGAACAGGTGGTTGGTGGCCATGGGGCCGAGTTTATAATGGCCCGGCCACCCTGCAACGGCCCATGATCGACAAGTTCATTTCCTCCGCCGCCGCCGCACTCACCGACGTTCCCGACGGCGCCACGGTGATGATTGGCGGCTTCGGCAACGCCGGCATGCCGGCCGAACTGATCGATGCGCTGATCGCGCAGGGCGCGAAGGGCCTCACGGTCGTCAACAACAACGCCGGCAACGCCGACGCCGGCCTCGCCGCGCTGATCGGCGCCGGGCGCGTGAGGAAGATCATCTGCTCCTTCCCGCGCCAAACCGATTCCTGGCACTTCGACAAGGCCTACCGCGCGGGCGAGCTCGAGCTGGAACTCGTGCCGCAGGGCACGCTCGCCGAGCGCATCCGCGCCGCCGGCGCCGGGGTCGGCGCCTTCTACACACCCACCGCCTTCGGCACCAAGCTGGCCGAAGGCAAGGAGACGCGCCGCATCGGCGATCGCGACTACGTGCTCGAGTATCCGATCCACGCCGACTTCGCGCTGATCAAGGCGGACCGCGCCGACCGCTGGGGCAACCTCAGCTACCGCATGACGGCGCGCAATTTCGGGCCGATCATGGCGGCGGCCGCGAAATGCACCGTGGCGCAGGTGCGCGAGACGGTGGCGCTGGGAGAGCTCGACCCGGAGGCCGTCGTCACGGCGGGGATCTTCGTCAAACGCGTCGTGCGCATTGCGCCACTGATGAGGGCCGCATGAAGAAGCTCGACCGCAACCAGATCGCCGCGCGCGTGGCGCGCGACATCCCGGATGGCGCCTACGTGAACCTGGGCATCGGCCTGCCGACGCTGGTGGCAAACCACATCCCGAAGGACCGGGAGGTCGTCCTGCACAGCGAAAACGGCATCCTCGGACTCGGGCCCAAGCCCGCCGCGGGAACCGAGGACGGCGACCTGATCGACGCCGGCAAGAATCCCGCTTCGGCCCTGGCGGGCGCCTCCTACTTCCACCACGCCGATTCCTTCGGGATGATCCGCGGCGGCCATATCGACATCTGCGTGCTCGGCGCCTTCCAGGTGTCCGTCACCGGGGACATCGCGAACTGGCACACTGGCGAACCCGACGCGATCCCCGCAGTCGGGGGCGCCATGGACCTCGCCGCCGGCGCGAAACAGGTGTTCGTGACGATGGAGCATCTCACCAAGGACGGCAAGAGCAAGATCGTCGGGCAATGCAGCTACCCGCTTACCGGCCTGCGCTGCGTCACGCGCATCTACACCGACCTGGCGGTGATCGACGTGAAGGCCGACGGCCTTCACGTCGTCGACATCGTCGAGGGGCTGTCCTTCGACGAGCTGCAGCGCCTGAGCGGGGTGCCGCTCCGGCGGCTCGCTACTGCGGCTTGATCCCCGCGGCCTGCAGGATCTTCTTCGTTTCGTCGACTTCCTTCGTCACGAAGTCCGTGAACTGGGGAATCGACAGGCTGCCCGGCGCAGTGCCCAGCTTCATCAGCCGCCCCTGCAGGTCGGGACTAGCCAGTGCCGCATTCACGTCGCGATTGATCTTCGCGGCCACGTCGGCGGGCATCTTTGCGGGCCCCCACAGACCGACCCACAGCGTGTAGTCGAACCCGGCGTAGCCCTGCTCGGCGACCGAGGGCACGTTGGGCAGCAGGGACGAGCGCTGCGCGCTCGACACCGCGAGCGCATGCGCCTTGCCGCCGTTCACGTGCGGCAGCGCGGCGTTGAGCGGCGCCCAGTAGCAGCACACGCGCCCGCCGATGGTGTCGGCGATCGCCTCGGGCGTTCCCTTGTAGGGGATGTGCACCACGTCGATGCCGGTCGCGATCTTGAGCTTTTCCAGGTTGAAGTGGGTGCCGCTGCCGATGCCGGCCGAGGAGAAATTGAGCTTGCCGGGGCTCGCCTTGGCGACATCGACGAAATCGCGCAGGGACTTCCAGCCGGCGTCCGGGCTGACGATCAGCACGTTCGGCCCGCCGCCGAGCAGCGCGAGGTTGGTGAAATCCTTCAGCGTGTCGTAGGGCATGTTGGCGTAGATGCCCGGGTTGGACACGTGCGCCGACGAATTGGCGAGCAGCGTGTAGCCATCGGGGTCCGCCTTCGCCACCACCGCCGAGCCGACGGTGCCGCCGGCGCCGACGCGGTTTTCCGCCACCACCGGCTGCCCCCACACTTCCTGCAGCTTCGCCGCCACCACGCGCCCGATAATGTCGGTCGAGCTGCCGGGAGTGAACGAAATGATCAGCCGCACGGGCTTGGTGGGGAAATTCTGCGCCATGGCCTGCGTCGCGAAAAGCGCCAGTGCCGCGAACAGCAACTTATGAAAGCCCATCTTTCACCTCCACATTTTCTGGTTTTAACGCGATCCCGGACGCCTGGGCCTGCTGCAGCAGGAGCGTCGCGAAATCCTCCTCCTTCATGCCACGATCCATCATAGCCTGAACCAGGTCGCGCGTGGCAGCCGCCAGCGGCAGCGGCACGCCGAACCTGCGCCCGGCGTCCAGGCCCAGGTCCAGGTCCTTCTTCAGCAATTCGGGCGTGAACGTCACCTTGAAATCCAGGTTGACGAAGGCCGATGTCTTGTAGCGCGTGAACATCGAACCCATCACGCTCTGGTTGAGGAACTCGAGGAAAGCGTGGCGCGGCACGCCCGCTTTCTGCGCCAGCACCGTGATCTCGGCGAGCGACTGCGTCACCACGCCGAGAAACACGTTGTGGCAGATCTTGACGATGCGCGCGAGCTCGCCCTCGCCGACATAGCTCGCGGCGGGCGCGATCATCTTCAACAGCGGCAGGGCTTCGTCGAAGGATTTGCGTGGACCGGAGCAGACGAACGAAAGCCTGCCCGCCTTGATCACTTTTGCGTTGCCCGACACCGGCGCCGCAAGGTAGTCGATGCCGCGCGCGGCGAGCATCTGGCGCAGCTCCGCCGAGCCCTCGAGCGAGATGGAGGAACACTCGATCACCAGGCGCGGCTGGGCCTTGCCGGCCAGCAGCTCGCCCGTTACCTGTTTCACGTCCTTCCACGCCGACACCATGCAGAACACGATGTCGCGCGCCGCGAGGTCCGCCACCCGGTCCGCCACCTTCGCGCCATAGGCCGCGAGCGGCTCGGCCTTGGCCCTGGTGCGATTCCACGCGAGGACGTCGGCGCCTCCCTTGGCGAGGCGCGCGGCCATTTCATAGCCCATGCGGCCGGTGCCGATCCAGCCGACGCTGGGCCGCGTATTCATTTCGGCTTGACCGCGATCATGTCGAGCTCCACGCGCGCGCCGGGCGTACTCAGGCTGTTGACGCATACGGTGGTGCTCGCCGGTTTCCAGTCGCCAAAATACTGCTCGAGCACGGCGACCATGCCGTCCATGTCGCGCATGTCGGTGAGGTACTTGGTGACCTTCACAACATGGCGCCAGCCGAGCCCTTCCCGCTCGAGGACCAGCTTGATGTTCTCCATCGCCAGCCGCGTCTGTGCCTCGATATCGTTCGGATGCACATGCTCGGCGAGCACGTGCGGATGCCGGTGGTAGAGCGGCGAGGGCGTGGCGCCGGAGACGAACAGGATGTCGGCGGGCCCTTCCACGCGCACCGCCGGCGCATAGGGCATGAGCGCCTCCAGTTCCGGGTGCGGCTGCACCACGACTGGCATTCGACCCTCAGGTCGGGTTGGCAATCGGCAGCTCCTGGGCGGGATAGAGAGAAATCACCTGCGCGCCCTTCGGCGTGAGGATCACCTCTTCCTCGATGCGCGCGGCGGAGATGCCGTCGCTCGCCGGACAGTAGGTTTCGACCGCGAACACCATGCCGGCCTTGAGCTCGATCGGCTCGCGGAAGGAGTTCAGGCGCGAAATCAGCGGCCGCTCATGCAGGCCGAGACCCAGACCATGGCAGAAATTCAGGCCGAAGGCGTCCATCTCGCTGGCGAATCCCGCTTGCTGCGCCTTGGGCAGCGCAGCGGCGATCCTGTCGGTGCTCATGCCGGGCTTGAGCAGTTCGATCACCTTGTCCATCCACTCGCGCGCCTTGCGGTAGGCGGTTCGTTGCGGGCCGGTGGCTCGCCCGACATTGAAAGTCCGGTAGTAGCAGGTGCGGTAGCCCATGTACGACTGGATGACGTCGAAAAACGCCTGGTCGCCGGGGCGAATCAGGCGGTCGGTGAAGTTGTGCGGGTGCGGCGAGCAGCGCTCCCCGGAGATCGAGTTGATCGCCTCGACGCAGTCCGAGCCCATCTCGTAGAGGCGCTTGGTGGCGAGCGCCACGATCTCGGATTCCTTGATGCCGGGCTTCAGGGCCTCGGCAATGTCCTCGTACACGCCATCCACCATGGCCGCGGCCATGTTGAGCAGCATCAGTTCGTCCGTGTTCTTCACTTCGCGCGCCTGCAGCATCGCCTGCTGGCCGTCGCGCACCTCGAGCCCCAAGTCCTGCAGCGCGAACATCATCGGCAGCTCGATCATGTCCACGCCGAGGGGCATCTTGACCACGCCTTCGGCGGCGAGGATCGACTTGATCTCCTTCGCCGCCTCGCGGAACAGCGTGGGGTCGGCGCCCACCGCGCCGCGCATGCCCGTCAGCCCGGCGCGGCAATGGTCCTGGTGCAGCCAGGGCGCGTACAGCTTGTGGTGGCGCGCCGCGGAACCGAAGTCCCAGATGTACGGGTCGCCGTTGCCGGTGAGAAGCGAGTACCGCGTGAGCTTGTCGCGCGCCCACTCGCCGATCACCGTGCTGGTGGTGTAACGGATATTGTGCTGGTCAAAACAGAGCAGCGCCCCGAGGCCCGAGTGTGCGAGCGCTGCGCGCGTGCGCGCTAGGCGATAGTCGTGCAGGCGGCGGAAATTGACCCGCTCCTCGAAATCGACCTGGGTGTGGCCGGGCGCCTGCAGCGGCCGGCTCCAGTTGTGGTGCGGGTCGATGTCGTCCGGGCGGACGATCCTGGGTTCCTGCCGCCGGTGCTTGGCCATCCGTCGGATTTTAATCCGGCTTGATGCCGCCGCGGTTGACCACCGTCGTCCAGCGGTCCACTTCGGCCTTCATGAACTGACCGAACTCATCCGGCGTGCCGGCGACGACGTCAAAGCCGATCTGGGTCATGCGCTCGCGGATTTCGGGCGAGCGCAGGGCGCGCACCGAGGCGTCGTTCAGCCGGGCGACGATCTCGCGCGGCGTCTTCGCCGGCGCAGCGACAGCCTGCCAGGACGTCACCACGAGATCGGGGTAACCCGCCTCGGCAACCGTCGGCACGTTGGGCAGCTGCGGGTGCCGCGCCTTCGCCGTTACCGCATAGGCCTGCATGCGCCCGCCGCGGATGTAGTTGGTAACCGCGCCGAGGTTCTGGAAGGAATACTCGACCTGGTTGCCCATCAGGTCGGTCTGGCAGGCTGCGCCGCCGCGATAGGGAACGTGCACCGCGAAGATGCCCGCGCCCTGCTTGAGCAATTCGCCGGTCAGGTGGTCCGAGGAGCCCGTGCCGCTCGAGCAGTACGACAGCTTGCCGGGATTCTTCTTGGCGTAGTCGACCAGGTCCTTCATCGACTTCGCCGCCAGCTCGGGTTTGGCCACCAGCACGTTGGGCGTCGTGACGGCCAGCGTGATCGGGGCGAAATCGCGCAGCGGGTTGTAGCGCAGGTCCTTGAACAGCGCCGAGTTGATCGAGAACACGCCGATCGAGCCCACCAGGATGGTGTAGCCGTCGGCGTCGGCCTTGGCGACGAACTCCGCGGCGATCGAACCGTTTGCGCCCGGACGGTTCTCCACGATGCCCGGCTGCCCGAGGTATTCCTGGAACTTCGAGGCGATGGCGCGTCCGACGATGTCGGAGGAGCCGCCCGCGACGAACGGGATGACCACCTTGATGGGCTTGGTGGGCCAGGCCTGGGCCTGCACGGCACCTGCTGCAAGCAGTGCAGCGACGACGAATCCGATCCTGATCTGTCTCATGCTCTGCTCCTCAAGGTCTGCAAGTGTCAAGTGTCGGCAGTCTAGGTCCATTGATATGCCGGAAGACCCAGGGACGCCTGAATTATAGATTGGACGCACTGAAGCCCTGCGCCTAGGATTCACGCTTCCCCAAGGAGAGGAGCATCCAAGATGAACCGCATCCGCAGGCGAGTGCTGCAAGCCGTCGGCGCGCTGGCGCTTGCCGCCGGGCTGTTGCCGGCTGCCCTGGCGCAGCCGGCGCCCTACCCCAACCGCCCGGTCAGGTTTGTCATTCCGTTCCCCCCCGGCGGCAACCTCGACTTCGTCGCCCGCACGCTGCAACCGAAGCTCTCCGAGTTTCTCGGCCAGCAGGTGATCGTCGAGAACAAGGGCGGCGCGGGCGGCATCGTCGGCGCCGAATACGCTTCCAAGCAGCCGAACGACGGCTACACGCTGTTTCTCGGCAACACCGGCACCATTGGCCTGTACGTGTCGGTGTATGCAAAGCTCCCCTACGATCCGGTGAAGGACTTCGATGCCGTCGGCATGATCACCGGCAACGCGGTGCTGACGGTCGTCCATCCCGACGTGCCGGCAAGGACGATGCAGGAGCTCATCGGCTACGCCAAGGCGAATCCGGGCAAGGTCAATGCGGGCGTCGCCGGCAGCGGCTCGCTGCTGCATTTCGCCACCGAGCTGCTCAAGTCGCACGCCGGCATCGACCTGGTGGTGGTGCCCTACAAGGGGAGCGGCCCCCTCGCCATCGACCTCCTCGGGGGCCAGGTGCACATGGCGATCGACGCACCCTCGGTCTTCATGACGCAGGTCAAGGCCGGCAAGCTGCGCGCGCTCGCGGTGACCGGCAACACTCGGCTCAGTGCCTTGCCCGACGTGCCGACCTTCGACGAAGCGGGCCTGAAGGGATTCGAGGCGAGCGGCTGGCAGGGCATGTTCGTGCCGGCAGGCACGCCGCGGCCGATCATCGAACGCGTGTCGGATGCACTGCTGAAGACGCTGGCCGTGCCGGAAGTGCGCGAGCGCCTGGTCAGCCAGGGACTGGACGTGGTGCCTTCCACCCCGGCCCAGTTCACCGCGCACGTGCGCGCCGAAATCGAAAAGTGGAACCGTGTCGCCAAGGCCGCCAACCTCAAGGTAGAGTAATCCGATGAGCAGGAAAACCCCGCAGCAGCTGCGCAGCCACCGCTGGTTCGGGGTGAAGGACCTGCGCTCCTTCGGCCACCGCTCGCGCACCGCGCAGATGGGCTACGACCGCACGGACTACGCGGGCAAGCCGGTCATCGCCATCATCAACACCTGGTCGGACATCAACCACTGCCACACGCACTTCCGGCAGCGCGCCGAAGAGGTCAAGCGCGGCGTGTGGCAGGCGGGCGGCTTCCCGCTGGAGATGCCGGCGATGGCGCTCGCCGAAACCATGCAGAAGCCCACCACCATGATGTACCGCAACTTCCTCGCCATGGAAACCGAGGAACTGCTGCGCTCCTACCCGGTGGACGGCTGCGTGCTGATGGGCGGCTGCGACAAGACCACTCCGGGCCTGCTGATGGGCGCGACCAGCATGAACCTTCCGGCGATCTACGTTCCGGCCGGGCCGATGCTGCGCGGTAACTGGCAGGG
>JANMUO010000205.1:0-7657 GCA_031391655.1 Betaproteobacteria bacterium
CTCGAGGTTGGTGCGCGTCGCGGTCTCCTCGATGTCGCTGCCCTTGGTGGCGCGCGCCGAGTTGACGTCCACCGCCACCAGCGCTTCGGTGTGGTCGATGACGATGGCGCCGCCCGAGGGCAGGCTCACCTGGCGCGAGTAGGCGCTCTCGATCTGGTGCTCGATCTGGAAGCGCGAAAACAGGGGCACGTCGTCGCGGTACAGCTTGACCTTGCCGACGTTGCCCGGCATCACGGTCTGCATGAAGGCCAGCGCCTGCTCGTAGATTTCCTCGGTGTCGATGAGGATCTCGCCGATGTCGGGCTGGAAGTAATCGCGGATGGCGCGGATGACCAGGCTCGATTCCAGGTAGATGAGGAACGGCTTCTTGTCGTGGGTCTTGCCCGCGCCCTCGACCGCACTCCAGAGCTGCATCAGGTAGTTGAGGTCCCACTGCAGCTCCTCGGGGGAGCGCCCGATCGCCGCGGTGCGCGCGATCACGCTCATGCCTTCGGGGACCTGCAGCTTGTCCAGCGTGTCGCGCAGCTCGTTGCGGTCCTCGCCCTCGACGCGGCGCGAAACGCCGCCGCCGCGGGGGTTGTTCGGCATCAGGACCAGGTAACGTCCCGCGAGGCTGATATAGGTGGTGAGGGCCGCGCCCTTGGTGCCGCGCTCGTCCTTCTCGACCTGGACGATGAGGTCCTGGCCTTCGGTGAGCGCGTCCTGGATGCGGGCCCGGCCGACCTCCACGCCGGGCTTGAAATAGACCTTGTCGACTTCCTTGAAAGGCAGGAACCCGTGCCGATCCTCGCCGTACTCGACGAAGGCGGCCTCGAGGCTGGGCTCGACCCGGGTGATGATGCCTTTGTAGATGTTGCTCTTGCGCTGCTCCCTGGAGGCAGATTCGATGTCGAGGTCGACTAACTTCTGTCCTTCTACGATGGCGACGCGCAGCTCTGCCTGCTGGGTCGCGTTAAACAACATGCGTTTCACTTCTTGTTCTCCTGCGCGCGCAGGAGGCCCGGCGTTCCGTCGGTCAGTATTCTTCTAGGGTTCTACTAGTGAAAACCGATGTTCAAGTGGCGGGGACAATTCCGGCCGCGCGCTATTGAGTAGTATCGCTACTTAGGGTGAGCGAACATCACCACTGCTTCAGGCCCGGCTGTGGCCGAACAGGAGGCGGGTTGCAGGTTCCGGTGGCGAAACAGTTGTGCGCCACACCCATCGAACCTGTGCCTCGCATCTCGAAGCAACTCGCAGATAATACGAAAAATGAAAGACTTAAGCAAGGCTCGCGCTACGCTACTCGAAGTCGGTGAGGAAAGCGTCGCGCAGCGCATCGACAATTTCCTGCTGCGCCGACTGAAAGGCGTGCCGAAGAGCCACGTCTACCGGGTGCTGCGCAGCGGCGAGGTGCGGGTCAACAGCGGCCGGGTCAAGCCGGACTACCGCCTGCAGGCCGGGGACCGCGTGCGGGTGCCGCCGGTACGCCTGGCCACCCCTGCCGCCAAGCCCGCGCCGCGGCCGCTCGACCTGCCCATCGTGTTCGAGGACGCCGCACTGCTGGTCATCGACAAGCCTTCCGGGATCGCGGTGCACGGGGGCAGCGGCGTGAGCTACGGGGTCATCGAGTCACTGCGCGCGGAACGGCCGGAAGCGAAGATGCTGGAGCTTGCCCATCGCCTGGATCGCGATACCTCCGGGCTGCTGATCGTGGCCAAGAAGCGCAGCGCCCTGGTCGAATTGCACCGCATGCTGCGCGAAGGCGAGGTGGAAAAGGTCTACTCGGCGCTGGTGCAGGGGCGCTGGGGAGGCGGCGCGCGCGAATTGCGCGAGCGCCTGCACAAGTTCGTCAACGCCAGCGGCGAGCGGCGCGTCGCGGTGCACGGGGAGGGGCAGACGGCAGTAACGCAGGTAAAGCCGGTGGCCGCCAGTGACGAGTTCAGCCTGCTCGAGCTGCGCTTGCTGACCGGGCGCACGCACCAGATTCGCGTCCACCTGGCGCATGCCGGCCATCCGGTCCTGGGCGACGACAAGTACGGGAATTTCGAACTCAACCACGCGCTGGCGAAGGCGGGGGTGAAGCGCCTGTTCCTGCACGCGCGACGCCTGGCGTTCAAGCACCCGCTGACGGGGGCGGCGCTGAAGTTCCAGGCGCCCCTGCCGCCCGACATGCGCCAATTCGCGGAGGCGCGCCTTGCGCTACAGCCTGATCGTCTTTGACTGGGACGGCACCCTGATCGACTCGACGGGCGGCATCGCCGAGTGCATCCAGGAGGCGGCGCGCGACCTGGGCCTGCCGGTGCCCGAACGGCAGGCGGCGAGCCACGTGATCGGCCTGGGCCTGCACGACTCGCTGCGCATGGCGGTGCCGACGTTGCCGGAAGCCAAGTACAAGGAATTCGCGGAGGCCTACCGCCGCCATTTTCTGGCGCGCCAGGGCGCGATGACCCTGTTTCCCGGCGTGCGCGAACTGCTGCAGGCGCTGCTCCTGGCCGGACACCGGATCGCGGTCGCGACCGGCAAGAGCCGCCGCGGGCTCGACCATGCCCTCGAATCGACCGCCCTGCGCCGGTATTTCGCGGCCACGCGTTGCGCCGATGAAACCGATCCCAAGCCGCACCCTGCGATGCTGCTCGAGCTGATGCAGCAACTCGCGATCGAGCCGGGGCGGGCGTTGATGGTCGGCGACACCTCGCACGACCTGGAGATGGCGCGCAGTGCAGGCGTGGATGCGGTGGCGGTCGCCTATGGCGCGCATCCGGGCGACGCGTTGCGCGAGCTTGCGCCGCGCGCCTGCGTCGGAAGCGTCGCCGAGTTGCGCGCATGGCTGACGGCGAACGCCTGATCTGCGCGTCGTCGGCGCTGCAGGACGCCGGCACGGGCGTGCGCTTCGAGGTCGAGTATTTCGGCGATCCCGCGCCGGCATTCGCGGTACGGTACGCGGGCCGTGTGCACGGCTACCTCAACCGCTGCGCACACGTGGCGATGGAACTCGATTGGCGCGCGGGAGAATTCTTCGATCTCGCCGGTCGCGATTTGATATGCTCGACGCACGGTGCCGTCTACGCCGCCGACAGCGGCCGATGCCTGGGCGGACCTTGCGGCGGCACGCCGCTGGTGCGGCTCAGGCTCGAGGAGCGCGCCGGGCAGGTCTACTTCATGGGAGTCGACGATGGCTGACAACGACGGGCAATGGGAGCGCGGGCTGATCGAGAAGCTCGCCACCGCGGCGCTCAAGGAACAGCGCCGCGCGCGCCTGTGGGGCATCTTCTTCAAGCTGCTGACCTTCGCCTACCTCACCGTGATCATCCTGCTGGCGGTGGACTGGAAGGGCGGCAGCGACGCGTCCGGCAAGCACACCGCGCTGGTCGAAGTGAACGGGGTGATCGCCCCTGGCACCGATGCCAGCGCCGAGCGCGTCACCACCGCGCTGCAGGCAGCGTTCAAGGACAAGAACACGGTCGGCGTGGTGGTGCGCATCAACAGCCCCGGCGGCAGCCCGGTGCAGGCGCAGAACATCTACGAGGAAATGCGCCGCCTGCGGCAGAAGCATCCGAACGTGCCGCTCTACGCGGTGGTCGAGGACCTTTGCGCCTCCGGCGGCTACTACGTCGCCGCCGGCGCCGACCGCATCTATGTCGCCAAATCCAGCATCGTCGGCTCGATCGGCGTGCGCATGGACAGCTTCGGGGTCACGGGGCTGATGGACAAGATCGGCGTCGAGCGGCGGCTGCTGACCGCGGGCGACAACAAGGGTTTCCTGGATCCGTTCCTGCCGGTGGACGACCGGCAGAAGGCGCACGCGCAGGCGCTGCTGAACGACGTGCACCAGCAGTTCATCAGCGTGGTGCGCGAAGGCCGCGGCAAGCGGCTGAAGGAGACCCCGGACATGTTCTCGGGGCTGATCTGGACCGGCCAGAAGAGCCTCGAACTGGGCCTCGCCGATGCCGTCGGCAGCCTGGATTTCGTGGCGCGCGAAGTGATCAAGGCCGAGGACATCGTCGACTACACGCAGAAGGAGAATGTGGCCGAGAAGTTCGCCCGCCGCTTCGGCATGGGCGCGGCGAACGCGATTTTCGAGCTGGCGCTGCGGCAGGCGCCGCAGATGCGCTAGGCCAGCAGCAGGAACACCGCCGGCCGGCGGCCGATCGCGACGGGCGCGCGGCGCCACTGCGCTATCGTGCGCAGGACGATCTGTTCCGACACCAGCGTGAGGTCTGCCGCCACGCACAAGCGGGTGGCGGGGTCGCAGCATTCCAGCAGCGCCTGCAGCAGCGCTTCATTGCGGTAGGGCGTCTCGATGAAGACCTGGGTTTCGCGCTCGGCGCGCGAGCGCCGTTCGAGCGCTCGGATGCTTTCCGCGCGTTCCTGCTTCTCGCGCGGCAGGTAGCCGCTGAAGGCGAAGCGCTGGCCCTCCAGGCCGCAAGCCATCAGCGCGAGGAGAAGGGCCGACGGGCCCACCAGCGGGACGACGCGAAAGCCCTCAGCGTGTGCCGCGGCCACCACTGCGGCACCAGGGTCGGCCACGGCCGGAGCGCCGGCTTCCGACAGGACTCCGAGCGAGCGGCCAGCGCGCAGCGGCGCCAGCAATGCCGGCGCGTCGCCCGCAATCTCCTGGATATTCAGTTCCCGGATGGCGCAGGGCATCCCCAGTTCGCCAAGGAAAGCGCGCGCGCTTCTGGCATTCTCCACAGCAAAATCGCGCAAGCTGCGAACAATGTCCGCGGCGGCCGCGGGAAGCGCATCCTTTGCCGGTCCGCCGAGCGCCGCGGGCACGAGGTACAGGACGGGTTTCATCCTTTCAGCACCGGCATGCCCGCCAGCGCCAGCAATTCCGTCAGGGCAATCAGCGGCAGCCCGACCAGAGCGGTCGGATCCTCCCCCTCGATGCGCGCGATCAGCGCGACACCCAGCCCTTCGGACTTGGCGCTGCCGGCGCAGTCGTAGGGCTGCTCGCGCTGCAGGTAGTCCTCGATCTGCGCGGCGCCGAGGCGGCGAAAATGCACCAGGCAAGGCACGGCGCGCGCGTGCAGCGCTCCGCTCACTGTATCGAAGAGCGCCAACGCGGTATCGAAGCGCGCAGTCCTGCCGCTCATCGCCGTAAGCTGGCGCACGGCGTTGGCGTGCGTCCCGGGCTTGTCGAGGATCGCGCCGTTGCAGGACGCCACCTGGTCTGCTCCGATGATCAGCGCGCCGGGAAAACGCGGCGCCACCGCGCGCGCTTTGCGCTCGGCGAGCCGTCCTGCAGTGGCGTGCGTGGACTCCCCCGGCAGCGATTGCTCCGCCACGCCCGGGTCCGCGCATTCGAAAGGCAGGCCCAGCCGCTCCAGCAAGCCTCGCCGATAGCGCGACGTGGAGGCGAGGATCAGTTGCCGGGGATTAGGCATGGCTTTGTTTTGACACGGTTTTTCGGCAATGATATCATTCGCGCCGTCATGCCGCAGCAGCCGTCGCGGTTTCCCCTGATCGACGGCTTCGTGTTTGCGGCAGCCGGCGGCAGCGTGCGCGGGACCTGGCCGGCAAGCGCCTTGCCCCGCTTGTGCGAAGAATTGCATGACGATGCGGGGGACGTCGAATTCGAAGTGCGGGGCGGACGCGATGACCATGGGCGGCCGCATCTGGCGCTGGGCGCTTGGGCAAAGCTGCGGTTAACCTGTCGGCGCTGCCTGGGCGTGGTCGAATGCGCATTGCAGGCAGAGGGCACGCTGCTGCTGGCGGGTTCGCAGTCCGCCATCGACGCCGAGCCGATCAGCGTGGATGGGCCGGAGTGGATCCTGGCGAAAAAGCAGATGCCGGTCCGCGACCTGGTCGAAGATGAATTGCTGCTGGCGCTGCCGTATGCGCCACGGCACGAGAATTGTCCGGCGCAGGGCAGTGAAGCGCCGGGAACGCGGCATACGCCGTTGGCAGGACTGCGCGGCATGTTGCGCGGCAAGAACCGACACTGAGAGGAGTTTCAATATGGCTGTCCAGCAGAACAAAAAATCCCCGTCCAGGCGCGGCATGCACCGCGCTCACGATTTCCTCGTCAACCCGCCGACGGCGGTAGAGCCGACCACGGGCGAGGCGCACCTGCGCCACCACATCAGCCCGACCGGGTACTACCGCGGCAAGAAAGTCGCCAAGGGCAAGGGCGAATAGTCCAGCGCCCGCTCGAGTCCAGCGCCCGCCGCTCGGGCGCCCCAGCCTCGATGGACATCACTGTCGCCATTGACTGCATGGGGGGCGACCATGGCCCCCACGTGACGGTCCCCGCCGCGCTCGACATGCTGCGCCGGCAGGCGGACGTCGCCATCATCCTGGTCGGCCGCCGCGAAGCGCTGGAAGCCGAACTCGCCCGGCGCGGCGCGACCGCGGGGCCGCGCTTGCGCGTGCAGCATGCGAGCGAGGTGGTGAGCATGGACGAGCCACCGGCGCAGGCGCTGCGCTACAAGAAGAATTCCTCGATGCGCGTGGCGGTCAACCTGGTGAAGGGCGGCGCGGCGCACGCCTGCGTCAGCGCGGGCAATACGGGCGCCCTGATGGCGACTTCGCGCTACGTGCTGAAGACGCTGCCGGGCATCGACCGGCCCGCGATCGCCACCGTGCTGCCCAACATGCGCGGCGGCTGGACCTACGTGCTCGACCTGGGCGCCAACGTGGACTGCACGCCCGAGCAGTTGATGCAGTTCGGGGTGATGGGCGCCATGCTGGTCGCCGCGGTGGAGCACAAGGACCGGCCCACGGTCGGGTTGCTGAACATCGGCGTGGAAGACATCAAGGGCAACGACACCGTGAAGCGGGCTGCCGAGTTGCTGCGTGACAGCGGGCTCAATTTCCACGGCAACGTGGAAGGCGACGACATCTTCAAGGGCACGACCGACGTGGTGGTGTGCGACGGCTTCGTGGGCAATGCGGTGCTCAAGGCCTCGGAGGGCGTCGCGAACATGATCGTCGCGTTCCTGAAGCAGGAGTTCACGCGCAATCCCTTCCGCAAGCTCGCCGCGCTGGTGGCGATGCCGGTGTTGAAGGCATTGCGCCGGCGCATGGATCCCGGTCGCTACAACGGCGCAAGCCTGCTCGGCTTGCGGGGCGTGGTGATCAAGAGCCACGGCTCGGCGGACACCTACGCGTTCGGCAAGGCGCTGGAGCGCGCCGCGGACGAAGTGCGCAACGACGTGATCCGGCGCATTTCGCAGAGCATGGCGAAGATGCCGCCCGCCGCGCCGGCGGCGCAGGCGGTCGTGCAATGATCTACTCGCGCATCGTCGGCACCGGCAGCTACCTGCCGCCGCGCATCATGACCAATGCGGACTTCGCCGCGCGCCTGGATACCAGCGACGCGTGGATCCGCGAGCGTACCGGCATCGCGCAGCGCCACATTGCGGAGGAATCGCAGACCTCCAGCGACCTCGCGCTTCAGGCGAGCCGCGCCGCCCTGGCGTCCGCGGGGATGCAGGCGGCCGACGTCGACCTGATCGTGGTGGCCACCTCGACGCCGGATTTCGTCTTTCCCAGCACCGCCTGCCTGCTGCAGGCGAAGCTCGGCGTCGCCAACTCCACGGCCTTCGACCTGCAGGCGGTGTGCAGCGGGTTCGTCTACGCGCTCGCGACCGCCGACAATTTCATCCGCGCCGGCACGCACAGGACCGCGCTGGTGGTGGGTGCCGAGGTCTTCTCCCGCATCCTGGACTGG
>JANMUO010000291.1:0-14703 GCA_031391655.1 Betaproteobacteria bacterium
CGCGCAGGCCGTCGGCGACGTACATCGCCGCGCCGCCGTAGGTGATGGTCTTCAGGTGGCGCAGGTCCGCGCCGCCGGCGGCCGGGCTCGCCATCAGGCGCACCAGCATGGTCGGGGCGGCGAAGAACGAGGTGTTGGGGTGGGCGGCGATGAGGCGGAAGATCTCCTCCGGCTCGAAGCTGCCGCTCTCCGGAATCACGTTGACCGCGCCGGCGGCCAGGTGCGGCAGGCCATAGAGGCCGGAGCCGTGCGTGAGCGGGGCGGCGTGCAGGCTCGCATCCCCCGGTGCCAGCTTGTCGATGTCCGCGAAATAGGCCTGGTTGGAGAACTGCAGGTTCCGGTGCGTCAGCATCGCGCCCTTGGGGACGCCGGTGGTGCCGCTGGTGTAGAACAGCCAGGCCACGTCCCTAGGGCGCGATTCAGCCGGGTCTGCCGGCGTGCCGGCCGTTGCAAGGTAGTCGCGCGAGCCGGTGGCAAGCACCTCCGCGCCGGTGATGTCGCCGGCGAGGTCCGGCGCGGCGACGCAAAGCTTTGCGCCTGCGTTGCCGAGGATGTACTCGAACTCCTTCGGGTGCAGTTTGGCGTTCATCGGCACCGCGGTCAGCCCGGCGTGCCAGCAGGCGAACAGCACCTCGTAGTACTCGGGGCAGTTCTTCATCGCCAGCGCCACGCGATCGCCCGGTGAAAGCCGGTGGCGCGCCAGCAGCCCCGCGGCGAGGCGCGCAACGCGGGAAGCCAGTTCGCTGTAAGTCGCGACAACGCGCGTGCCGTGCGCGATGGCCGGCGCCTGCGGAAGGCGGTGCGCGCTGCCGTGCAATAGCTGTGCGAGATTCACGGAATGCCGAAAAAAACCCTGGCGTTGCGCGTGGTCGCTTCGGCGAGCGCCTCCGGCGCTTCGCCTCGCGCGCGCGCCACGGCGCGCAAGATATGCGGCAGATGGGCCGGTTCGTTGCGCCGCGCCCTGGGCTGCGGGTGCAAGTCGCGCGGGGTGAGGTAGGGCGAATCGGTTTCAAGCAGCAGGCGGTCGCGCGGGATCTCCTTCATCAAGGGCACGAGGTGCGCGCCCCGGCGCTCGTCGCAGATCCAGCCGGTGATGCCGATGTACAGGCCGAGCTCGAGGTAGGCGCGCAATTCCTCCGCCTCCCCGGTGAAGCAGTGCGCGACGGCCTTGCCCACGCGCAGATTGCGCAGGATCTCGGCAAAGCGCGGGTGCGCGTCGCGCGAATGCAGGAACAGCGGCTTGCCGAGTTCCTTGGCGAGCTCGAGCTGCGCCACAAACCATTTCTCCTGGTCCGGGTTTGGCGAGTAGTTGCGGTTGAAATCCAGGCCGCATTCGCCGATGGCCACCACCTTCGGGTGCTTCGCCAGCTCGCGCAGGGCGGGGAGGGTCTGCGCATTGCAATCCCGCGCATTGTGCGGATGCACGCCCGCCGTGGCGTAGAGGCCGTGCGCGGCGGCGATCTCGGCGGCGTGGCCGCTTTCCGCAATGGAGGTGCCGGTCACGACGATGGTGCCCACGCCCGCGGCGCGCGCGCGCGCGAGCACTGCGCCGAAGTCCTCGCGAAAGGAGGCGTGCGTGAGGTTCGCGCCGATGTCCGCCAGCTGCATGGCGTTCAAAGCTTCTTCAATCGGTACAGCAGCTCGAGCGCCTCGCGCGGCGAGAGTTCGTCCGGGTTGACCTGGGCGAGTACGTCGCGCAGGCCGTCCGTCGCCGGTTCGGGTTCCGCTGGCGCGGAGCGGGCAAACAGGTCCGCCTGCGCGCCGCCCGCGCGGCTCGCGTCCTCGAGCTGCTGCAGGATGCGCCGCGCGCGCTGGATCACCGCCTTCGGCACGCCGGCGAGCTGCGCCACCTGCAGGCCGTAGCTCTGCGAGGCCGGGCCTTCCTCCACGGCGTGCAGGAACACGATCGTGTCCTTGTGCTCGACTGCGTCGAGGTGCACGTTGGCGGCTTCCTTGTACTCCTGCGCGATCCTCGTCATCTCGAAGTAGTGGGTGGCGAAGAGCGTGAGCGCCTTGTTTCTCTCCAGCAGCTGGCGCGCGATCGCCCAGGCGAGCGCCAGTCCGTCGAAGGTCGAGGTGCCGCGGCCCACCTCGTCCATCAGCACCAGGCTCTTCTCGGTGGCGTTGTGCAGGATGCTGGCGCTCTCGGTCATCTCCACCATGAAGGTCGAGCGCCCGCCGGCAAGGTCATCCGACGCGCCGATGCGCGTGAAGATCTGGTCGATCGGTCCCAGGCGTGCCGCCTTGGCGGGCACGAAGGAGCCGGTGTGCGCAAGCAGGGCGATCAGCGCCACCTGGCGCATGTAGGTGGACTTGCCTCCCATGTTGGGCCCGGTGATGAGCAGGAGCTGCCGGGCGGGCGCAAGGCGCGTGCCGTTGGCGATGAAGCGCTCGACCTGGCCTTCCACCACCGGGTGGCGGCCAGCTTCGATGTCGAGGCGGATGTCGTCCACGAATTCTGGCTTGCAGTAGCCCTTTTCGGTGGCCACGGCCGCGAAAGCGGCCAGCACGTCGAGCTGCGCCAGGGCGCGCGCGATGCGCTGAAGTTCCGGCAGGTGCGCGCCGAGCAGCGCCAGCAGCTCGTCGTATAGCGCCTTCTCCAGCGCGAGCGCGCGGTCGCGCGCCGAGAGCGCCTTGTCCTCGAACACCTTCAACTCGGGCGTGATGTAGCGCTCGGCATTCTTCAGCGTCTGCCGGCGGCGGTAGTCGGCGGGGATCTTCTGCGCATGGGAGTTCGTGATTTCGATGTAGTAGCCATGCACGTGGTTGTAGGCGACGCGCAGGTTGGGGATGCCGGTGCGCGCGCGCTCGCGTGCTTCCAGCTCCACCAGGAACTGGCCGGCGCCGGTCTGCAGTCCGCGCAGCTCGTCCAGTTCCGCCGAATAGCCGTCGGCGATCACGGCGCCGTCGCGCAGCATCGCCGAGGGCTCGGGCGCCACCGCGCGGCGCAGGAGATTCAGGCAGGACTCCGGAGTCGCCAGGTCCGATTGCAGCAACTGCAGCAGTTCGCTCGCGGCCGGGATTGCCTTTCGCAGGTCCGGTAACAGTCCGACACTGTCCCTCAATCCTGACAAATCCCTTGGCCGCGCATTCTTCAGCGCGATGCGCGCGGTGATGCGCTCGACGTCGGAAAAGCGGCGCAGCGTTCCATGCACTGGATCGGTCTTGTCGAGGAGGGTGCTGACAGCTTCATGTCGCTTCGCCACCGCCGTGCGGTCGCGCAAGGGGTGGTGCAGCCAATGCCGTAGCAGCCGGCTGCCCATGCCGCTCGCGCAGCGATCCAGTTGCGAGTAGAGCGTCGGCGCCGGCTCGCCGCGCAGAGTCTCGGTGAGCTCCAGGTTGCGCCGCGTCGCAGCATCCAGGCGCAGGTACTCTCCGCTGCGTTCCGCAGTCACCGCCGTGACGTGCGCCAACGCCTGTCCCTGGGTCTTCTTCGCGTAGTCGAGGAGCGCCCCGCAGGCGCCGATGGCGAGGCTCATGTCCTCCACGCCGAAGCCGGCAAGGCTCGCCGCGCCAAGCTGCTCAAGCAGGCGCTTCTTGCCGGAATCCGCGTCGAACTGCCAGGCGGCAAGCCGCGTGGTGAAGTAGCCGGGGGGCTCCACGCCTTCGGCGGCCAGGACTTCCGCCGGGCCGATGCGCCGCAGCTCGTTGGCGAGCGCCTGCGGCGCGACCTCGGCGAGGCGCAGCGCGCCGCTCGCGAGCGACAGCCAGGCGAGCCCGACGGTGGATTTGTCCGCCGACAGCGCGAGAAGGACATTGTCGGCCTTGTCGTCCAGCAGCTCCGAATCGGTGAGCGTGCCCGGGGTAACGATGCGCGTCACCTGCCGATCCACAGGACCCTTGGCGGTGGCGACGTCGCCCACCTGTTCGCAGATCGCCACCGATTCGCCGAGCTTTACGAGCTTGGCGAGGTACTGCTCCACCGAGTGCGCCGGCACGCCTGCCATCGTCACGGGCGCGCCCGCCGACTGGCCGCGCGCGGTCAGCGTGAGGTCGAGCAGGCGCGAGCCCTTCTCGGCGTCGTCGTAGAACAGCTCGTAGAAATCCCCCATCCGGTAGAACATCAGGATGTCCGGGTTTTGCGCCTTCAGGCGCAGGTACTGCTCCATCATCGGGGTGTGGTCCGACACCTTGTTCCTCATGCCTTGCTTGCTTCCGGGTTTAGAATATCTTCCATGAAAACAGTCTACGCGTTTCTCCTTGCAGCTCTTACTGCGGGCGCCGCCCTCGCGCAGTCGGATCGCCCGATCCGTTTCGTCCTCCCGAACGCCACGGGTTCCGGGGTTGATGCCATCACGCGCGCGGCGCAACCGGCGTTGTCCAAGGCGCTCGGCGCGTCCATCGTGGTCGACAACCAGCCCGGCGCCGGCGGCGTATTGGGGTTGCAGACGCTGGCGCGCTCGGCGCCCGACGGCAACACGCTTTCCGTCGTGTCCAACAACGTGGTGATTTTCCCCAGCGTGCTCAAGTCCCTGCCGTTCGACATGCCGGGCGACTTCACGCCGATCGCGGTGGTCGGCTCGACGCCCATGGTGCTGGTCGTCAATCCCGGGAAGATCCCGGCGGCGAACCACGGGGAGCTCCTCGCCCTGCTGAAGGACAAGCCTGGCGCGTACAACTACGCCTCCGGCGGAAACGGGACCATCCTGCACCTCGCGACGGAGCTTTACCTCGATGCTGCGGGCGTCAAGGCAAAGCACATCCCGTACAAAGGCGTCGGGCCGATGGTGACCGACCTGCTCGGCGGGCAGGTCGACTTCGGCACTCTCGCGTTGCCGAGCGTGCAGGGCCACATCGCAAGCGGCAGGCTGCGTCCGATCGGCATGCTGGCCGCCCAGCGCACGCCGGCCGCGCCGGCGGTTCCCACCTTCGCCGAGCAGGGCCTGGCCAACTTCGAGGTGGAAGCCTGGTTCGCGGTGATCGGACCCAAGGGCATGAGCCCGGCCGCGGTGAAGAAAGTGCACGATGCCCTGGTCGCCGCGTTCGCCGACGCCGCCGTCATGGAGACGATGGCCAAGATGGGCAACACGATCCGCATCAGTACAACCGAGCAGGCGCAGGCGGCCTTCCGGAGCGAACTCGTGAAATACGCCGCGATGGTGAAGAAGGTCGGGCTCGAGCCGCAATAGCATGACGCAACACGCAGTGCTCCACGGCATCGACGCGCGCGGCGTCGCCACTGTCACCCTCAACCGGCCCGAGGTGAACAACGCCTACGACGAGGGCTTGATCCAGGGCCTGCATGACGCCATGGACGCGCTGGGCGCCAGGCCTGAGCTGCGCGTGGTTGTGTTGCGCGGCGAAGGCAAGCACTTCCAGGCGGGCGCGGACCTGAAGTGGATACGCAGCGTGGCGGCGCAGGACACGATCGAGAACGAGCGCGTCTCGCGCGCCACGTCGCTCGCGGTGCACCGACTCAACACGCTTCCGGTGCCGACGGTGGCGCTGGTGCAGGGCGGCTGCTTCGGCGGCGGCACCGGCATCGCCGCGGCCTGCGACGTGGTGATCGCTGCCGACAACGCCCTGTTTTCCATCGCCGAGACGCGCTGGGGGCTCACGGCGGCGATCATCCTGCCGCAGCTCGCCGATGCCATCGGCTTGCGCCAGGTGCGCCGCTACGCGCTCACCGGCGAGCGCTTCGGCGCGGAGGAAGCGAGGCGCATCGGCCTCGTGCACGAAGTGGTGCTGCTCGACGGCCTGGCCGCGGCGGGCGAGAAGATCGTGAGCCAGCTGCTGCAGAACGCGCCGCAGGCCAATGCGCAGACCAAGGCGGCGGCGCTGGAGTTCGCCTGGGGCGGAGTGGACCAGGCCACCTTCGACCGGCTCGTCGCGCAACACGCCGCCAAGCGCCGCAGCGCCGAGGGCGCCGAAGGGCTGGCCTCGTTCGTGGAGAAGCGCGCCGCGCGCTGGGGCGCGGGTTAAACTCGCGTTCCTTCCATCCGCCAAGACCCGAGGACCGCCATGGGATACATCGATACCCAACTCTTCATCGACGGCAAATGGCAGCAGCCTGCCGAAGGAAAGACGCTGCCCGTGGTCAACCCCGCGACCGGCAAGGAGATCGGGCGCGTGGCGCACGCGGGCCGGCCCGACCTCGACCTCGCGCTTGCGGCGGCGAAGAAGGGGTTTGACGTCTGGCGCGACATGGTGCCCGCCGAGCGCAGCAAGATCATGCGCAAGGCCGCCGCCCTGATGCGCGAGCGCGCGGGCGAAATTGCGCCGCTCCTGACCCAGGAGCAGGGCAAGCCGCTGGCCGAGGCCAAGGCCGAGACGCTGGCCGCCGGCGACATCATCGACTGGTTCGCCGAGGAAGGCTTTCGCGTCTACGGGCGCATCGTGCCTTCGCGAGTGAACGTGTCGATCCGCCAGATGGTGATCAAGGATCCGGTGGGGCCGGTGGCGGCGTTCACGCCGTGGAATTTCCCGATCAACCAAGTCGTGCGCAAGATCGGCGCCGGGCTTGCCGCTGGCTGCTCGATGCTCGTCAAGGCGCCGGAAGAGACGCCAGCGGCCCCCGCTGCGCTGATCAAGGCCTTTGCCGATGCGGGCATCCCGGCGGGCGTCCTGCAGCTCGTGTACGGCACGCCGGCGGAGATTTCGAACTACCTCATCCCGCATCCGGTGATCCGCAAGGTGACCTTCACCGGCTCCATTGCGGTGGGCAAGCTGCTCGCGGGGCTCGCCGGCCAGCACATGAAGCGCGTCACCATGGAGCTGGGCGGCCACGCGCCGGTGATCGTGTGCGAGGACGCGGACATCGCGCTCGCCGTCAAGGCGGCGGGGGCGGCGAAGTTCCGCAACGCGGGGCAGGTGTGCATCTCGCCGACGCGCTTCCTCGCGCACAAATCCATTGCCGGCGACTTTGCCCAGGCACTGGCCGCGTACGCCAAAGGCTTGAAGGTCGGCGACGGCCTCGCCGAAGGCACGCAGATGGGCCCGCTCGCCAACCCGCGCCGCGTCGAAGCAATGACGGCGTTCACCGAGGATGCGGTGAAGAAAGGAGCGAAGCTGCTCACGGGCGGGCAGCGCATCGGCAAGTCCGGCAATTTCTGGGAACCGACGATCCTCGCCGATGTGCCGAGGGATGCGAAGGTCTTCAACGACGAGCCATTCGGCCCCATGGCGGCGATCCAGCCCTTCGACACGCTGGAGGAGGCGATCGCCGAGGCGAACCGCCTGCCGTACGGGCTCGCTGGCTACGCGTTCACCCGGTCACTCAAGAACGCCGACCTGCTCGCGCGCCGGCTGGAAGTGGGCATGCTGTGGATGAACATGCCCGCGCTGCCCTCGGCGGAGATGCCTTTCGGCGGGGTCAAGGACTCGGGCTACGGGTCCGAAGGCGGCCCCGAGGCGCTCGAGGCGTACCTCAACTCGCGCGCGGTGGCGATCCAGAACGCCTAAGGCGTCAGGTAAACGAGTACCGCAGGAACAACTGGTTGCTGCCGCGCCTCAGGTCGACCAGGCGTCCCCACAGCGGGCGCTGCGGCGCAAATGTCCGGCCCACGACCAGGCTGAGCCGCTGATCGCCGGCGTCGCGGCCGGCAATCTGCGGCGCGAGGGTCAGGAACTGTTCGTCGAGGAGGCGATCGGCGTAGAAGTCGCCGAGCAATCGCGGCCCACCTTCGACCAGGATCAGTTTGCCGGCGCTCGCCCGGCGCACCTGCTCGAGGATCGAGCGCGCGCGTATCGCGCCGCCCCCGCGCACGGCGCGGATCTCGACCGCCGCGGGCGACCCCGGTTTGCGCAACCGCCTTGCGCCCGCGGTGCTCGTCACGATCAGCGAGCGCATCTCGCCGGAGGCGAACACGGGCAGGCTGGTATCGAGCCGGCCGCTGCCGCTGACGACCACCATCAGCGGCAGCTCGCGCTTGCCCAGCGCCGCGCGCAGCCGGCGATACTCACCGGCCAGCCCGGGGTAGATGCGTTCGGCCGTCCAGACGTGGCGGCGATCCACGCCCAGCGTGCCAGAGCCGACGATCACCACGTCCGCGATGGCGCGCAACAACCCCATCACCATGCGATCCTGCGCGCTGAACCCGCTGATGTCGCCGCCGCTGGCGTGTCCTCTCTCGTTGAGCGAAACCACGCCGTCCAGCGTGGTGACGAAATTGCTGATGACGTGCGGTCGTGCGCGCGCCAGGGGCATGCGCAGCCGTCCGTACAGGCGCGCCAGCCTGGGCGGCAACGGCAGCACCGTGCCGCGTGCTGCCTCGTAGAGTGTTTCGAGAGGTGCGAGAGCGGGTTTCATGGCCATGGCTCCTGCTTGCCCGCCACCGCAGCTGTCTCCTCGCTCAGTGCCTGCGGCGCCTGCTTCGGCGGCGTAAACGGCGTCGGCCTGGGCGCGTTGCCCCGGACCATCGCTGCGCCGGCCGCAAGTCCCCCGGCGATCTCCAGTTCCAGGCGCGCTGCGTCGCGGGCGCGGATCTCGGTGGCGACCTGCGCCGCCTCCTCCTGCGGAACGCCAAGCTGCAGCAGCGCCGCCTCGCCGAACACCATCGCCGAATGGAAGGTTTCGCGCACCTGGTAGTCCACGCCCGCGCCGATGAGCTTGAGCGAATGCTCGCGATCGTAGGATCGCGCGAGCAGCTTCAGGTGCGGGAACTCGGATTTGGCCAGCGCCACGATGCGATCGGCGGCCGCGCGGTCATCGATGCAGACGAGGAGCGCGCGCGCCTTCTCTGCACCCGAGGCCTTGAGCACGTCCAGGCGCGTGCCGTCGCCGTAGTAGATCTTGAAGCCGAAGTCGGCTGCGCTGCGGATCATGTCGGTGTCGGTGTCGATGATCGTGATGTCGAAACCGCGCGCCAGCAGCGACTGGCTCGCCACCTGGCCGAAGCGGCCGAAGCCGATGATGAGCACGCTGCCGCCCAGTCCCTTGGCCGCTTCGACGCCGTCCATGGACTGTTCTTCCTTTGGCAGCAGCCAGCGCAGCCCGGTGACGCCCAGCGGCGTGAGCGCCATCGAGACGATGACGATGGCGGTGAGGAGCGCGTTCACCTGCGCATCGAAGATCCCGGTGACTGTGGCAGCGGCATAGAGCACGAAGGCGAATTCCCCGCCCTGCGCGAGCAGCACGGCGCGGTAGAGGCTCTCGCCATGCCTGGCGCGGAACAGGCGCGCCACGGCATACACCCCGGCCGACTTGACGAGCATGAGCACGGCGGTGCCGGCGAGGATCAGCGCCCATTGCTGCCGGAACACCGAGAGGTCGAGCGACATGCCAACGCTGATGAAGAACAGGCCCAGCAGGATGCCGCGGAAGGGCTCGATGTCGGCTTCCAGCTGGTGGCGGAAGGTGGATTCGGACAGCAGCACCCCGGCAAGGAACGCGCCCATCGCCATGGACAGGCCGCCAACCTGCATCAGCAGGGCTGCGCCCAGCACCACCAGCAGCGCAGCGGCGGACATCACTTCGCGGGCGCCCGAATTCGCCAGCAGGCGAAACAGGGGGCTGAGCAGGTACTTGCCGGCGAGCACCAGTCCGGCGAGGCTGGCCAGGCCGAAGGCGATCTCCTGCCAGCGCACGCCGCCGCCTTCGTCCGGCGCCATGAAGGCCACCAGCGCGAGCAGCGGGACGATGGCGAGGTCCTCCAGCAGCAGGATGGACACGATGCGCTGGCCGCGCGGCGTGGTGACGTCGCCGCGCTCCTCGAGGATCTGCATCACGATCGCGGTGGAGGAGAGCACGAAGCCCATCGCCGCCAGGAAGGAAACCACGGGAAGGAAGCCCGCCGCCACGCAGGCCAGCGTCAGCAGCACGCCGCAGGCGAGCACCTGGGCGACGCCCAGGCCGAAGATCTCGCGCCGCAACCGCCACAGGTGCGAGGGCTGCATTTCCAGCCCGATGAGAAAGAGGAACAGCACCACGCCGAGTTCCGCGACGTGCAAGATCGCCTGCGGATCGGTGAACAGCCTCAGCCCGAACGGGCCGATGGCGAGCCCGGCAGCTAGGTAGCCGAGCACCGAACCCAGTCCGAGCCTGCGGAAAATGGGCACCGCGACAACGCCCGCGGCAAGCAAGGCGACTACGCGAACCAGATCATTGCCGTGCGATTCGATGGCCATGGCTGCCGGCTTCCTGCGCGCGCGCGGCAACAGCGCCGCGCGCAATCGTGCGAGGGAGTAACTTGCGGGATTCTAGCAGCGCAGGGCTTCGAGCAATTGCGGGAACACCTTGGGCGTGCCGCACGCGATCTCGCCCTTGTCGAGGTAACCGGGCCCGCCTTGCAGGTCGCCCACAAGGCCACCGGCTTCCTGGATGAGCAGCGCGCCCGCCGCCATGTCCCAGCGCGACAGGCCCATTTCCCAGAACGCATCGAGCCGCCCCGCGGCCACATAGGCGAGATCGAGCGCCGCGGCGCCGGCGCGCCGCACGCCGGCGGAACCCGTCATCATGCCCTGCAGCTGGCGCATGTACAGATCGAGGCGCGAGAGTTCCTTGAACGGAAACCCGGTGCCCACCAGCGCGTCCTTCAGCTGGAGGCACTTGGAGACGCGGATGCGCCGGTCGTCGAGGAAGGCGCCGCGCCCGCGGCTGGCGGTGAACAGCTCGTTCTTGCCCGGATCGTAGACCACGCCCTGCGTGAGCACGCCGCGATGCTCCAGCCCGATGGACACGCAGTACTGCGGGAAGCCGTGGATATAGTTGGTCGTGCCGTCCAGCGGATCGATCACCCACAGGTACTCGGGGCGCGCGCCCGGCGTGTCGCCGGATTCCTCGGCGAGGATGCTGTGATCGGGATAGGCGGCGCGGATGATGTTGATGATCGCCTGCTCGGCGGCCTTGTCCACCTGGGTGACGAAGTCGTTCTTGTTCTTGGCCTTCACTTCGAGCGCGCCGCCCACGAGGGCGGCGCGATTGTTGATAGAACCGGCGCGGCGCGCGGCTTTCACCGCGATATTGAGCATCGGATGCATGCCGTATTCTAGACTGCGCCCATGTCCGGCATTCGCATCGTCCTGTGCAGGCCCAATCACCCCGGCAATATCGGCGCTGCGGCGCGCGCCATGAAAACCATGGGGCTCGCGGACCTGCGCCTGGTGGCGCCGGAGCGCCCGGGCGCGCCCCAGGACGAATGGATGGCGACGCATGCCGCCGACGTGCTCGCCGCGGCGCGCACCCACGCCACGCTCGCCGAGGCGATCGCCGATTGCGCGGCCGCCTTCGCACTGTCGGCGCGTCCCCGCGAATGGTCGCCGCAGGTGCTCGACCTGCGCGCCGCTGCGGCGCGCGCCGTGGCGATCGATGGGCCGATCGCGTTCGTCTTCGGCAGCGAGAGCGCCGGGCTGAGCAACGAGGAGCTGTTCGCCTGCCAGTTCCTGGTCCACATCCCCGCCGTCGCGGGCGCCAGCTCCCTCAACCTCGCCCAGGCGGTCCAGGTCGTCTGCTACGAACTGCACATGGCGGCCGGCGCGACGGTGCCGGAAATGCGCGCCGAGAAGCTGGCGACGGTGCAGGACCTGGAGGGGCTCTACGGGCACCTCGAGGAAGCCGCGACCTCCACCGATTTCATGGCGCCGGGGTCCCGGCTGAGGGAGCGCTGGCGGAGGCTCTTCTCGCGCGTCCCTGCGATGGAGCGCGAGGAGGTCAACATCCTGCGCGGACTGCTCAAATCCCTGCTCAAGAAATAGTTGATCGATTTGCTCGGATAATCTAAAGTCTCTTCATGTTCAGCCACCTGCGTGAAGATATCGCGAGCACCTTTGAGCGCGACCCGGCGGCGCGCACCACATGGGAAGTGCTGACCTGCTACCCGGGCCTGCACGCCATCTACATCCACAAGCTTGCGCGCTGGTTCTGGACGCACGGCCTGCGCTGGCTCGGGCGCTTTACCTCGAATTTCGGTCGTTGGGCGACCGGCATCGAGATCCACCCCGGCGCGATCATCGGCCGGCGCGTGTTCATCGACCACGGCATGGGCGTGGTGCTCGGGGAGACCGCGGAAGTCGGCGACGATTGCACCATCTACCAGGGCGTGACGCTCGGTGGAACGTCGCTGACGCCGGGCGCCAAGCGGCATCCGACGCTGGGACGCGGGGTGATCGTCAGTGCAGGGGCGAAAGTGCTCGGGGGATTCACCGTCGGGGACGGCGCGCGTGTCGGTGCCAATTCCGTCGTGCTGAAACCCGTGCCGGCGGGTGCCACAGCCGTGGGGATTCCAGCGCGGATCGTCGAGGATTCGGGGACCCGGCGAGCCGAGCGGTTTGCTGCCTATGCCGTGGTGCAGGAACAGGACGACCCCTATGCGAAGGCGATCCAGAAGCTGGTGGAGCACTCCGCCGAGCTGGAGCAGGCCCTGGCGACCCTTACTCAGAGGCTCGCCGAACTAGAGAAAGACAAGCAAAGAGAACAACTTAGGGCCGTCAAGTAATTGTTGACCAATTCTGTCGGGATTGGCTATACTTGACCAACTTAATCAGGTATTCGAGGCGCCCATGAGACTCACGACCAAAGGCCGGTTCGCGGTAACCGCGATGGTGGACCTGGCGATGCGCCAGACGCGCGGCCCTGTGACGCTCGCGGCCATCAGCGGGCGCCAGCACATTTCGCTGTCCTACCTCGAGCAGCTGTTCGGCAAGCTGCGGCGCAGGAAGCTCGTGTCCAGCGTGCGTGGTCCCGGCGGCGGCTACCGGCTCGCCCAGCCGGTGCAGGGCATCACGGTGGCCGAGATCGTCATCGCGGTGGACGAGCCGCTCGATGCCACGCAATGCGGCGGCAAGGAGAACTGCAAGGACGACAAGCGCTGCATGACGCACGACCTGTGGGCGAACCTGAACAAGAAGATGCACGAGTACCTGTCCTCGGTGAGCCTCGCGGACCTGGTGGCGCAGCAGGCCGACAAGCCGGTGCAGGTGCTGCACGACAAGCGCCCGGCGGAAAAGGTGGCGGCGTGAGGTTGCCGATCTACCTGGATTATTCGGCGACCACGCCGGTGGACCCGCGCGTGGCGCAGAAGATGATCCCGTTCCTCACCGAGCATTTCGGCAACCCGGCGAGCCGCTCGCACGCCTTCGGCTGGACGGCGGAGGAGGCGGTGGAGGAAGCGCGCGGCCATGTCGCCGCGCTGATCGGCGCGGATCCGAAGGAAATCGTGTGGACCTCGGGCGCCACCGAAGGCAACAACCTCGCCATCAAGGGCGCGGCGCTGTTCAACCGCACGCGCGGCAAGCACCTGATCACGCAGAAGACCGAGCACAAGGCGACCCTCGACACCATGCGCGAGCTCGAGCGCCAGGGCTTCGAGTGTACCTACCTCGAAGTCGAGGAGAGCGGCCTGGTCGACTTGAAGAAATTCGAGGCGGCGATCCGGCCAGACACCGTCCTCGCCTCGATCATGATGGTCAACAACGAGATCGGCGTGATCCAGCCGGTGGCGCAGATCGGCGAGATCTGCCGCGCGCGGGGCATCGTGTTCCATTGCGACGCGGTGCAGGCGGCGGGCAAGATCCCGATCGACCTCGCGGCGCTGAAGGTGGACCTGCTCACGCTCACCGCGCACAAGATGTACGGGCCGAAGGGTATCGGCGCACTGTACGTGCGCAGGAAACCGCGCGTGAGGATCGAGGCGCAGATCCACGGCGGCGGCCACGAGCGCGGTTTTCGCTCCGGCACGCTGGCCACGCACCAGATCGTGGGCTTCGGCGAGGCGGCGCGCATCGCCAGGCTCGAAATGGCCACCGACAACGAGCGCATCCGCGCGTTGCGCGAGCGCCTGTGGCAGGGCCTCGCCTCGATGGAGGCAGTGGTCCTGAACGGCGACCTCGAGCAGCGCATCCCGGGGAACCTCAACGTGAGCTTCAACTACGTCGAGGGCGAATCGCTGATCATGGCGATCAAGGACATCGCGGTGTCGTCGGGCTCGGCCTGCACCTCCGCGTCGCTCGAGCCGTCCTACGTGCTGCGCGCCCTGGGGCGCTCGGACGAACTGGCGCATTCCTCGATCCGCTTCACGCTGGGCAAGTACACCACCGAGCAGGAAGTCGACTACGCGGTGAACCTGGTGAAGGCCAAGGTGGCGAAGCTGCGCGAATTGTCGCCCCTGTGGGAGATGTACAAGGACGGCGTCGACTTGAACACGGTCCAGTGGGCCGCACATTGAGGTAGAGCACCATGGCATACAGCGAAAAAGTCATCGACCACTACGAGAACCCGAGGAACGTCGGCTCCTTCGACAAGGACGACGAGGCGGTGGGCACCGGCATGGTCGGCGCCCCGGCCTGCGGCGACGTGATGAAGTTGCAGATCCGCGTCAACAAGGACGGCGTCATCGAGGACGCGCGCTTTAAGACCTATGGCTGCGGCTCGGCCATCGCCTCCTCCTCGCTGGTCACCGAGTGGGTGAAGGGCAAGCGCCTGGACGAGGCGGCGAGCATCAAGAACACGCAGATCGCCGAGGAGCTGTCGCTGCCGCCGGTCAAGATCCACTGCTCGATCCTCGCCGAGGACGCGATCAAGGCCGCGGTGGCGGATTACAAGAAGAAGCATGCGGTGGATTCCGAGGAACAGCAAAAGGTAGCTTGATGGCGATCACCCTGACCGAAAACGCGGCCGGCCACGTCCAGAAGTCGCTCGCCAAGCGCGGCAAGGGGCTCGGCCTGCGCGTGGGCGTGCGCACCTCCGGCTGCTCGGGGCTCGCCTATAAGCTCGAGTTCGCCGACCAGTCGAACCCCGAGGACCTCGAGTTCGAGAGCCACGGCGTCAAG
>JANMUO010000294.1:0-28187 GCA_031391655.1 Betaproteobacteria bacterium
TGGGGCGCGCGAAGAACCTGACGGTGTGGCGAGTTCCGGCGGAGGCGAGCGAATCGGCGGGAAGGCTGGCGGAGCGCGCCATGCAATTGCAGTGCATGGTCCAGGAAGGGCAGATCTGGTTCAGCAGCGCGATGACGACAAACGAACTGGAGCTAACCCGACTTCTGCCAGGTGTCGCGTAGCGAAACCGTGCGATTGAACACCCGGGTCGCGCTGATATCCAGCGTGTAGTACCCATGCCTCTCGAACTGGAACGTCAGCTCTTCCGGACTCTGCAAACTGGGCTCCAGCTGCGCCATCGAGGTGACCTTGGAGTTTGGGTTGAGGTCGCCCAAGCCCTCCGGGTGGTCGCTCTTGAACAACCGGTCGTAGCTGCGCACCCCCGCCGTGAACGCATGCTTCACGCTCACCCAGTGAATGTTCCCCTTCACCTTGTACTTGTCCGCCCCTTCCGTTCCTGATTTCGAATCCGCGTAGTAAATACAGCGCACCGTATCCGTCGCCTTGTCATATCCGGTGCACTTCACCACGAACCCGTGGCGCAGCCGGACCGTGTTTCCGGGAAACATCCGGAAGTACCCTTTTGCCGGCACCTCCTGGTAATCGTCCCGCTCGATCCATAGTTCTTTGGAGAATGGCACCTGCCTCGTCCCCTTCTCAGGCTTCTGGGGATGGTTGGCGATCTCCATCATCTCCTCTTGCCCGTCCGGGTAGTTCTCGATTACGAGCTTGACCGGATCCAGCACCGCCATGCGTCGCGGCGCGACCTCGTTCAGGGTCTCGCGCATGCAGTCCTCGAGGATGGAGAACTCGATCATCTGGTTGGCCTTCGACACCCCGATGCGCTCGGCAAACAGGCGAAAGCCCTCCGGCGTGTAGCCGCGGCGCCTGGCCCCGGCCAGCGTCGGCATGCGCGGATCGTCCCAGCCGTCCACGTGCTTCTCTTCGACGAGCTGGATGAGCTGCCGCTTGGACAGGACGACGTGGGTCAGGTTGACGCGCGCGAACTCGATCTGCTGGGGCAGGGGGCGCTTGAGCATGCCGCCATCGGCGAGCTTGTTCAACAGCCAGTCGTAGAACGGTCGCTGGTCCTCGAACTCCAGGGTGCACAGCGAGTGGGTGATGCCCTCGATCGCATCCTCGATCGGGTGCGCGTAGGTGTACAGGGGATAGATGCACCACTTGTCCCCGGTGCGATGGTGCTTGGCGCGCTTGATCCGGTACAGCGTCGGGTCGCGCAGGTTGATGTTCGGCGAGGCCATGTCGATCTTCGCCCGCAGCACGTACGCCCCGTCCGCGTGCTTGCCGTCGCGCATTTCGCGCAGCAGCTTCAGGTTGTCGTCGATCTTGCGCTCGCGGTCGGGGCTGTTCTTCCCCGGCTCGGTGAAGGTACCCCGGTTGAGCTGCACTTCCTCCGCCGTCTGGCTGTCGACGTAGGCATAGCCCCCGGACACCAGCAACTCGGCCGCCTGGTACATCGTGTCGAAGTAGTCCGAGGCATACAGCGCCGTGCCGTAGTCGTAGCCCAGCCACTTAACCATCTCGAGGATGGAATCGACGTACTCCTGCTCCTCCTTCTCCGGATTGGTGTCGTCGAAGCGCAGGTTGCATTTGCCGCCGTACTGCTGCGCCAGCCCGAAATTCAGCGCGAGTGACTTCGCATGCCCGAAATGCAGGTAGCCGTTGGGTTCCGGCGGGAACCGCGTGACGATGGACTTGTGCTTGCCCGAGGCGAGGTCCGCCTCGATGATCTGCTTGATGAAATTGGAAGTGGAGGGCGGCTGGGGCTTGTTCACGAGCGCGATTCTAACGGCGCTTCGACTACCAAACAGTCGATAGCCTGGGCAGGCGGCGCAGCCGCGCGTCTGCCGTCACCAGCTTCGCGCCCAGCGCCAGTGCCGTCGCCGCGATGATCCGATCGGCCGGATCGCCGGGTGCCGGATCCTCGAACGAGCCGGCCAGCACGGCGATTTCACCCGTGACGGGTTGCAGTTGCAGCTCCGGAAGTCGCGCAAGATCCTCACGCCACTGATCCAGCGGAACGCCAAGGACCAGGCGGCCCCGCCGCACGGCTGTGGAAATCTCAAGCAGGCTGATCGCCGACGCTCGCAGGAGTCCTTCGGCCTGCGCCGAGCGGACCTCCCGTTTCGCGCGCGCGGAAAGGGGCTTGCTGCCGCTGACCCACCAGACGAGGACGTGCGTGTCGAGGACGATCAACGGTTCATGTCCCACTCTTCCGGCGCCAGCACCGGGTCGAGGGGGTTGTCATACCGCAGCACGCTGCCCTTCAGCCGGGCCCGGGCGGCGTTGGCTTCGTCCCGGGATGCGGCGGGGGGCGTGATCTCCGCGATCACCTTGCCCCTGGAGGTCACCCGCAACCGCTCGCCGCCCTGCACCCTGGCAAGATAATCGGGCAGCTTCTGCCGCAATTCAGTGACTTTGACGTCTTTGGCCATGGGGCGATGTGTACAGAAGAAGTGTACACATGCCCTGGCCTCGCTTCAAGCGCCCCTAGCTGCTCAGCCCCAGCAGCCGCGCGGGGTTCTTGCGCATCATGGTGTCGATGTCGGCATCGGAGATGCCTTCGCGCTTCATCGCGCCGATGGCCGTCTCAATCCCGTCCGGGTGCACCATGTTTGCGCTCTGGCCGAGGTCTGAGGAAACCACCAGCCCTTTCGCGCCGAATTCCTTGATCGCCTGCGCGATGTTCTTCGCGCCGATGTTCTGCCAGTGGACGAGGAACGGCAGGGGGGCGTTCGGGCCGGCCTGGAACTGCAGGAAGCAGACCTCGATCACCGCGCCCATCTCCACCACCTGCTTGGCCTGCGCCATGGAAAGCCCTGGCACGGTGGTGAGCCCGTGGGTGACGAGCATGTTCTTCACGCCTAGCTCCTTGCCGCGCTTGACCACCGCGATGACTTCCTCGGGATGCACGTGGCCGGTGGCCAGCAGCAGGTTCTCGCGCGCGATGATCTTCAGCACCGCCTCCATCTCCGGGGTGACCTGGCCGTTGGGTGCCACCACGATGCCCTTGGCGTCCGGCTTGCCGAAGGTCTTCACGTGCTTGTCCGACTCGAAGGTCGGCAGCCACACCACCTTGCCCCGGCTGCCGTAGAAGCGGTGCATCCACTCCACCGCGTTCGGGTTGATGCCGCCCACGGCGTTGTTCAGCACAATGCCGCCGAACACCTCGATGCCCGGCACCGCCTTCATGGCCAGCGCGGCGCGGCTGGCCGTCTCGCTGACGTGGTTCTTGAGCACGAGGCCGCGCATGCCGCGCGCCTTGGCGATCGTGGCGAGGTCGACGTCGTCGATGTTGCGCCCGAACACGTCCGGGTGCGAGTGGGTGTGCATGTCGATCACGCCGACGGCGGGGCTGACTTTGGGCGGCGGCGGCGGGAAGGCCGAGGCCTGGCCGAAGGCTTGCGTGGAGGCGAACAGGCTTGCGGCGAACAGCAGCGTTCTTTTCATTTTTTTGGTCTCCCTGGTGGATGGCGCAGGAGATGCTACGCCAGCGCTTGCCGCAAGTCTTTTTGCACTGCCGCAATGAGGCCGGACGCGCAAGCAGGGCAGGACGCGCGCCATGCCGTAGAGGAGGGCGTTTGCCGCAAAAATGCGCGTTATACCTAATTAGGAATAATTGCCGGATACCCAGAGAATGACTTGCCGCCTACATCGCCTTGAACAACTCCGCGAACACCCGGCTCACCGGCAGCGTCTCTTTCCGCCGGTGCAGCTTGAGCGTCACGCGTCCGGTGTCGTCGCGCGTCGCTGCGGCGACTTCGTCCAGGTTGACGATGGTGCCGCGGTGCACCTGCTGGAAGCGTTTCGGGGGCAGTTGCGCTAGCAGCTCCTTCAAGGGGGTACGGATCAAGGACTCACCCTCGGCCGTCACGACGCTGGTGTACTTGTCGCTCGCCTGGAAATAGCAGACTTCCTCCAGCGGAATCATCTTGACTGTGTTGCCGACTCCCGCACGGATCTCGTGCAGTGTCTCCACTGCCGGCGCCACGGCAAGCAGTTGGCGCAGCTGCGCTGCCAGGTCCGGCGCGGCGCGCGACTTCAGGCGCTTCACGGTCTGCGCAAGTCGCTCTGGCGCCACGGGCTTGAGGACATAATCCGCCGCCGCCAGCTCGAAGGCGCGCGTGGCGAATTGGTCGTAGGCCGTGACGAAGACGACAGTCGGCGCGGCATCGCCCATGCGATCGGCGATCTCTGCCGCGGCCTCGAGCCCGGTCATCCCCGGCATCTGGATGTCGAGGAACGCGAACTCCGGCTTCAGGCGCTCAGCGGCCTGCACGGCTTCCAGCCCGTTGGGCAACACTGCCACGACCTCGAGCTCCGGCCAGGCCTCCAGCAGCGCGGCCTTCAGGCTCGCCGCGAGCAGCGGTTCGTCGTCGGCGATGACGGCCTTCATCTCGGGATGCTGAGCCTCACCGTGTAGCCACCGGCGGCATTCACACCGGCATCGACCTTCGCGCCCTCATAAGCAGCCGCAAGGCGCTCGCGCACGTTGCTCAGACCGACGCCGGTGCCGCCGGTCGAGCCGTTTGCCTTGCCCAATCCGGTATCGGCAACCTCCAGCACCAGCCGGTCGCCTTCCTCGCGCGCGCTCACTTTCACTTCGCCGCCTTCCACCTTGGGTTCGAGCCCGTGCTTGAGGGAATTCTCCACCAGGGGTTGCAGCAGCATCGGCGGCACGTCCGCTTGCGCCAGCGAGTCCGGCAACTCCAGCGTGAAGCGCAGCCGCGCGCCCATGCGCATACCCTGCACCTCGAGATAGCCGCGCAGCTGCGCGAACTCCTCGGCCAGCGTGCTGCGCTCGCGTCGCGTGGCGGCGAGCGTCGAGCGCAGGTAGTCGTTCAGGTGCCCGAGCATGGCGCGCGCCCGCTTCGGATCGGTCTGGATCAGCGCGTCGAGATTCGCGAGCGTGTTGAAGAGGAAATGCGGCTCGATCTGCGCCTGCAGCGCCTTCAGCTGCGCCTCGACGCGTTGGCGCTCCAGTTCGGCAGCCTTCTGCCGCGTCCAGAAGAACCAGGTGCCGGTGAAGCCGGCGGCGAAGGTGACGGCGAGCGCGGCGTACGCGCTGCGGCCCGCGGTCCATGGCAAGCCGAGCAGGGCCGAGGCGAGGGCGCTGCCGCCAAGCCAGCCGGCGAGCACGCCGACGCCGATCAAGCCGAGCAAGGCCGGGCGTGGCGGCTTGCCTCCAGGCCATAGCAGTCGCCACCCGAAGTGGATCACCAGCAGGACGGACAGTCCGATGCATTGGGAGAACACCAGGTTCTCGCCGAAGCTGCCGCCGTAGCGCACCAGGGTCAGCAGCCCCGCGATCGCAGTGTTGAACACGGCGACCGCAAGCAGCGCGAAGGGAAATCCCTGCATAAGGCGCGAAGCTTACGCGAGTCCGAAAGCCGACCAGACGAGCCTGCCGAGCAGGCGATAGGGGATAAGCGTGAAGAATCCCGTGACCACCAGCGCGCCGATGAAGATCCCGGTCATCAGCTTGCGGTGCCGCTCGATGCGGCCGGTCACGGCGTAGAACACGGCCAGGCCGAGCAGGAAGATCACGGCGACGGACAGGCCGTGGATCCAGGAGTAGCTGCCTCCCCCCTTGATCCAGAAGCTGGAGATCGCGACGACCAGCATGAGGGCGACCCAGCTGCGTCCCGCTATGCGGTGAGAAAAAGTGCCCTTGCGCGCGAGGAATACGCCGGCGCCGAGGGCCAGCGCGGCCAGTGCTGCGAAAGTGTGCAGCAGGATGACGGGGGTGAAGGTCGGGTGCATGGCGGCAGTTTCCGCCGCCGCCCCGGGGCTCTCCACCGGTTTGCGACGAACTGCGCCAATTGCGGGATGAACCGCAATCCGGACCGACCAATGGCTGCGGCTCAGGCCTTCTCGGGCTTGAACGCGCCGGGTTCCAGCCCGTGCCGCGCCAACATCGAATGGAGGTCGCCCCGGTTCCGCTTGGCGAGCTTGGCCGCCTGGGTGAGGTTGCCGTCGGTGATTCTCAGGATGCGCGTGAGGTACTCACGCTCGAAATCGCGGCGCGCGCCGTCAAAGGCCGCAAAATCGTCGCCGCGCGCGGCGAGCGCCCGCTCCACCAGGCCTGCCGGCAGCAGCGTTCCGCCGCACTGCGCCACGCAGCTCTCGATCACGTCGTGCAGTTGCCGCACGTTGCCGGGCCATGGCGCGGTCATCAGCAACTGCACCGCCTGCGGCGCGCAGCCGACCAGCGGCTTGCCGTAGAGAGCGGCCAGTTTGGCCAGGAAACTCGCCGTGAGCAGCGGGATGTCCTCGCGCCGCTGCGCCAGCGTGGGCAGCTGAAGCGCCACGACGCTCACGCGGTAGTACAGGTCCTCGCGAAAACGCCCGGCGGCGATCTCCGCCCTGAGGTTGCGGTGCGTCGCCGATACCACGCGCAGGTCGACGTCGACGGACTGCGTCGCGCCGACGGCGCGCACCTTGCGTTCCTGCAGCGCGCGCAGCAGCTTCGCCTGCAGCGCGAGCGGCATCTCGCCGATCTCGTCGAGAAACAGCGTGCCGCCCTCCGCCGACTGGAACAGCCCGGCGTGGGCGTGCACGGCACCGGTGAACGCGCCCTTGACGTGGCCGAACCATTCGGATTCGAGCAGCTGCTCGGGCAGCGCGCTGCAATTGACCGTCACCAGTGGGCGCCCGTAACGGCTGCTGGCGGCGTGGATGGCGCGGGCGAGCAGCGCCTTGCCGGTGCCGCTTTCGCCCTGGATGAGGACGCTGGCGTCGCTCGCCGCCACCAGGCGCGCGTCCGCCAGCACGCTCTGCATCAGCGGGCTGCGGGTCACGATCATCCGGTGCACTATACTCGCCGCATCCGCCTCTTCCTCGCCCTCTACGCGCGACACGCCCGCCAGCGCGCCCGCACGCTGCTCTCCGTGCTGGGGGTGGCGCTGGGAGTCGCGCTCGGCTACGGCGTGCACCTCGTGAACCTCGCGGCGGTGCAAGACCTGGCCGCGGGCGTGCGCGCCATCGCCGGCGACGCCGACCTCGAGGTGCGAGGCGGCCGTGGCGGTTTTCCCGAATCGGTCTACGTTGCGCTGGCGAAGGTTCCCGGCATTGCCCTGTCCAGCCCGGTGCTCGAACTGGATGCGGCGCTCGCCGCCAACGAGGATGGCAGCGCCGGCACGCTGCGCCTGATCGGCCTCGACCCGCTGCGCGCTTCCCTCCTGCAGCCGCAGCTGTTCGCCGGGCAGCCGCAACTGATGGCCGAGTTGCTGCGGCCCGACACGGTGCTGCTGTCGGCGGACGCGGCGCGCGCGCTGCGCATGGGCAAGGGCGCGCGGCTGCAGGTGCTGGCGGGACTCACGCCCATCGAGCTCGAGGTGGTCGGCACGCTGCCGCCCTCCGGCCTGCACGGCGTCGCCGCGCTCGCCGACCTGTCCACCGCGCAATGGCGCCTGGGCCGGCTGGGGGAGTTGAACCGCATCGGCGTGCGCCTCGCCCCGGGAGCGCAGCGAGCAGACGCGCAGAAGGAAATCGCCGCGTTACTGCCGGCAGGCGTGCACGTGTCCACGGTGGAAACGGTGCAGGAAAGCGGCGCGGCGCTGTCGCGCGCCTACCGCGTCAACCTCAATGTGCTCGCCCTGGTGGCGCTGTTCACCGGCGGATTCCTCGTGTTCTCGGCGCAGGCGCTGGAAGTGGCGCGCCGGCGGCGCGAGCATGCACTGCTGCGCGTGCTCGGGCTGGAGCGCGGCGGCATCGCGCGTCTGGTGCTGGTGGAGGCGGCGGCAGTGGGCGCGTCGGGCGCGCTGCTCGGGCTCGCGCTGGGGTATGCGTTTGCCGCCTTCGCGGTGCGCTATTCGGGCGGCGACCTCGGCGCGGGGTTGTTCAGGGGCCTGGCGCCCCAGGTCAGTTTCTCGGCCGGCGCCGCGCTGCTGTATTTTGGCGCCGGCCTTGCGGTGGCAGTGGGGGGTGCCTTGCTGCCCGCGCTGGAGGCGGCGCGCACGCCGCCCGCGCAGGCGCTGCGCGCTGGCGACGAGCAGCGCCTGTTCGCGCGCGCGCTGTCGCTCAAGCCTTCGGCGTGGTTCTTCGGCGCCGCGCTGGTGCTCGCGCTGCTGCCGGCGGTGGACGGACTGCCGCTCGCGGGCTACGCGGCGATCGCCTGCCTGCTGGTGGGCGGGATCCTCCTCATGCCGATGCTCTCGCACAAGGTGTTCCAGGCCCTGCCGCTGGCCGGGCGCCCCGCCACGGCGCTCGCCTTTGCGCAGCTGCGCGGCGCGCCCGGGCAGGCGATGGTGAGCCTGGCGGCCATCGTGGCGAGCTTCTCGTTGATGGTGGCGATGGCGATCATGGTCGCGTCGTTCCGCAGTTCGGTGGACCACTGGCTGGACGCCGTGCTGCCGGCGGACCTTTACCTGCGCACCACGCATGCGGGCGAGACCGCGTTCGTCGACGCGCGCCTGGAAGAGCGAGTGAGGCGCCTGCCCCAGGTCGCGCGGGCGGAGTTCCTGCGCAGCGCGCGCGTCACGCTCGACCCGGCGCGCCCGCCGGTGGCGCTCATCGCGCGCGACGTGCCCGAGGCGGGCGTGGGCAGTGCCCTGCCGCTGGTCGGCGCGCGCTACGCGCGGCAGGAGGGCGATCCGCCCTCGGTATGGTCGAGCGAGGCGGTGGCGCAGATCTATGGCTACACGCCCGGCAAGCGGGTGCAGCTGCCGCTTGCCGGCAAGGCGCACGAGTTCGTGGTGGAAGGCGTGTGGCGCGACTACGCGCGCCAGCACGGCGCGCTGCTCATCGAGCGGCCGGTGTACGCAAAGCTGACGGGGGATGCGCGCGCCAACGACGCCGCCCTGTGGCTCGCGCCCGGCGCTCGGGCCGCTGAGGTGGTGCGCGCCATCCGCAAGCTGCGCGGCAGCGAGCAGATCGAGCTCTCGCAACCGGGCGAGATCCGCGAGCTGTCGATGGCCATCTTCGACCGCAGTTTCGCGGTCACCTATGCGATGGAGGCGGTGGCGGTGCTGGTGGGCCTGTTCAGCTTGTCCTCGGCACTGGGCGCGATCGTGCTCGCGCGGCGGCGCGAATTCGGCGTGCTGCGCCACCTGGGCGTCACGCGCCGGGAGATTGGCAGCATGCTCGCCCTCGAGGGCAGCCTGCTCGCCTTGCTGGGGGCGGTGGCCGGTTTGGTGCTCGGCGCGCTGATCAGCCTGGTTCTCGTGTACGTGGTCAACCGCCAGTCGTTCAACTGGACGATGGACCTGCATCCGCCTTACTTCACGCTCTTCGCGCTGACCGCCGTGCTGGTGGGACTGGCGGCGCTCACCGCCTGGCTCTCCGGCAGCGAGGCGATGGGCATGGCGCCGGTGCGCGCGGTGAAGGAGGATTGGTGAGGCGCCGTTCGTTCCTCCTTGCCATGCTCGCCGCGCCATTGGCGCGCGGCGGCGAAGTGAACTATCCCCAGGTCCTGCGCGGCACCCGCCTGCGCTTCCCGCGCGACCACGGCGCGCACCCGGAGTACCGCACGGAGTGGTGGTATGCGACCGGCTGGCTGGAGAGGGGCAAGGAACCCCTCGGCTTCCAGGTGACGTTCTTTCGCGCACGGCCCCGCTGGGATTCCGACAACCCGAGCAGGTTCACGCCGCGCCAGATCCTGCTTGCGCACGCGGCGGTCGCCGACCCACGCCACGGGCGCCTGCGCCACGACCAGCGCGCGGCGCGCGACGCGCTCGGGCTCGCAGGCGCCTCGACCCGAACCACGGAAGCGTGGGTCGACGACTGGCGCTTCGCGCTCGAGGGCGGCGCCTACCGGGCGAAGATCGCGGCGCGCGATTTCACGCTGGACTTGTCGCTGCAGGCGCCGCGCGCGCCTGTGCTGCAGGGCGAGGCGGGCTTCAGCCGCAAGGGCCACCGTCCGGAGGAGGCGAGCTACTACTACAGCTGCCCGCAACTGGCGGTGAGCGGGACGCTGGACGGAAAGGAAGTCGGGGGCCTAGCGTGGCTCGACCACGAGTGGTCGAGCCAATACCTCGCGCCGGAAGCCGCAGGCTGGGACTGGTGCGGCATCAACCTGGCGAACGGCAAGTCGCTCACGGCATTTCGCATCCGCAACAAGCAGGGCGGCCTGCACTACGCCCCGCCCGGGGTTGCCTTCACGTCGCAGAAGACCTGGCGCTCGCCGCGCACCGGCGTGGAGTACCCGGTGGGGATGCGCGTCGCGGCGAACGGGCAGGAGCTGGACCTCGTTCCGCTGATGGACGACCAGGAGCTCGATGCGCGCCGCAGCGCGGGAACGATCTACTGGGAAGGCGCGGTGCGCGCGTTGCAGGCCGGCAGGGAGGTCGGGCGCGGTTACCTCGAGCTCACCGGCTACTGGCAGCCGCTGGAGCTTTAGTCGACAGCGTCACGCCGGCGAGGATGAGGGCGATGCCGACGAAGTGGTACCAGGACGGATATTCGGCCAGAAACAGCGCAGCAAGGCCTACCGCGATCGCCGGCATCAGGTGCATGGTGGCGCCGGCGCGCGCGGCGCCCATGCGCTTCACCACATAGCTCCAGCCCGCATACGCCAGCAGCAGCGACCCGATGGCGGAGTAGAGCACCGCGGCAGCGCCCGTCGGGGTGAGCTTCAACGTCACGCCAAGGAAAATCTCGGCGACCACCCAGGGGCTCATGAACGCCAGGCCCAGCAGGCACACCATGGTGAGGAATTCCACAATGTCGAGCGTGTCGCGCCGCATGCGCAGGAACACCGTGTAGCTGCCCCACATCGCCATCGAGGCGAGGGCGCAAAGGTCGCCGAGGTTGAACGAGGGCTGCAGCAACTCGCCCTGCATGCCGATCAGGGCCACGCCGCCGAAGGAGATCGCCACCCCGAGCCACTGGCGCGCGACGATGCGCTCGCCCAGGAGCGGCGCGGCGAGCAGGAGGATGAATACCGGCGCGGTGGAAAGGTACAAGGTGGCGCTGGTGGCAGTCGTGAAATGCAGCCCGAGCCACTGCAGCGCGAGGTGCAGCCCGCCGCCCGAGAAGCCGAGCAGCCAGAGGACTTTCCAGTCGCGGCCCGAGAACGCCGGCAGCTTGACCGCCAGCCCCCGCCACGCAAAGGGCGCGAGCAGCAGCAGGACGATCACCAGCCGCCCGACGGTGGCCAGGCCGGGGGAGATGTCGTCGCGCACGGCGCGCGCCACGATCCAGTTGCCGGACCACAGCAGCAGCGTCGCCGCGAGCACCAGCCAGGCCGTGAAACGCATGCCGGAAGTCTATCGCCTGCGTGCTAGATTCAAACGCATGCCGTTCCTCGCCATCGCCGGCCATTCGCTGGAGTACGAGTGGATCGACGCCGCCGAGGCCGGCAAGCCCACGCTGGTCTTTCTGCACGAGGGGTTGGGTTCGATCCGCCAATGGCGCGCGTTCCCGCTGCAGGTGGTGAAGGCCACCGGCTGCCGCGCGCTGCTCTACAGCCGCTACGGCTACGGGCAGTCCGAAGTCCTGCGCGAACCGAAGGCCGGGGTGCGCTTCATGCACCGCGAGGCGCTGGAGGCGCTGCCGGCGCTGCTCACGGCGCTCGATGTCACCGGGCCGATCCTCGTCGGCCACAGCGACGGCGCCTCCATCGCACTCATCCATGCGGGGGCCGGCCACGCGGTGCGCGGACTCGCGCTGATGGCGCCGCACGTGTTCGTGGAGCCCGTCTGCGTGGCTTCGATCGCCGCGGCGAAGGCTTCCTTCGGCGACGGCGAGCTGGCCGGGCGCCTCGCGAAGTACCACCGCGATCCGCGAAAGACCTTCCATCTCTGGGCGGATGCCTGGCTCGATCCGCAGTTCCTGCAATGGAACATCGAGGAGTACCTGCCGGGCATCCATTGCCCGGTATTGGCGATCCAGGGCGAGGACGACCAGTACGGCACGATGGAACAGCTCGAGCGCATCCGGCGCGGTGTGCGCGGGCCCTGCGAGCTGGTGAAGCTCCCCGCCTGCGGGCACGCGCCGTTCCGCGACCAGCCGGAGGCGACGCTGGATGCCATCACGAGGTTCGTGCATGACCGCGGCGGCTGATTCCCTGCGCCAGGACGTGAAGGTGATCGGGCTGGTCGCGCTCGCGCACGGGCTGTCGCACTTCTACCAGATCGCCACCGCAGTGCTCTTCCCGCTCATCAAGGACGACCTCGGCGTGTCCTACGCCGCGCTCGGCTCCACGGTCGCGCTCTACTACGTCGTCTCGGGCATCTGCCAGACGCTGGCCGGTTTTGCGGTGGACCGCTACGGCGCGCGGCGCGTGCTCTACTGCGGCCTGGCGCTCGCGGTGCTCGGCGCACTGGTGGCGGGACTGGCGCAGAACTTCCCCATGCTGGTCGCCGCCGCAGTGGTGGGCGGCATGGGCAACAGCGTGTTCCACCCGGTGGACTTCTCCATCCTCAATGCGCGCGTTGACAAGGCGCGCCTGGGTTACGCCTTCAGCTGGCACGGCATCGCCGGCTACCTGGGGTATGCGGCGGCGCCGGCCTACGGCATCGCCATGGCCACGACTTTCGGCTGGCGCGGCGCGCTGCTGGGTGCGGCGCTCGTCGGCGTGGCGGTGATCGCGGTGCTCGCCTCCCAGGGCGCGGTGCTGCAGGCGATGCCGGCGCGGCACCGGCAGGACGCCGGCGGCCTGCGGCCCCTCCTGCATCCGCAGGTGCTGATGGTGTTCGGCTACTTCGTGCTGCTGGGCGTGGCGTTCATCGCCATCCAGACGTTCGGCGTGACGGCGATGGTCTCGCTCTACGGGGTGGATGTGGTGCTGGCTTCCGCTGCGCTCACCGCTTACCTGGTGGGCGGGGCGGCGGGCATTTTCTGCGGCGGCTTCCTCGCGGTGCGCGCCTCGCGCCACGACCTGGTCGCAGTGAGCGGCATGGCCTGTAGCGCGGCGCTGGCCTTCGTCCTCGCCGCAGCCTGGCTGCCGGCGGCGCTGCTGCCGCTGCTGCTCGGCGCGGCGGGATTCAGCGGCGGCCTCACCAATCCCTCGCGGGACCTCATCGTGCGTGCCTCCACCCCGCCTGGGGCGACGGGCAAGGTGTACGGCTTCGTCTATTCGGGACTGGACGTGGGGTCGATGGTGACCCCAGTGGTGTTCGGCTGGCTGATCGACCGCGGCCAGCCCGCGGCGGTCTTCTACGCCGTGGTGGCGGTGCTCGCGCTCTCCATCCTGACTGTGCTCAAGCTGCCGGGAAGGCGCACTAGCCCAGGTAGTTGATCCCGCGCCGATCCAGCAGGCGCAGCAGAGCCGGCCAGTCCTTGTGCGTGGAAGGCCGGTCGGGCCGGTCGAACTGCTCCGACGCCGTGTCCGCCGCGTCCTGCGCCATGATCTGCACGTTCTCCAGCCCGCCGGAAAGCGCGTCGATCTGGATCTGGCAGGCGCAGTCGAGGTAGTACATCAGCTCGAACGCCTCGCGCACCGTCTCTCCCAGCGTGAGCAGGCCGTGGTTGCGCAGGATCATCACCTTGGATTTCTTCCCGAGGTTGCTCGCCATGCGCTCCCGCTCGCTCATGTCGAGCGCGATGCCCTCGTAGTCATGGTAGGTGCACTGCTGCTGCACGCGCATGGCGTGCTGGCTGATCGGCAGCAGGCCGCATTTCATCGCCGAGACGGCGACGCCGGCGCGGGTATGCGTGTGGATGACGCAGTTCACTTCCGGACGCGCTTCATGCATGCAGCCGTGGATCACGAAGCCGGCCGCGTTGTAGCCGAACTCCAGCGGGTCGTCGATCACCTTGCCGTGCTGGTCGATCCGCACCAGGTTCGACGCAGTGATTTCGTCGAACATCAGGCCGTAGGGGTTGATGAGGAAGTCTTCGCTCCCCGGCACGCGCGCCGAGAAGTGTGTGTAGATCAGGTCGGTCCACTTGAAGATCGCGGCCAGCTGGTAGGCGGCGGCGAGGTCCACGCGCATCTGCCACTCCTCGCGGCTGACGCGTTCACGGACGGGCTTGGAGTTCTTCGGCTTGAGGACGGCGCTCATGGGGGATCTCCTTCGAACCGGATTCTACTGCCTCGAGCGCTTCCAGCAGCAAGCGCGGATCGTTCTGAGAAAGCCGGGCGGGGTCCGACAGCATGCGGCGCCACAGGCGTGCGCGCGGGTGGCCGTGGTAGAGCCCCAGCATGTGGCGCGCCACGTGGCGCATGCTTGCCTGGCCGGCGGCGTAGCGGGCCATGGTGCGCACGACTTCCGGGCGGGTCTTGCCTTCGTCGGCGAGGATCCAGCTGTCGTGGTAGGCGGCGCGGCCAATCATCACCCCGTCGAGCTGGTCGAGGTGGGTGTCGATCTGCTTCCAGCTGGCGATGCCGCCATTGATGATGATCTCCAGCTGCGGGAAGTCCTTCTTCAACTGGTAGACGTACTGGTACTTGAGGGGGGGAACCTCGCGGTTCTCTTTGGGCGTGAGGCCCTTCAACACGGCATTGCGAGCGTGGACGATGAAGGTGCTGCAGCCGGCCTCGGCGATCGCGGCAACGAATTTCGCGAGGAACTCGTAGTCTTCGATCTGATCGATCCCCGTGCGGTGCTTCACCGTCACGGGGATCGAAACCGCCCTGACCATCGCCTCCACGCACTCCGCCACCAGCTCGGGCTCCGCCATCAGGCAGGCGCCGAAGGCCCCTCGTTGCACTCGCTCGCTGGGGCAACCGCAATTCAGGTTCACTTCGTCGTAGCCATACTCCTCGACGAGTGAAGCGCAATGCGCGAGCTCGTCCGGTTCGCTACCCCCGAGTTGCGCGGCGACCGGGTGCTCTTCCTGGTTGAACGCCAGGTGCCGCTCGACGTCGCCATGAATCAGCGCGCCGGTGGTGATCATCTCGGTGTAGAGGCGCGCGTGCGAGGACAGCTGGCGCAGGTAGAACCGGCAATGCCGGTCCGTCCACTCCATCATCGGTGCTACGCACAGGCGGTGACTCATCGCAGGTCGAGGTAACGCCGCCTGCTGAGGTCCGCCATGCAGCCGCGCCATTCTTCGCTGCCGCCCGCGCCACGCCGTCCGCATTCAGCGTCGCGATAGGCGCGCCACGCTGCCGTGGCGTTGCGATAGGCAGTCGAGGCGTTCTCGTTGCCCGCCTTGGCGTCGGCGTCGAGAGATTCCTGGAAGCGGTTCGCCGCGACCTCGATCAGGTCGCGCTCCGCGAGTCCAAGCAGGAGCTGCAGGCACTCGCCCACCGCACTCCCGCGCCGGCACTGGGCAAGCGCGGGCGCTTCAAAGCGCGGCACCCAGTGGAAGAACAGCGCCTGCTTGTCGCTGGCCAGCAGGCAGACGAAGGACAGCTCCACGGCCGGGCCCGCCGTGCGCAGGAGGGCGCCGTTGCCGCTGAGCACCGAGCTGACGAACTGGGTGCCCATCCTGCGGGAATAGCGCTCGATGTTGAGGTGGCGGTCGTTGTCGAAAACGAGCTTCGTGACGTTGCCGCCGCCCTTCTTCGCTTCACGCTCACCGAGCGCGCGGCAGGTTTCCACGCCCGGGCCGGCGTACTGCGCCATCGCCAGCAGGGGCATCCACAGCGCAAGCAGGCAGAGGAGTTTCATGCGTACTGCCCGGTGGATTGCGCGCGCAGGCGCGCGAGGCCGGAGAGGCTCTGCGTGTAGGGCGCCGGCACGCCGGCCTTGCGCGCCACTTCCAGAGTGCCGGTGAGTAGGCCGTCGATCTCGAGCGACTTTCCGGCTTCCATGTCCTGCAGCATCGATGTCTTGAACTTGCCCAGATGGCGCGCCATGTCGATCCTCGCTTCCGGGTCGATGTCGGCATCCACGCCGACGGCGCGGCCGATGGCCAGCACCTCGCGCATGATGGACACCATGTAGGCTTTCACCTCCGCGTCCGCGATCAGGCGCTCTGCCGTGGCGAGGGTCAGCGCCGAGACCGGGTTGAAGCTCACGTTGCCCAGCAGTTTCACCCAGAAGTCCTTTTCGATGAACGGGCTCTGCACGCACTCGAAGCCCGACTGCGTGAGCGCCTCCGAGATGTCTTGCGTGCGCGCGGTGTTTTCGCCGCCGGGCTCCCCGAGGATCAGGCGCCGCCCCATGTTGTGGCTGATAAGGCCGGGCTCCGGGGTGGAGGCGGCGAGGTGGATCACGCAGCCCACGACCATTTCCGTGGGAATGGCGCGCGAGACCGCGCCGCCGGGATCCAGGCTCTCCAGGCGCAGCCTGCCGTCGCCGAACTTCAGCTTGTCGAAGAACCACCAGGGCACGCCGTTCATCGCGGTGACGACCGAGGTGCGCGGGCCGAGCAGCGGGCCGATGCCGCGCGCGACCTCAGGCAGGCTCTGGCCTTTCACCGATACGATGACGCTGTCCTGCGTGCCCAGCTTCGCAGGGTCGCTGTCCGCGCGCAACGGCACGGCGCTTTCCTTGCCTTCGGAGCGGATGCGCAGGCCCTTGCCGCGGATCGCTGTCAGGTGCGCGCCCCTGGCTACGACTGACACGTCGTGACCGGCGCGCGCCAGCCAGGCGGCCATCAGGCCGCCGACCGCGCCGGCGCCGTAAATGCAGATTTTCATGGTGGTATTCTAGCGTCCACCGAGGAGTCGCCCATGTTTGCCTTCATGAAGAAGATGACCCAGCTCCTGCCCGAGTCCAGCACGCTGCCCGGGCGCAAGGAGAAGATTCCGGTGCCGGAAAAGCACTTCATCAACGGCAACCGCCTGGTGCCGCCGTTCCCGGCCGGGCTCGAGATGGCGCAGTTCGGCATGGGCTGCTTCTGGGGCGCGGAGCGCCTGTTCTGGCAGACGCCGGGCGTCTACAGCACGGCAGTCGGCTATGCGGGCGGTGCAACGCTGAACCCGACCTACGACGAAGTCTGTAGCGGTTTTACGAACCATACCGAAGCCGTGCTGGTGGTGTTCGACCCGAAGAAGATCTCCTACGAGGCGCTGCTGAAGGTGTTCTGGGAAGGGCACGACCCGACGCAGGGCATGCGCCAGGGCAACGACCGCGGCTCGCAGTACCGCTCGGCGGTGTACACCTCGGGCGACGTGCAAATGAAGGCAGCGCTCGCCACGCGAGACGCGTACCAGGCGGCGCTGGACAAGGCAAAGCGGGGCAGGATCACGACGGAAATTGCGGCGGCGGGGGAGTTCTACTACGCCGAGGAGTATCACCAGCAATACCTGGGCAAGGAGCCCAACGGCTACTGCGGCCTCGGCGGCACGGGCGTCACCTGCCCGGTGGGGATCACTTCCCGCGCTTGAGCATCATTTGCGCGTCCTCGATCACCTTGAAAGGGCTCTTGCCCCACAGGATCGCGCCGTAGAAGAACTTCTCCACCTTGGCGTCGGTCAGCGCGCGCCACTGGTAGGAGTTGACCAGGATCACCTGCCCGGTCATGCCCAGGTCGCCGATCACCGTGAAGGCGCCTTCCTGCACGGGCTTCTCCGGGGGCTTGTTCCAGGCCACCGGGCTGACGACGGCGACGGATCCCGGCTGCTCGCCGGGAGTGACGTCGAAGGAACCCTGGCAACCGTCGGCCGATTTCAGGGTGCAGATGAGGCGGCTTCCGCGCGGGGGCATGCATGAATTCTAGCGTGCGCACGCGCGGCAAGGTATGTTTGCAACCCTCCAGTTCCCGCTCCCCGCCATGACAGAGCGTTACACCAACGTCGCCATCGCGCTGCACTGGATCCTCGCCCTCGGCATCCTGTGGCAGGTCGGGCTCGGATTTTATCTCGATGATGTTCCGCGCGGATCGCCGGAACGCACGGCCTGGGTCAACTTACACAAATCGATCGGCATTACGCTCGCGGTGCTGATTCTCGCGCGCCTTGCCTGGCGCATCGCGCACCGGCCGCCGCCCCTGCCCGGGTCGATGCCGGCGTGGGAGCAGGTCGCGGCCCGCTTCAGCCACGCGCTGCTGTACGTGTGCATGGTCGGCGTGCCGCTGACGGGCTACGTGGCGACCAATTTCAGCAAATTCGGCATTAAATACTTTGGCCTTTTCACGCTGCCCCCGTGGGGCATCGACGACAAGCAGGTCTATGCCGTGTTCAACACGGCGCACAAGGTCCTTGCGCTGGTTTTCGTGGGGCTGATCCTGCTGCACGTCGCCGCAGCGCTCAAACACGCGCTGTTCGAGCGCGACGGCATCCTGCGCAGGATGTGGCCCTAGCCGGGGCTACTGCCGCGACTGCCAGCCGGCGGGCTCGTCGGGCCGCCAGGCGATCCCCAGCCACATGCCGCGCGGCGCCCCGGGAGTGCGGAACTGTTCGGCCCGCACGTTGCCGGCATCGAACGAATTCTGCGCCCCGGTGAAGAAGTTGCCTCCGAGCGTGCCGGAGGCCGAGTAGCTGCTGTTGAACAGATTCTCGATGGTGGCGAACAGCCTCCAGCCGCGCGCAAGATCCCACTGTGCGTCCAGGCCTGCGAGCGCATATGCCGGCAGCGGGCCGTTCGCGTCGCCGTTGTTTTCATCGCCGCGCGCGTGCTGCCCGGAGAACCAGGCGACGCTGGCGCCGATGGAGGCAGCGCCAAGGGCATACCTGGCGCGCAGCTTCAGCGCGTCGCGCGGGATCCCCGGCATGCGGTCGCCCGACCGCACCAGGATGTCACCGTTCCCGTCCGCAGAGGAATTGAACGGGGAATGCGCTGCGTACGGCGAGCGGAATGTCGCCTCCACGTGCGCATAGCGCGCGGCGAGCCACCAGCGCCCGCGCCTGGTCTCGAGGTCGATTTCGACGCCTTGCCGGCGGGTGCTGCCCACATTCTGGAAAAATCCTGCGTTCAGGGCGGCGCCGCCGGCGCTCACGAACTGTATGTCGTTCTCGAGGTCGGTCCGGTACACCGCCGTCGCGAGCATGGTGTTGGCGCCCAGCGGCCGGCGCATCCCCGCTTCCAGCGTGCGCGACAGCACCGGTTTAAGGGGAGGATCGGCGAGAAACACGCTGGGCAGCCGGCAGGGCGCGTTCGGATCGGAGCAGGTGAGCTCGATCGCGGTCGGCGCGCGCATGCCCCAGCTGGCGTTGGTGTAATAGCTCTCTGCGCTGCGCGGCGCGTACGCCAGGCCCGCGGCGGGCAGCAGGCGCGAGAAACGGTGCTGGCCGTTGAGCGCAGGCTGGGTGCCGGTGCGGTCCTCGATCTGCACCTGCGCCACGTTGTAGCTTGCCGACATGGTCGCGTACAGGTCCTGCGCGAGCGTGAGCGTATCGAGCAGGTAGAGCCTGGTATGGCGCTGGCGCGTGTGCACGGCGGTTTCGGTCACAAAACCAGAAATCCCCACGGCTTCGCGGGTCGGGCTGAAGTTCGCCTCTTGCGCCGAGCCGTCGAATGCCGACCGGCCGGCTTCGAACGAGATGCCCGCCGAAAACTGGTTCTCGCGGTTTGCCACCGGGACATCCAGAGTGGCCTGCAACGCGAAACCGATGCGCATTTCGTCGATGCTCGCCGCATCGTTGATCGCGTTGAAGGCGCACGGGCCCGCCGCGCATTCATCGTTGACATTCGAGTTCGCGTTGCGGGTGGACAGGTCGCGCAGGAAGATGTTGCCCGCGAGCACATTGTCGGCACCGAACGCTCGCTTCGCCGAAAGATTGGCGAACGCCAGCCGGTTCTCGGTGCGGTCCGGCCAGGTGTAGGGCTGGCGCGGTGCGGCCAGCATCGACAATGGCAGGGCCTGGGTGCCGTTGAGGCTCGTGTCTGCGCCCAGCAGGGTCAGTTCGACGCGGCCCGAGGGTTCGCCTGACCCGAATCGTGCGAACACCTGGTCCACCCGGCTCGGGGAGAAGTCGCGCCAGCCCTGCTCGCTGAACCGGTTGGCGGCCACGTAGTAATGCCGGCCGTCGTGCGCGCCGCCGGTCTCGAGCTCCGCGCCCAGCCGGCCGAACGAGCCGCCATAGCCGCGCAGCGCGGTACCCGGGAAGCGCAGGCCGTTCTTGGTCTCGATGGCGAGCGCGCCGCCGAGCGTATTCAGGCCGAATGCCGGGTTGGAGCCCGGGATCACAGTGATCGCCGAAACTGCGATGCGTGGAATGAGGTCCCAGTTGACCACGTCACCGAAGCCCTCGTTCACGCGCACGCCGTCGAGATAGACCGACAGCCCCTGCGGCGCCCCGAACAGCGGGGACGCCAGAAAACCGCGGAAGCTGACGTCAGGCTGGAACGGGTTGCCCCCCGGCGTGCTGGCCGCGAAACCGGCGCGTGCATCGCCGAGGTGGTCGGCGACGCTGGGTACCGGCTGCTCCCGCAGGTCTCGCTCGCGGATCACCTGCACGTTCGCCGGGACATGCTCGAGGGGCGTGCCGATCCCCGGCACCGGCGTCGTGCCGATGACGATGACCGCCGGCAATTCCGTCGGCCGCGCCGGGTCCTGCGCGCCGGCCGCGGCGGCGGCCAGGGCGAGAAGCGCGCCGGCGGCCGTCCGCGCGCAGGCGCCCATCAATACAGGCTGCTGAGAAAGTGCGCGAGATCCTCGATGTCGCGTTCCGAAAGCGTCCGCGTCACGCTCGCCATGTTGCCGGCATCGTTGGTGCGCTTGCCGGACTTGAAGTCGCGCATCTGCTTCACGACATACCCGTAGTGCTGCCCGGCGACGCGCGGGATTTCGTTCTGCCCGAGGAAACCTCCGAGATGGCACATGGTGCAAAGGACTTCGTCCGCCTTTGCCTTGCCGCGCGCCACGCGGCCCGGATCCGCCTTGAACGCGTTCGGCCGCGGCTTCTGCGCCGCGAAAAACGCCGCGAGGTCGAACATATCCGCGCGCGAAAGCGCAGCGATGAACGGCGCCATCAGGGGTTCCGTGCGCCGGCCCTCCTGGAAGTCCCTCAGCTGCAGGTAGGTGTAGCGCGCCGTCTGCCCGGCGAGGATGGGAAACGCAGGATCGGCCGACATGCCGCCGGGTCCGTGGCAGGCGACGCAGGCCTCGGCCTTCCTGCGCCCCGCCTCGACATCCTGTGCCTGCGCCGGGTTGGCAGTCGTGCACGACAGCGCAAAGGCGACGACGCGGAGAGTCAGGCGCACTGCTTGCATTCCCAATAAAAAAGAGGCCGCCTCGCGGCGGCCTCCGCTTGCCGTGAGAGGGAGCTTAGCCGCCGAGCGCGAACACGAACACGCTGTTGCCGCGCTTGAAGTCGAGCTGCGTGTTGCCGCCACAGCCCATGGCGATGTACTGCTTCTTGCCCACCATGTAGGACACCGGCATCGCGTTCGCCCCCGCGCCGCACTGGAAGCTCCAGAGCTTCCTGCCGGACTTCGAGTCGAGCGCGTTGAAGCTGCCATTGCCCTCCCCGAAGAAGAACAGTCCGCCCGCAGTCGCCAATCCGCCGCCGATCAGCGGCTGCGCGGTGTCGTGCTTCCAGGCAATCTTGCCGGTGTCGATGTTCACCGCCGCGACGCGGCCCCATTGCTTTTCGCTGGCGATTGCCTTGAACGCGCCGCCAAGCCAGAGCTTCGAGCCGCCGGGGTACTTCGCGGCCTCGACGTGATAGGTCATCGGCTGGTGCAGGTTGAGCGCGATCGCGAGACGCGAGCCCGCGTCATAGGCCATCGGCGACCACTCCACGCCACCGTTCGCGCCCGGCAGCATGCGTGCGCCTTCCGCAGTCGGCAGCACCCACATGTTCTCCTGCGGGATCATCGCCTGCGAGAAGCGGATCAGCGAGCAGTCCTTGCGGGCGTGGACGTAGACGTGGCCGGTCTTGCCGCCGTGGATCACGCCCTGCACCATCTTGCCGGCCTTGTCCTTCACGTCGACCAGGATCGGCGGGCTGACCGCGTCGAGGTCCCACACGTCGTGGGCGATGTACTGGGAGTGGCACTTGTAGGTGCCCTTGTCCAGGTCGATTGCCACCAGCGAGTTGGTGTAGAGGTTGTCCCCGGGACGCTCCGCGCCATACAGGTCGGGCGACGGGTTGCCCACCACGAACCACACCGTGCGTGACTTCAGGTCGACCGACGGGTTCATCCACACGCCCCCGCCGAGCGTCTGGTAGAAGGAACTGTCCTTGGCCAGCGCCGCCTTCTCGGCCGCGATATCACGCTTCATGTTGCGCCCGGTCGCGTCGTTCACCGCCCACACGCCTTCGTGGCCCTTTTCCGGAATGGTGTAGAACGTCCACAGCAGCTTGCCGTCGTCGGCATTGAAGGCCTTCACGAACCCGCGCACGCCGTACTCGCCGCCATTGGTGCCGATCAGAACCTTGTTGTCGATGACGGTCGGCGCCATCGTTTCGCTATAGCCCTTCTCGGGATCGGCGATCTGCGTTTCCCAGACCAGCTTGCCGGTCTTTGCGTCGAGGGCGACGAGCTTCGCGTCGAGCGTGCCCATGAACACCCTGCCGCCGGAAATCGCCACGCCGCGGTTGTTCGGGCCGCAGCAGAAGGTGGTCACCGGCCCCATCTTGTGCTTGTAGTGCCAGAACTGCTTGCCGCTGACTGCGTCGATCGCGTACACATGATTGAACGATGTCGTCAGATACATCACGCCGTTCACCACGATCGGCGCGGTCTCCATCGACTCCACGACTTCGGTCTGGAACACGTACGCCACTTTGAGCTGGCCCACGTTTTCCGCCGTGATGCCCTTGCCGGGGAAATAGCGCGTCTGGGCGTAGTTGCCGTTCGTGTGGAGCCAGTTTGCCGCCTGCTGACCGGCGCCCGTGAGCTGCTGTTGGGTCACATTGATGCTCTTTGGCACGCCGGCGGCCGCAGCCTGGGGTGCCGGCTTGGATTCCTGGGCGAATGCCGTGGTCGCGGCAAGCGCGATGACTGTCAGTCCGATAGCGATAACTCGCGATGTCTTCATTGCCCTCTCCCCGTTGTAAGTGCACCTTGTGAGCCGTCAAATGATAATGCAACATACGGCGCGCGGAAGAAAAAGAGCGATGAACCCATTGCACGCCATGCTTGTTTTCGTCGCCCTCGCGGCCTGCGCCGGCCATGCTGCAGCGCAAACAAGGAACATCAATTTCGAGTTGCTGCTGGCGGCCCGCGACGGGAGCGAAGCTTCGGTCCGCGCCTTGATTTCGCAGGGCGCGAGCCCGAATTCGCGCAACCGGCTGGGCGATACGCCGCTGAATATTGCAGCGCGCAACGGACATCCCGGCCTGGCCAGCGCGCTCATCGAACTCGGAGCAGACGTGAACATCGCCAACCTGGCCCGCGTAACGCCGTTGATGAGCGCCGCCTTTGGCGGCCATACCGGGATACTGGCGCTGTTGATCGGCCGCAAGGCCGACTTGCATCCGACCGACAGGGTGCAGAAGACCGCGATGATCTATGCCGCCGGCAATGGACGCGCTGAGTGCGTTCGGGCATTGCTCGATGCCGGCGTGGAGGTGAACATGCGCTACGCCAACGGGTCCACCGCGCTCATGTGGGCCGCAGCCTATGGACACACCGATACGGTAAAGCTGCTTCTCGCCCGCGGCGCCGAGCATGCGCCGCGGGACGAGCGCAACAAGAGCGCACTGGCAATTGCGATCGAGGAAGGGCATGCGCCAGTTGCCGAGGCGTTGCGCGCGGCAGGAGCCCGTGATTAGCAGGCCCATGGCGCGCACGCTCGCTGCGGCGGCCCTGCTGGCGTGTGGAGCGGCGCTCGCCGCGCCATTCGCGTATGTGCCGAACGAGGGCACGGGAACCATTTCGGTGATCGACACGGCGAGCGACGAGGTCGTCGGCGATATCCAGGCGGGGAAAAAACCGCGCGGCCTGGCGGTGAGCCTCGACGGCACCCGCCTTTACGTGTCGGACCAGCCCAACAACCGGCTCGTGGTCATTGACCTTGGGTTGCGAAAGGCGGTCGGCACAGTGCCTTTGGGCCTGTCGCCCGAAGGAGTCAGCGCGTCGCCGGACGGGCGCTATGTCGCGGTGGCGCTGGAGGAGTCGAACAGCGTCGCGTTCATCGCCTCGGCAACCGGCGCGGAGGCGTTCACCGTCAAGGTGCAGGGCAAGAACCCCGAGCACGCCGTTTTCAGCCCCGACGGCAAGCTGGTCTACGTGGGCGCCGAGGACGCCGAGCAGGTGGACGTGATCGACGTCGAAAAGCGCCAGCAGGTGGCCGCGATCGCGGTGGGGCGCCGTCCGCGCGGCATCGGTTTTCTCCCGGACGGCAGCCGCGCTTTCATCGCCTGTGAGATTGCCAACGAAGTGCACGTCGTGGACGTCGCGCGCGGCCAGGCCGTCGCGGTCATCAAGGCGGGCAACTTTTCCAACGGGATCGCGGTGCGCCCGGACGGGAAAGTGGTGTACGTGTCCAACGGCCGCGATGGCACGGTCTCCGCGATCGACACGGCGAGCCTGCGTATCGTCGCCACCGTTGCCACGGGCGCACGCCCCTGGAACATGGCGATTACGCCGGACGGCCGCAAGCTCTACGTCGCCAACGGCCGGGCAAACAGTATTTCGGTCATCGATACCGCGACCCACACGAAGTTGCGCGATATTCCGGTCGGGGGGCTGCCTTGGGGCGTGCTCATCCGCTAGGGCGCACGCTCGTTGTGCTGTTGCTGGCCGTGACGCCGCGCTTGCTGCTTGCGCAAGGCGACACGCGGGCGGAGTCGGATGGCGTGGTGGTCACCGCAACGCGCGTTGGGCAACCTAGTCTAGAGATTCCCGCTTCCATCGACCGGCTCTACGGCGAAGAACTGCGCGAAGGCCGCCCCCAGATCTATCTGTCGGAAAGCCTGGGCCGGGTGCCTGGCATCGTGGTGCTGAACCGGCAGAACTACGCCCAGGACCTGCAGATCTCTTCGCGCGGTTTCGGTGCGCGCTCCACCTTCGGCGTGCGCGGCATCCGCCTCATCGCCGACGGAATCCCCGCGACGATGCCAGACGGGCAGGGGCAGTCGGCGACCTTCGACCTGGGCTCGGCAAGCCGCGTCGAGGTGTTGCGCGGCCCGTTTTCCAGCATGTACGGCAATGCATCGGGTGGCGTGATCAACGTGGTGACCGAAGACGGTCCGGCGGTGCCTACTGCGGAAGTGGGCCTCTACGCGGGCAGCTACGACACCTGGCGCTCCGCGTTCAAGTTCGGCGGGCAATGGGGCGACCTGAACGCCATCGGCGACCTGTCACGCTTCAGCACCGACGGCTATCGCGACCACAGCGCCGCGGTGCGCGACCAATACAACGCCAAGGGCCGCATCAGGCTTGGCTCGGACACGGCGCTCACGCTGGTGGCCAACGGCCTGCGCCAGCCCGACACCCAGGACCCGCTCGGCCTGACGCGAGCGCAGGCGCAGCAGAACCCGCAGCAGTCGGTGGTGCAGGCGACGCAGTTCAATACGCGCAAGACGATCGAGCACGACCAGGCCGGCGTGACGCTGGACCACGCCTTGAGCGCCGCCACGCGACTGCAGGCCGCGGCCTGGACCGGCAGCCGCTTCGTCGAGCAGTACCTCGCCATTCCCCTCGCGACGCAGAACGCGAACCTTGTTGCGGGAGCCAACACGCACTCCGGTGGTGTGGTGAACCTAGACCGCGGCTTCGGCGGCGCGGCGTTGCGCGTGTTCAGCGAGCTGCAACTGGGCGGCAAGCCGTTGCAGCTCTCCGGCGGTGTCGAATACGAGCGCATGGACGAGCACCGCCGCGGCTACATCAACAACCTGGGCGTGCAAGGCGCGCTCAAGCGGGACGAGGACAACACGGTCTCCAGCACCGATCTGTTCGCGCAGGCGGAGTGGAAATTCGCCGAGCGCTGGTCTGCGCACGCCGGGGTGCGCTCGAGCCGGGTCGAATTCACCTCCGAGGATCATTTCATCACGGCCAACCCGCTGAACGGCGACGACAGCGGCGCTCGCGACTACAGCGCCACCACGCCGGTGGCGGGCGTGGTGTACCGGCTGGACAAGGAGTCGAGCCTCTACGCGAACCTCGGCCGCGGCTTCGAGACGCCGACCTTCGTGGAACTTTCCTACCGCAATCCGCCCGCCACCGGCATGAACTTCGCGCTCGAGCCTTCGCGCAGCCGGCACCTGGAAGTGGGTTACAAGCTGGTGAAGCCGGGCGTGGCGCGCGGTAGCGTGGCGCTGTTCGACATCGAGACCGAGGACGAGATCGTGATCGACCAGTCCAGCGGCGGCCGCGCCACCTTCAAGAACGCCGGGCGCACGCAACGCCGCGGCGTCGAGCTCGGCGCGGAGTCCCTCGCCGCCGGCGCCTTCGAAGCGCGCGCCGCGTTCACCTATCTCGAGGCCGAGTTCCGCGACGGATTCGCCACGGTGACGGGCACGCCCGCCGTTCCGGCGACGGTGCTGCCCGGCAACGTGCTGCCCGGCGTGCCCAAGAGCCAGTTCTATGCCGAAGTGGCCTGGCGCCACGTGCCGACGGGATTTCGCGCCGCCGCGGAGCTGCTGTACCGCAACCGGGTGGCGGTGAACGACATCAATTCGGAGTTCACCGAAGCGTTCACAGTGGTGAACGTGGTATTCGGATTCCAGCAGCAGGGCGGCAGGTGGCGCCTGAGCGAATTCCTGCGCGTGGACAACGTCACCGACCAGGGTTACATCGGTTCGGTGGTGGTCAACGACGCCAACGGCCGTTACTACGAGCCCGCGCCGCAGCGCAACATCATGCTGGGACTGCAAGCGAGCCTGCAGTTCTAAATGCAGCGCAAAAAGCTTAGTATCGGCGTTCCGTAAGAGGAGACGACAATTATGAGAAAAACACTGCTGGCCACCGCACTGCTCGCCGCCACCGCGGCGTATGCGCAACCCAAGCCGGCCCCTGCCTGGCACCAGGGCAAGCCGCCCGCGCTGGCCGAATCCAAGCTCGCGCCGCTCGCCGGCCGCAATACCGAGACGCCGGCTTCCGAAATTCCGGTCGACAAGATCAAGCTGCCCAAGGGCTTTACCGCCGAGATCTGGTCCACGGGCCACCCGGGCGGGCGCGCCATGGCGCGCGGCGACTCGGGCAAGGTCTACCTGGGCACGCGCGGCCTGGGTCGCGTCTATGAAGTAAGCGACGAAGGCAGCCGCCGCACGGTGCGCGTGGTGGCGGACAAGCTGACGCAGCCTTCCGGCGTGGCGATGAAGGACGGCTCGTTGTACGTGATGGCGATTGACAAGGTGCTGCGCTTTGACGGCATCGAGAAGAACCCGGGCGTGCAGCCGGTGGACCTCACCGCGAAGTTCAACCTGCCGCCCGAGCAGCACCACAACTGGAAGTACATCGCGTTCGGCCCCGACGGCAAGCTCTATGTGCCCTTCGGCGCGCCCTGCAACATCTGCGAGCCCAAGCCCGAGTACGCGCAGATCCGCCGCTACAACGCGGACGGTTCCGGCATGGAAGTGATCGCGCGCGGCGTGCGCAACACGCAGGGCTTCACCTGGCACCCCAAGACCAAGGAACTCTGGTTCACGGACCACGGCCGCGACTGGATGGGCGACAACGGGCCGGATGACGAACTGAACCGCATTTCCAAGGCCGGCCTGAACTTCGGCTATCCGTACTGCCACGCCAATGGCGTGCTCGACGCCGACTTCAAGAAGGCCGACGGCTGCAAGGGCGTGACCCTGCCGGTCGCCAAGATGGGACCGCATGCCGCAGTGATGGGCGTGATCTTCTACACGGGCAGCATGTTCCCGAAGGAATACCAGAACACGATGTTCATCGCGCGCAAGGGCGCCTGGAACCGCACCGAGAAGCTCGGCTTCGACGTGGTCAACGTGCGCGCCGCCGCCGACGGCAAGGGCGCCAAGATAAAGCCGTTCATGACCGGGTTCCTGGAGGACGCGAAGGCATCCAAGTTCTGGGGACGGCCGGCCTACCTGCTGCAGATGCCCGACGGCTCGGTGCTGGTGTCGGACGAGCAGCTGGGCGCGATCTACCGCATCAGCTACAAGAAGTAGTGCGTTTGCGCATTGGGGGGCGGTGGGCCAGGCTCACCGCCCTTTTCATTTTCCCGGCGCTCGCGCAGCCGTTGCCCGGGCGGCTGCCGCTGTGCGCCGCCTGCCACGGCCCCACCGGCAATTCGGCAATCCCCGGGACGCCCTCGCTGGCCGGGCAGCCCGTGATCTTCGTCGAGAACCAGCTGGTGCTGCTGCGCGAAGGCATGCGCGAGGTGCCGCAGATGGCGGCTGCGGTGAAGGGCATGACGGATGCGGAGATCCGCGCCATCGCGCGCTACTACGCGGCGCAGAAGCCCGCCGCGCCGCAGGTCAAGCCGGATCCCGCGCTGATGAAGCGGGGCGCCGCGCTGGCGAAGAAACTGCATTGCGCGAGTTGCCATGAGAGCAACTACAGCGGTCGCGAGCAGATGCCGCGCCT
>JANMUO010000300.1:0-5784 GCA_031391655.1 Betaproteobacteria bacterium
GGCGCGCCGGCGGCAAGGCGCGCATCGCCAACCCTTCGGAAGGAGCTTTCATGATTCGCAAGTGGTTGTGTTTCACGGCGCTTGCCATGGCCGTACCCCAGGCGCACGCGCAGGAAAACGCGTTCAACCCCTCGATTTCGCTGATCCTGCAGGGCACCGCCGCGCGCAGCTCGCAGGATCCGGCGAACTACCAGATCACCGGTTTCGCGCCTTCGGGCGGGGAAGTCGGGCCGGCGCCGCGCAGCTTCAGCCTCGGCGAGTCGGAGCTGATCGTCGCGGCGAACATCGATCCGTACTTCCGCGGCCAGTTGGTGGCGGCGCTCACGCCGGAGAACGAGGCCGAAGTCGAGGAAGCCTTTTTCCAGACGCTGATGCTTGGCATGGGCACCACGCTGAAGGGCGGGCGCTTTCTCTCCGGCATCGGCTATCTGAACGAGATCCACCAGCACGCCTGGGACTTCCAGGATGCGCCGCTCGCCTACCAGGCGTTCCTCGGCGGCCGGCTCAACGACGACGGCGTGCAGCTGCGCTGGCTCGCGCCGACGGACCTGTTTCTCGAATTCGGCGCCGAGCTCGGCCGCGGCCGGAGCTTTCCGTCCGCCGAGAGCAGCAGGAACGGCGTCGGCGCCTGGAGCCTGTTCGCGCATGCCGGCGGCGACCTCGGAGCGAGCACGGCCTGGCGCGCGGGCTTGTCGTATCTGCAAGCAAAGCCGGAAGGCCGCGCGTTCGAGGACGTGGATTCCCTTGGCAACCCGGTCAACCAGTCCTTCACCGGGACGAGCGAATTGTGGATCGCGGACTTCGTGCTGAAGTGGTCGCCGGAGGGCAACGCGAGCGTCACGAACTTCAAACTGCAGGGCGAATACTTCCGGCGCAGCGAAGCAGGCTCGCTCACCTACGACGACGGCACGGCGGTGCGTGGCGCCTACGCCAGCCGCCAGTCCGGCTGGTACCTGCAGGGGGTCTACCAGTTCATGCCGCGCTGGCGCGCCGGCCTGCGCTACGACCGCCTTGACCACGGCACGGTGGACAACGCCATCGTGACGGGCGGCCTGGGGCCGAGCGCCGCCGACTTTGGTCCGCTGATGACGGCGTACAACCCGACGCGCAGCACCGCGATGCTCGACTGGAGCCCGTCCGAATTCAGCCGCATCCGGCTGCAGGTCGCCGCGGACAAGTCGCGCGCCGGCGTAACCGACAACCAGGTGCTGGTGCAGTACCTCTACAGCCTCGGCGCGCACGGCGCACACAGGTTCTAGGAGCCGCCTATGCGATCGATCGTTGCGCTCGTACTCGTGTCGGCTGCGTGGCCAGCGCTCGCCGCGCTCAGTATCTTCGCCTGCACGCCGGAGTGGGGCGCGCTGGCGCAGGAGCTGGGCGGTGGCACGGTGCGCGTTTACACGGCGGCCACTGCGCTGCAGGATCCCCATCGCATCGAGGCGCGGCCCAGCCTGATCGCGCGCGCGCGCGGCGCCGACCTGGTGGTGTGCACCGGAGCCGAGCTTGAAGTCGGCTGGCTGCCGCTGGTGCTCACGCAGTCGGGAAATCCGAAAATCCAGGCCGGCCAGCCCGGCTACTTCGAGGCCGCATCCGCCGCGCGGCTGATCGAAGTTCCGGCGCGCGTCGACCGCTCGATGGGGGACGTGCATGCGGCGGGCAATCCGCACCTGCACCTGGACCCGGGCAACATCGCCCGGGTGGCCAAGGCGCTCGCGGCGCGAATGAGCGCGCTGGACGCGCACAACGCCCCGACCTACACGGAGCGCGAGCTGGCATTCCAGGCTCGCTGGCGCGAATCCACTGCGCGCTGGGAGCGCGACGCCGCGCCACTCAAGGACCTGCCGCTGGTCGTTTATCACAAAGACCTGTCCTACCTGATTGCCTGGATCGGCATGCGCGCGGTCGGCAGCCTGGAGCCTAAGCCGGGGCTGCCGCCCTCCACAGCGCACCTTGCCGCGCTGCTCGCCACACTGCAGCGCACGCCGGCCAAAGCGGTGGTGCGCTCTACCTATCAGGACCCGCGGGCCGCCGAATGGCTGGCGCAGCAGGCCAGGCTGCCTGTGGTCGTGCTGCCCTATACGGTGGGTGGCAATGCAAGGGCTACCGACCTGTTCGGCCTGTACGACGACACGCTCGCCAGGTTGCTCGCGGTGGCCAGATGAGCGCGCTCGCGATCGACCTGGGCCTCGTCTGGCCCGCGCTCGCCGCGGGTCTGCTTGTGACCGCCACGCACGCGCCGCTCGGCACGCAGGTGCTTGCGCGCGGCATCGTGTTCATCGACCTCGCGGTGGCGCAAATCGCCGGTCTCGGCGTGGTGCTCGCCGACTGGCTGGGATTCGAGCCGCACGGCGCGGCAGTGCAAGTTGCTGCACTCAGCGCAGCGCTCGCCGGTGCGCTGCTGCTCGACTGGACCGAGCGGCGCTGGCCCGAAGTGCAGGAGGCATTGATCGGGGTGAGCTTCATCGTCGCCGCGAACGCGGCAATCCTGCTGCTCGCCGCCAATCCGCGCGGCGCGGAGCACCTGAAGGATCTGCTCGTGGGGCAGATCCTTTGGGTTACTCCAGCGAGCCTGCTGCCGGTCGCGGTGGTCAGCGCGGCGATCCTCGCGGCGTGGCTCGGCATCGGCGCCCGCCTGGGGCGCACGGGGTTCTACCTGATCTTCGCCTGCGCGGTCACGGTCTCGGTGCAGCTCGTGGGGCTGTACCTGGTGTTCACCACGCTCATCGTGCCGGCGCTCGCCACGCGGAATTTCTCGCGCGGCAGGCTCGCCGCCTGTTACGTCCTCAGCGCGCTCGGCTATGCCGCGGGCCTCGCGTGGTCGCTGGCGTCGGACCTGCCGGCGGGTCCGCTCGTGGTGTGCGCGATGACTGGGCTCGGGGTCCTGCTGTTTACGTTCGGGCCGCGAGCTCGCGCACAGCCTGCCTGAGGAACTTCATCTGCCGGCCGGCCCTGCGGCAGCCCTGGCAATAGGCGAAATGCACGCGCAGCGCCACGCGCTCGCCGAAGGCGAGCTCGCGATCCAGCCCCTGGGACACCAGGCGCGTTGTTTCCTTGCAAGAGAGTAGAGTCATTTGCCGAACCAGGCCTGCTGCAGGCATTCACGCAGCGCCATGCGCGCACGGTAGAGCAGCACCCAGCAGTGAGTCGGGGTGATGGAGAGTTCCTTACAGATCTCCCCGGTCTCGAAGCCCATGTGCTCGCGCATCATGAACGCCTGCGCGGTGCGCGCGGGCAGCCGCTCGAGGCACATCTCCAGCGCGCGAAAGAACTGCGATTGTTCGAGGGCGCCGTCGGGGTCGCCCCACGCCGCGGGCCGCTCGTTCCAGTGCCCGCGCTCGCTGAACAGCTCGTCGTACTCCCCCGGCTCCTCGTCCGCTTCGGCCTGGACGACCGGCTCGCGCGCCTGGCGCCGGATGGTGTCCACGATCTTGTGCTTCAGGATGCCGGTGAGCCAGGTGCGCAGGTTGGCGCGACCGGCGAAGGAGGCTTGGCCGGCGAGCGCCGCGAGGAGCGCCTCCTGCACCGCGTCCTCGGCCGCCGCCGCGTCGCGCAACTGCAGGCCGGCATAGCGCAGGAGGTAGGGCCGCAAGTCCTCGAGTTGCTTGCGAAAGTCTTCCGCGGCGGCCATGGGGGTGCCCGATTCTACGGGAGGGGTCTTGAAACCGGCGCCGGCGGCGCCATCTGTGTGGACAGGGGAAAGTACCCCCATGGACACGCAAAGGAGAGACGACATGAGCAACATCACCCGTTTTGACCCATTCAATGAGTTGGTGGACGACCTGTTCAAGGGATTCCTGGTGCGCCCGATGGGCTACGAGCCGCGCGACGCCGTGGCGCCGCGCCTGAAGGTGGACGTCGCCGAGAAGAACGGCGCCTACCTCGTCAGCGCCGAGTTGCCGGGCGTGAAGAAGGAAGACATCCAGGTGTCGATCGACGGCGCGCAAGTCACGCTGTCGGCCGAAATCAAGCGCGAGGCCGAAGCCGGCCAGGACCAGCGCGTGCTGCACGTCGAGCGCGCCTTCGGCAAGCTCACGCGCAGCTTCACGCTGCCGCAGGAGTTGGACGAGGCGAAGGTCGAGGCCAAGTTCCGCGACGGCGTGCTGGAGCTGACGCTGCCAAAGAAGGCCGCCGCGGCCCGCAAGCAGATCACCATCCAGTAACAGGCAGTCGAGGGCAGCAAGGGGCCGGCGCGTATGCGCCGGCCCTTTTTGTTTGTAGAATTCCCGCAGCATGAACGCCCCCCTGGAACCGCAAGCCGACGCCGCACAGAAGGCGCGCATCCTCGCCGAGGCGCTGCCCTACATCCAGCGCTTCCACGGCAAGACCATCGTGGTGAAGTTCGGCGGCAACGCGATGGTCGACGACGCGTTGAAGGCGGGCTTCGCGCGCGACGTGGCGCTGCTCAAGCTCGTCGGCATGAATCCGGTGGTGGTGCACGGCGGCGGGCCGCAGATCGAGCAGATGCTCGCGCGGCTGGGCAAGAAGGGCGAATTCATCCAGGGCATGCGCGTCACCGACCGCGAGACCATGGACGTGGTGGAGATGGTCCTCGGCGGCCAGGTGAACAAGGAAGTCGTGGAGCTCATCAACCAGGCCGGCGGCAAGGCGGTAGGCCTCACCGGGCAGGACGGCATGTTCATCCGTGCGCGCAAGATGCTGCTGGCCGGCAAGGACAACGGCCTGGTGGACCTCGGCCAGGTGGGCGACATCGAATCCATCGATCCGGCGGTGATCTCGGCCCTCGAACTGGGCGGGTTCATCCCGGTGGTGGCGCCGATCGGCACCGGCGCCGATGGCACCACCTACAACATCAATTCCGACCTGGTGGCGGGCAAGCTCGCCGAGATCCTGCGCGCGGAAAAGCTGGTAGTGCTCACCAATACGCCGGGCGTGCTGGACAAGAACGGCAAGCTCCTCACCGGGCTCACGCCGCGCAGGATCGACGACCTGGTCGCGAAGGGCGTGATCTCGGGCGGCATGCTGCCCAAGATCGGCTCGGCGCTCGACGCCGCGAGGAACGGCGTGAAGAGCGTGCACATCATCGACGGCCGCGTGCCGCACGCGCTGCTGCTCGAGGTCATGACCGACCAGGGCGTCGGCACGCTGATCAAGAGCAAGTAGTCCATGCGCCTCCTCGGCCTGCCGCCCGCGCGGCGGGTGGGGTTCTGCGACCTCGACAACACCCTGCACGACGCGCAGGCGCGCATCTTTCCGTCGATGAACGCGCAGATCAACCGGTACCTGATGCGCCGCTTCGACATCGACGAGGCGGGCGCCAACCTGATGCGGCGCGGCTTCTGGGAGAAGTACGGCACCACCATGGACGGCCTGGTGCGCCACCACGGCACGCGCCCGGCCGAGTTCCTCTGGGCCACCCACCAGTTCCCCGAGCTTGCGGACATGGTGGTGCGCGAGAACGCGGTGCGCCACGCGCTGGCACGGCTGCCGGGGCGCAAGATCATCTACTCCAACGCGCCGCGGCACTACGTGGACGTGGTGGTGCGCGCGCTGGGCGTGGCGCGCTACTTCGACGCCGTCTACTCCATCGAGAACACGCGCTACCAGGGCAAGCCCTCGATGGCGGGCTTCCGCATGCTGCTGCGCAAACACCACCTGCATCCCGCGCGCTGCGCGCTGGTGGACGACATGCTGGCGAATTTGCGCACTGCAAAGCGTTTGGGTTTGGCGACAGTCTGGGTCAGCCGGGAGAAGAAAAGCGTTCCGTACGTTGATCTGCGCATATCATCCGTTACACAATTGCCGGGACTCGTGTTCCGCTATGCA
>JANMUO010000306.1:0-57796 GCA_031391655.1 Betaproteobacteria bacterium
TAGGTCATGCCGACCAGCCAGGGCATCGCCTGCTCGGCCCAGTACTCGACCAGAAACGACTTGCGCCAGCCCTTGCGCCTGCCGGCGAGCAGGGGCAGGAGCGACCGCCCCTGGATGTGCGCGCCCGGCTTGCCGCCGGCCAGCTCGATCAGCGTGGGCGCGATGTCCTGGCAGATCGCCAGGTCGCGAACGCGCGTGCCCGCCCGGATCTTGCGCGGATAGCGAATCAGGAATGGCGCGCGGATGCCCTCCTCGTAGGCGAAACGCCGCTCGGGCCCCAGGCCGTGCTCACCGAAGAAATAGCCGTTGTCGCCGAGGAACACGATCAGCGTGTCCTCGAGCTGCCGGCGGCGCGCCAGCGCCTCGAGCAGCATGCCCACGCCCTCGTCCACCGAGGCCATCATGCGCGCGCGCTGCCGGATCTCCTCCTGCGTGCCGGCCTGGATCGCCGCGAGCAGCTGCTGCGAGCGCTCCGAGCCGCGCATCTCGAAGGCCTCCGCCCAGGCGGGCTTTTGCTTCACCAGCTCGCGCGGCGCCAGCATGTTGGGCTTTTTCGGGAACAAGCCGTCGCGGTACAGGCCGCGGTGGCGCTCGGCCGGGACGTAGCCGCCGAAGCGGGTCATGTCGAGCGTACCGTCCGCCGCCTGGTGCGCGTCCGGATGCACCGCCTTGTGTGCGAAAAAAAGCGCGAACGGCCTGGAGCGCCCGCGCTCCAGGAACGCCAGCGCCTCCTGGTTCAGCAGGTCGGTCATGTAGCCCGGGCGCAGCTCGGCGCGCCCGTTCACGTTGAGCGTGGGGTCATTCAGGCTGCCGTGGCCGTCAAAGCTCACCCAGTGGTCGTAGCCGGGCCGCGGCCGGCCATCGTTGCCCATGTGCCACTTGCCCACGTGCGCCGTTTCGTAGCCGAGCTTTTGCAACGCCAGGTGGTAGTTGGGCAGCCGGTGGCTCATCGCATCGCGCGCCACGTTGTCGATGATGCCGTGGCGGCTGGCATACTGGCCGGTGACGATCGAGGCGCGGTTGGGCGAGCAGATGGGCGTGGTATGGAAGGCGCGCTCGAACAGCGCGCCTTCTGCCGCGAGGCGATCGATGTGCGGCGTCTTCAGGTAGGGATGGCCGCCAGCGCCGAATTCGTCGTAGCGCAGGTCGTCGACCAGGATCACGATGAAGTTGGGCTTCATGGGGGAAGTCTAAGCGAGCAAGGCCGCCACTGCGCATTAGTACGCTGCATTCCGGGGCGCAGTTTCGTATGCTGGGCCTCCCCCGCCACCAGGAGCTGCGCCATGGCGATTCCGCACCCGCAGGGTTGCGCCCAGGACCGCATCGGCCGGCATCTGCTCGGCTCGCTCAACAACGCCATCGCCCTCGTGCAGCGGTACCGCGAGGTGGAGGGCTTTCGCCACCATGTGCGCAAGCGGCTGCACTTGGTGCTGCCGGCGCTGGCCCTGATCCTCGTCACCGGCTTCGCTTGCGCCATGGCGGTCATCCTGCTGACACTCGGGCCGCGCCCGCTGCTCGCGCTGCTCGGGCTGCTGCTTGCGCCCGTGGCGCTGGCGGGCAGCCTTTTCGTGCTGCACTACGTTTTTTTCTCCTGGGTCGAGGAACGGGCGCTGGCGCGGTCCCTTGGCCACCGCACCGGCCCGGCGCCTGGCAGGTTCGCCGTGTGGACCGAGAGCAAGCTCGGCGCGAACCTGGGCCGGATGCCGGCGGTGCCCTGGGTTCTGGCGGCGATCTTCGTTTTCCTGCCGCTTGCGCTCCTCACCCAGCTCGCGCCCAAGAGCGCGGCACTGCTCATCGTCGTCCTGGTGGCGGCCCCGATCCTGTACGCGCGCTTCGATCGCTAGGCGCTCATGCCAGCGGTGCCAGGTTGCCGAGCAGGGTCGGGATCAGTTCGGTCACCGTGGGGTGGATGTGCACCGCGCGCTGGATGGTGGTGTAGGGTTTCTTCGCATACATCACGTCGAGCAGCGAATGCACGATCTCGTCCGCGTGCAGACCGAGCAGCGAGGCGCCGAGCAGTTCCCGCGTCTGCGCGTCCACCAGCACTTTCATGAACCCTTGCGTCTCCCCCGCCTCGCGCGCCCGCCCCACGCGCGTCATGAGCATCTTGCCCGCCAGCACGCGCCGGCCGCTGGCGCGCGCGTCGGCCTCGCTCATGCCGGCGCGCCCCAGCGGCGGATCGATGAACAGCGCGTAGCACGGGATGCGGTCCGAGATGCGGCGCGGATCCTTGTCGAACAGGTTTGCGGCGACGATTTCGTAGTCGTTGTAGGAGGTATGGGTGAAGGCGCCGCGCCCGTTCGCGTCGCCCAGCGCCCACACGCCCTCGACATTGGTGCGGCACTCCTCGTCCACCTGGATGTAGCCGCGCGCGTCGGTTGCGATTCCCGCGGCCTCGAGCCCGAGGTCCTGCGTATTCGGCAGCCTGCCCACCGCCAGCAACACATGGCTGCCTTCGGCCACGGGTGCGCCGTCCTGGCAGGACAGGCCGACCGCCACTTGCGAATCCTTCCTGCGCAGCGCCATGCACTCGGCGCCGGTGCGGATCGCCACGCCCTCGCGCTCCAGGATGGCGCGGATGCCCTGCACGACGTCGTCGTCCTCTCGCGGCAGCAGCTTGGCGGCGCGTTCGACCACCGTGACTCGCGAACCGAAGCGCCGGTACATCTGCGCGAACTCCAGGCCGATGTAGCTGCCGCCGATGATCACCAGGTGCTCGGGCAGCGCGTCGATTTCCATCATCGTGCTGTTGGTGAGGAAGGGCACGTCCTTCACGCCTGGAATGTCGGGCACCAGCGCGCGGCCGCCGACGTTGATGAAGATGCGTTCCGCGTCCAGGTCGCGCCCGTCGACGGACACGCAATGCGGCGCAGTGAAACGCGCGTGGCCGCGCAGCAAAGTCACATTCTTCATGCCGCCAAGCCAGCCGGCCAGCCCGTCCGTGGACAGCTTCACCACCCCATCCTTGCGCGCCTTCACCGCCCGCATGTCGATGCGCACCTCGCCCGCGGAGAAGCCGAACTCGGCGCCGCGCCGCGCCACATGCACCGCGCGCGCGCTCGCCACCAGGGTCTTGGTGGGGATGCAGCCGACGTTGACGCAGGTGCCGCCGAGGAGCTTGCGCTCGATGACGGCGGTCTTCAGGCCCTCGCGGTCGCAGCGCGCGGCGAGCGCCGGCCCGGCCTGGCCGGCGCCGATGACGATGGCTTCGAAGCGTTCACTCATGCTTTTCTCCTGCGGGGAATCGCTCCCACTATACTTGTGCGCATGCGAGCCTGCGCCATTCTTCCGGTCCTGCTCGCCGCCTTCATGCCTCTGGCCACCGCCCAGCCGGCCCCCCGCCTCGAGCCCGGCGTCTCGCAGGAGCTCGCGCGCTGGCGCGCCGGGCAGATCCGCAATCTGCACTACGCGCTCGAGCTGCGGCTCGATGAGCGCAAGGATGCCGTCGCCGGCCGGCTGGACTTGCACGTCGCCCTCGCGCGCCGCGCCGACCTGATCCTCGACTGGCGCGGCGCGCCCGTGCGCGCGCTGCGCGTGAACGGCAAGCCGGCCACGGCCCGCCAGGACAAGGAGCACCTGGTCATCCCGCGCGCCGCACTCAAGGCGGGCGAGAACCGCGTGCAGCTCGAATTCAGCACCTCGGTCGGCGTCGCGGGCCGCGCCCTGACCCTGTACCGCGATCGCGAGGACGATGCGCGCTACGTCTATTCGCTGTTCGTGCCCGCGGACGCGAGCAGCGTGTTCCCCTGCTTCGACCAGCCCGACCTCAAGGCGCGCTTTACGCTGCAGCTGGACATGCCGGCGCACTGGCGCGCCGTTTCCAACGCGCCCGCCGTCGAGGATTCGCCGGGCCGCGCGCGTTTTGCCGAAACCGAGCCGATCTCCACGTACCTCTTTGCCTTCGCCGCCGGCCCGTTCGAGGCGATCGCGCTGCCCGGGGAAGCGGTGCGGCTCTACGTGCGCCGCTCCCAGCTCGAGCGAGCGCGCGAGCACGCGCCGGAGGTGTTGCGCCTGAACCGCGCCGCGCTCAGGTACTTCGCGAAGGAGTTCGCGCGCGGCTTCCCGTTCGCCAAGTACGACCTGGTGCTGATCCCCGAACTCGCTTACGGCGGCATGGAGCACGCGGGCGCGACCTTCCTCAACGAAGCGGCGGTGCTGTTCCCCTTCGTGCCGAGCAACCCGGACCTGCTGCGGCGCGCGCAGCTGATTTTCCACGAGGCCTCGCACCAGTGGTTCGGCAACCTGGTGACCATGCGCTGGTTCGATGACCTGTGGCTGAAGGAAGGCTTCGCCAATTTCATGGCGGCGAAGGCCGCCGCCGAAATCCTGCCCGGCCTGGAACCCTGGAGCGCGTTCCACGCGCTGAAGACCAGTGCCTACCGCATCGACGCCACGCACGGCACCACGCCCCTGCGCCAGCCGCTCGCCAACCTTTCGGCGGCCAAGTCCGCCTACGGCGCAATCGTGTATTCCAAGGGACCGGCGGTGCTGCGCCAGGCCGAGTTCTATCTCGGCGCGGGAACATTCCGCCGCGCGGTGCGCGATTACCTCAAGGTCCACGCCTACGGCGCCGCGGACTGGAGCGACCTGGTGCGCGCCTTCGAGCGCGCTTCCAAGCGCGACTTGAAGGAATGGGCCGACGCCTGGGTGAAACGCCGCGGACTTCCCAATGTCGCGCTGCGCTGGCGCGAGGGCAGGCTGCTCCTCTCGCAGGAGGACGCGCTGGGCGAGCGCGGCCTGTGGCCGCAGAAGCTGGTGGTCGCCGCGGCCGGCGAGGACGGGCAGATTCGCACTTCTGAAACGCGCCTGGACAAGCGCAGCGTGCGCGTGGTCGGCACGGCGGCGCATCCCTCGGCGCGCTGGCTGTACGCCAACGCCGGGGACTTCGGCTACGGCCGGTTCCTCCTCGACGCGGCGAGCCGCCGGGCGCTGCTCGGCGACGCGCGCGCCCTGCCCGACGGCCTGCTGCGCGCGCAGCTCGTCGAGGCGCTGTGGGAAGGCGTGCGCGACGCCGAGCTGGCGCCGGTGGCATTCATCGACTGGGCGCTCCCCCTGCTTGGCGAAGAGCAGGACGACATCGTCCTCGCCGGGCTGCTGGCGCGCGTGGAAGCGGCGTTCCGCCGCTACCTGGACGACGCGCAGCGCGCTCAGGTGGCGCCGCGCCTGGAGCGCACGCTCTCCGAGGCGATGCTTGCCGTGGAGGCGCCGCAGAGCCGGCGCATTCAGCTCTTTCGCACCTACGCGGCGCTCGCCTGGACGCCGGAGGCGGTCGCCGACCTGCAGAGGATGCTCGAGGGCGGGTTGCAGCTGCCGGGAGTCGCCCTGGGCGCGCGCGAGCGCTTTCGCCTGGTCACGCGCCTGGTACAGCGGGGCCAGCCCGCGGGTGCCGGGCTGCTCGCCGCGCTGGCCGACGAGGAGCGCAGCGACGATGCGCGCCGCTACGCGTTCGCCGCCATCGCCGCGACGCCCGGCGCGCAGGCCAAGCGCACCATGTTCGAGCGCTTCCTCGGCGACGCGCAGCTGCCCGAGAGCTGGATCGAGGAAGCGCTGGCGCCCTTCAACGCGCCGGAGCATGCGGCGCAGACACGCGAGCTACTCGCGCGCGCCCTGGCCCAGCTGCCGCAGTTGAAGCGCACGCGCAAGATTTTCTTCGTCGAGCGCTGGCTGGAGGCCTTCCTCGGCGGCCAGGCCGATGCGCAGGCGCTGGCCGAGGTGCGCAGCCTGCTGGAGGGCGCGCTCGACGAGGATCTGCGCCTGAAGGTGCTGCAGGCCGCCGACGGCCTGGCGCGCGCGGCGAAAATCCGCGAGCGTTACCCCGCCGGGGGCTGATCCGGGGGCTGACAATCGTCGCGGATTGAGATTAGACTTTCCGCGTGACTGCCCATGCCATCACGGTCAGGCTCGCCGAAGCGCGCGACGCGCAGGCCATTGCGCTGATGTCGCGCGACCTGGTGGAATCCGGCCTGGGCTGGAAATACGACGCGGCGCGCGTGCTCAAGGCGATCCGCGACCGCGAGACGCTCGCCCCGGTGGCCTGCGACCGCGGCCGCGTCGCCGGCTTCGCCGTGATGGAATTCGGCGACGAGCGCGCCCACCTGGTGCTGCTCGCGGTGCGCCCCGCGCACCGGCGCCTGGGCATCGGCCGGCGCCTGCTGGAGTGGCTGGTGGAATCGGCGCGCACCGCCGGCATCGCCAGCATTCACCTGGAGCTGCGAGCGGGCAACGAAGCGGCGCAGGGCTTTTACCGCGCGATGGGCTTCGACGAGACCATCGTGGTGCCCGGCTACTACCGCGGCCGCGAGGCGGCACTGCGCATGATCCGCGTGCTGCGTTCTCCCGGACCGGTCCCCTACACCTGGCGTCCCTCCACGCACTGAGCGCGGCAGGGGCCGCGGAGCGCCTCGCGCGCCGCGAGCTCACCGCCGAAGCGCTGGCGCGCGACTGCCTGGAGCAGATCGCCCTGCGCGAGCCGGAGGTGCACGCCTTCGCGCACCTCGACCCGGAACACGTGCTGGCGCAGGCGCGCGAACTGGACCGCGGCGCAGTGCGCGGGCCGCTGCACGGCCTGCCCCTGGGCGTGAAGGACGTGATCGACACGTTCGATGCGCCCACCGAGTACGGCTCGCCCATCTACCGCGGCCATCGCCCGGCGGCCGACGCCGGGTGCATGGCGATGGCGCGCGCGCTGGGCGCAGTGATCCTCGGGAAGACGGTCAGCACCGAATTCGCCACCTTCCCCCCGGGCCCGACCGCCAATCCGCGCAACCTCGCCCATACGCCTGGCGGTTCGTCCTCGGGCTCCGCCGCCGCGGTGGCGGATTTCATGCTCCCGCTCGCCTTCGGCACGCAGACCACCGGCTCGGTGATCCGGCCGGCCGCGTTCTGCGGCGTGGTGGGCTACAAGCCGAGCTTCGGCACGCTGCCGCGCAACGGCGTGAAGCTGCTCGCCGATTCGCTGGACACCGTCGGCATCTTCGCCTGCAGCGCGGAGGATGCCGCGCTGCTCGTCTCCGCGCTCACGGGCCGCGCCAGCCTGCCGATCGCTGCGACGGTGCCGGCGCCGCGCCTTGCCCTCTGCCGCACGCCGCAATGGCCTGCGGCCGAGCCGGAAACGGTGGCGCTGTTCGAGGAGCTGCCCGGCCGCCTGGTGCGCGCGGGCGCTTTCGTCGGCAAGCTGGAGCTGCCCGCGCCGTTCGCCGGCCTGGAAGCCGCGCAGAACACGGTCTGGGAATACGAGATGGCGCGCAACCTGGCGCACGAGTTCCACCGCCACCGGGAGCGCATCCGCGAACCCCTGCGCAGCCAGCTTGCCAGCGGCTGGGCGATCCCGGCGGAGCGCTACGACGCGGCGAAGGCGCTGGCGCGCGATTGCCGCCGGATGTTCGCGGACGTGATGGCCGACTACGACGCGCTCATCGTGCCCGCAGCGCCGGGCGTGGCGCCGCTCGGCCTTCAAGCGACCGGCAACCCCGTGTTCAGCCGTATCTGGACGCTGCTGCACGTGCCGGCGGTGACCGTGCCCTGGGCAGTCGGGCAGCACGGCCTGCCGCTGGGGCTGCAGGTGATCGGGCGAGTGGGCGACGATGCGCGCGCGCTCGCCTGCGCCCACTGGCTGCAGGCGAGCGGCCAGCCGGCGATCTAGGGCACGATGGCCAAACCGATGCGCAACTGCGTCTTGCTGCGCACGTTGTAGTCGAGCAGGCTCTCGCCGTAGCCGGCGAACACCTGCGCGTGGAAGTAGCCTGGCAGCGGCCCGATGGCGAATGCGCCCATGCGCTCGAACCAGTCCAGCGTCAGGCTGCCCTTACCCGCGGTGCCCCAGCGCGCCATCGCGGCCCAGATGCGCTCGCGCTCGCCGTAGCGCAGCCACCAGTCGACGTAGCCGCGATATTGCTGGATGTCGGGGTTGTCCTCCTTGTCGAGGTAGCCGTAGATCTTCGGCGCAAACTCCAGAGACTTGCCGCCGGAGAGTGTCCAGCGCCAAGCAGGGCGCACGAACAACGTGTCGATGGAGCGCGAGTTGGCGTCGTTCTTGCCGTTGGACCCGTGCTCGTAGCCGGTGCTGAGCGCATCGACCCAGAACTTGTCGTCGGCGCGCTGCCATTGCCAGAACAGCGACGGCCGGTAGTCCGTGTCGTGGAACGGCTTGGACGCATCCGACAGGTTCCAGATCGAGGTCTGCGTGTAGCCGATGTACCAGCTCGCCAGCCAGGGCTGGTCGCGGTCGGACAGCCGGTACTTGAGCGACAGCTGGAAACGCGCGGTGGTTTCGCCGCTCGATCCGACGATGAAATACATCGGCTCGTGCGTCGACAGCGGCGGCTCGGCCGCCGCCCTCGCGCACAGCAATGCGGCAAACAGGAGGACCAGCCAGCGCAGCCGACTATCCCCCCAGGGCGCGGAACAGGTCTGCCACGGCGGCGCGCTGCACGCGCAGGGCTTCGATGCGCGCGCTTTGCGCGGACAGCAGGCCGCGCTCCGCGTCGAGGACGTCGAGCTGGTTCGCCACGCCGTTCTTGTAGCGCAGCAGCGCCAGGCGCTGGGTCTCCTCCAGCGCGCGCACGCGCGCGCCTTGCGCCTCGAAACTCTCGCGGGCGCGCGCCTGCACCACCAGCGCTTCGCGCACTTCGCGAAAGGCATTGCGGATCGCGCCCTGGTACTGGGCCAGCGCGGCGCGCTCGCGCGCGAGGGCCGCGTCGCGCTGCGCGTCGAGCCTGCCGCCGGCGTAGATCGGCTGCGTCAGGGCGGCCGCGAAGTTCCAGATGCCCGCCGGCCCGGTGAACAGGTTGCTCAGGTCCGCGCTGTCGCTGCCGAGGTAACCGCTCAGGGTGATGGAGGGGAAGTAGGCCGCCCGCGCGACTGCCACGCGCGCGTTGCTGGCCACCAGCCGCTGCTCTGCTTCGAGCAGGTCGGGCCGGCGCAGCAGCAGTTCCGAGGGCAGGCCTGCGGGCACGATGACCGCCGCAGGCACGAGTTCCGGCGGCGGGTTCGGCGTGCGCGCGACCGCGTCTTCCAGCACCGCGCGCGGGGAACGCCCGACCAGCGCCGCCAGCGCGGCCTGCTCGACCTCGCGGTCGCGTTCCAGCGGCGGCAGCTGCGCGCGCACCGAGGCAGCCTCGGCCTCCAGCTGGCGCAGGTCGAAATCCGAGATCACGCCGGCCTCGCGGCGGCGGCGCTGCAGCGCGAGCGCTTCCTCGCGCGAAGCGAGCGTGCGCCGCGTCAGCGCCACCTGCGCGTCCAGCGCCATCAGCGTGCTGTAGGAAATGGCGACACGCGCGGTGAGCGCGAGACGCACGGCGTCGCGCACCGCTTCCGTCGCCGCGAGGTCGGCGCGCGCCGCCCCGGTTGCGGCGCGCAGGCGGCCGAACACGTCCACTTCGTAGGACACGCTGAGCGCGGCGCGGTAATTGTCACGCTCGCGCGGCGTGCCAGGCGGCAGCAGCCCGGTGGCCGCGGAGGTCAGCGAGCGCCCCGCGCGCGCGTCCAGATCCACCTGCGGCCGCTGCGCCGACTCGGTCACCCCGAGCAGGGCGCGCGCTTCGTCCACGCGCGCCGCCGCCACCAGCACGTCGGTGTTCTGCGCCAGGGCCTCCTCCACCAGGCTGTCCAGCCCGGCGTCGCCGTAGATGCGCCACCAGCGGCCGTCCTCCGCGTAGCGCGGCGCCGATTCCTTCCAGGCCTGCGGCAGCTCGACCGGCGGGCGCTGGTAGTCGGGCTGCACGGCGCATCCGGCGAGCACGAGGAACGCGAGGGCGGCCCTAAGCATGGGGCGGCGCCCCCCGCGCGCGCTCCGCCTCGCCCTTGATGTCGTCGGTGCTGCGCTTCTCGGTCAGGTGGCGGTCGGTGAACAGCTTGAAGAACAGTGGCACGAAGAAGATGGCGAGGAAGGTCGCCGCCAGCATGCCGCCCATCACGCCCGTGCCCACCGAGTGGCGCGCGCCGGCACCTGCGCCGGAGGACAGCGCGAGTGGCAGCACGCCGAAGATGAAGGCGAGCGACGTCATGAGGATGGGCCGGAAGCGCAGCCGCGCGGCCTCCACCGCCGCGGCGGAGGCCGACAGGCCCTCGTGGTGCTTTAGCACCGCATACTCGACGATCAGGATCGCGTTCTTCGCGGCCAGGCCGAGCAGGGTCACCAGGCCGATCTGAAAGTAAACGTCGTTGGACAGGCGCGCGAGCCCGGCAATCGGCAGCAGGTTGTTGATCCAGATCGCCCCGAGTGCGCCGAAGGTGCCGAAGGGCAGCGCGAGCAGCACCGACAGCGGCAGCGAGAGCTTCTCGTACTGTGCCGCGAGGATGAAGAACACCATGATCACCGCGAGGCCGAGCGCGAGTCCCTCGGTGCCCGCCGAGCGCTTCTCCTGGAAGGACGCGCCGCCCCAGTCGTAGCTGAAGTCCGGTGGCAGCGTCTTGCGGGCGAGGTCCTCGACCGCCTGGATGGCCTGGCCGGAGGACACGCCCGGCGCGCCCTGGCCGAACAGCTTTACCGCCGGCAGGTTATTGAAGCGGTCGAGCGAATCGGGTCCGGAGGAAAACTTGACGGTGGCCAGCGCGGCAAGCGGCACCATGCTGCCTTTCTCCGACCTCACCCAGACACGCCCGATGTCGTCCGGGCGCTTGCGGTAGCCGGGTTCGGCCGACATCAGCACCTGCCAGGTGCGGCCGTAGCGGTTGAAGTCGTTCACGTAGTAGGTGCCAAGCGTGGCCGACAGCGCGCCGTAGAGCTCCTCCAGCGACACGCCCAGCGCCTTGGCCTTCTCGCGGTCCACGTCCACGTACAGCTGGGGCACCTGCGCGCGCCACAGCGTCTGCACGCCACCGAGCTGCGGATTCGAGTTCGCCGCGCCGAGGAACTGCCCCAGCACTTCGCCGGTGCGCTGCGGGCCGCCCTCGCCGCGGTTCTGCAGGTACAGTTCGAAGCCGCCGGCAGTGCCCAGGCCGAAGATGGGCGGCGGGTTGAAGGCCAGCACCAGGGCCTCCTTGATGTGGCCGGTCTTCATCCACAATTCGCCCACCAGCTGCGCCGCGGTCACCGTGCGCTCGTCCCAGTGCTTCTGCGTGACGAAGATCGTCGCGGCGTTGTTGCGGAAACCCCCGCCGAGGAAGTCGAACCCGGTGAAGGCCACCACGTCTTCGTTGTTCGGGTTGGACTTGATGATGCCGATGACTTCGTTGACCACCTTGTCGGTGCGCTCCAGCGTCGCGCCGTCGGGCAGGATCACCGCCGCGATGTAGAAGCCCTGGTCTTCGTCCGGCACCAGCGAACCCGGCGTGGTGCGCCAAAGCCCCACCACCACCACCACCATGACTGCGAACAGCGCGAGCGAGATGCCGCCGCGGCGCACCATGCGCGCCACGCCGTTTTCGTAGCGGTCCGTAACGCGCGCGAACCAGCGATTGAACCAGCCGAAGAAGCCGCCGGGCGTGCGCGTGCCGGGCCGCAGCACCAGCACGCACAGCGCGGGCGTCAGGGTCAGCGCCACCACGCCCGAGATCACCACCGCGATCGAGATCGTCACCGCGAACTGGCGGTACAGCTCGCCGGTCAGGCCGCCGAGGAAGGCGATCGGCACGAACACCGCGCACAGCGTCAGCACGATCGCGATGATGGGGCTGGTGACCTCCGTCATCGCCTTGATCGCGGCATCGCGCGGCGAGCGGCCCTCTTCGTGCATGATGCGCTCGACGTTCTCCAGCACCACGATGGCGTCGTCCACCACGATGCCGATCGCCAGCACCATGCCGAACAGCGTCAGGGTGTTGATGGAGTAGCCGAGCAGGTACAGGCCGGCGAAGGTGCCGATGAGCGACACCGGCACCGCGGCAAAAGGGATCAGCGTAGCGCGCCAGCTCTGCAGGAACAGGTAAACGACGAAGAACACCAGCAGCATCGCCTCGGCCAGCGTCTTCACCACTTCGCGGATCGACACTTCGACGAAACGCGTCGTGTCGTAGGGCACGGAATAGGTGAATCCCTGGGGGAAGCGCCCGGCGAGGCCGGCGACCGTCGCGCGCACGTTCCTGCCCACCTCGATCGCGTTGGCGCCAGGCTGCAGGAAGACACCGACCAGCGTCGCCGGCTTGCCGTTGATGCGGCCGATGAAGTCGTAGTCCTTGGAGGCGAGCTCGACGCGCGCCACGTCGCGCAGGCGCAGCGCCGAACCGTCGGCGTTGGCGCGCACGATGATGTTCTCGAACTCGCGCGGCTCCGCGAGGCGACCGCGCGTGGTGACGGTGTACACCAGTTCCTGCGCGCCGCCGGAGGGCGACTGGCCCACCTTTCCGGCGGCGAACTGCGCGTTCTGCTCGTTGATCGCGCGGATGAGGTCGTTGGGCGTGAGCTTCAACTGGGTCAGCCGGTCGGGCTTCACCCAGATGCGCATGGCGTAGTCCTTGGCGCCGAAGATCTGCACGTTGGTGGTGCCCGGCACGCGCTTGAGATTGTCCAGCACGTTGAGCGTGACGTAGTTCGAGGTGTACACGTCGTCGTAGCGCCCGTCGGGCGAGTAGAACGCCAGTACCTGCAGGAAGGCGGAAGAGCCCTTCTCCACCGTCACGCCCTGGCGGCGCACTTCCAGCGGCAGGCGCGGCTCGGCCTGCTTGACGCGGTTGTTGACGTTGAGCGCCGCCTTGTCCACGTCGGCGCCGATGTCGAAAGTCACCTGGATCTGCACCACGCCGTTGGCGGACGAAGTGGAGGACATGTAGATCATGTCTTCCACGCCGGTGATCTGGTTTTCCAGCGGCGCGGCCACCGTCTGCTCCAGCACCGTCGCCGAGGCGCCCGGATAGATGGCGCGCACCGTCACCACCGGCGGCGCGATCTCCGGGTACTGCGCGATCGGCAGCGTGCGCATCGAGGCCAGGCCGGCAATGACCAGGAACATCGAGAGCACTGCCGCGAAAATCGGGCGGTCAATGAAGAAGCGCGAGAACATGGCCTACTTCTTCGCCGCCTTGGCGTCGGGCGCGGCGGGCTTCTGCGCCGCCGGGTCGGCAACCTTCACCGGCGCCCCGGGGCCGATGCGCATCACCCCGTCGATGATCACGCGCTCGCCGGTCTTCAGGCCGCCGGTGATGATCCAGTCGCTGCCCGCCCATTCGCCGACTTCCACCGGGCGCGCCTGCGCGGTGCTCTTTTCATCCACCACGTACACGAACTTGCCCTGCGGTCCCTCGAGCACCGCGCGCTGCGGGATCAGCACGGCGTTCGGGCGCGTCGCCCCGGTGAGCGTCACGCGCACGAACTGCCCCGGGCGCAGGCGCCCTTCGGGGTTGGGCAGCTCCGCGCGCGCTTCGCTGGTGCCGGTGCTGCCGGAAATGCGGATGTCGGAAAACGCCAGCCTGCCGGTACGCGCGTACACGCTCCCGTCGGCGAGCCGCAGCACCACGTCGAAGCGCCCGTCCTTGGGCAGCAGCAGGTGCCCGGCGTCCGACTCGCGCTGCAGGCGCAGGCGCTCGTCGTCGGGAATGCCGAAATTGACCCAGATCGGGTCGACTTGCGTCACGGTGGTGAGCAGCACGTCGGGACCGGACACCAGCGAGCCTTCAGAGCGCTGCGAGCGGCTGGTGACGCCGCTCGCGGGAGAGTCGACGCGGGTGTACTCCAGGTTGAGACGCGCCTCGGTGAGCCGCGCGCGCGCCGCCTTCAGGTCGGACTCGCCGATGGTTTCGGCGGACGAGGCGTCGTCGTACTCCTTCTGGCTGATCGCGTTCTCGGTCAGCAGCGGCTTCAGGCGCCCCGCGTTGCGCTTGGCCTGCTCGAGCCGCGCCGCCGCGCCGGCGGCATCGGCCTCGGCGCGCGCGAGCGCGGCCTGGAACTGCTGCGGGTCGATGGTATAGAGCGATTGGCCCTGCTTCACCTGGCCGCCTTCGACGAAGTTGCGCTTCAGCAAGATGCCGGTGACGCGCGCGCGGACTTCGATCTCGCGCGAGCCCGCGGTCTGCCCGGTGTATTCGAAGGGCGCGAGCACGGCTTTCGGCTGCACCGTGATGATGCCGACTTCCGCGGGCGGCATGCCGCCCGGGGGTCCGCCGTGGCCTCCGCCGGAGGGGCCGCAGGCGGCGAGGAACGCGGAAGTCAGCAAAAGCAGTGTCAGTGTCAGTGTCAGGCGCATGGGGATTCGGATCTCAGCGAGGGCGCGATTCTAGCGTGCAGTGCAGCATGCAATGTATACGTAGCGTTACTTAGTGTTGCCCGGAATCTCTACAGATGCCGGGTCTCCGCCGGCGCGGACTCCAAATCGTCGTGCAGCATATCGAAATGCCGGACCGGCGCCTCGATGAGCTCCCGCGGATCGGCGTTGTCGAGGCAGTTCACCCTGACCGCGTAGAACTCGTTGCCCTTGCCGTCGCTGCCGCGCGAGAAAGGCCGCACGCCGCACTGCGCGCAGAACATGTGGTGGATCCTCTTCTTCGCGAATTGGTAGTCGCGCAGGCTCTGTTCGCCGGAATCCAGTCGGAATGCGTTTGCCGGGATGAACGCCATCCACGACCTCGACTTGAAGCAGATCGAGCAGTTGCATCTGGCGGTTCCCTGGCCCAGGTCGATGTCGGCCGTGAACCGGACGGCACCGCAGTGGCAGCTGCCTTGGTAGGTGTTCCTCATTTCCTGGCCTTCCACAGTCCCATCATGCGCGCCCCGGGATCAGCCGTTGACGATGTTCAGAATGTTGCCGTCCGGATCCTTGAACCACGCAATCTTCATGCCGCCGCCGACGTAGACGTCGTCCTGCTGGCGCATGTCCGGCATGTCGTAGTGCTCGAAGGCCACGCCCTTCGCCTTGAGCGCGCGTACCACTCCTTCCACGTCGTCGCCCACCGCCCAGGTCACCGCCGTAGCCTGGTTGGTCCCGGCGTAACGCGAGCGGTAGACGTTGAGCGAGGAATTGCCGCTCCTGAACACCAGCAGTTCCTCGCCTTCGGCACCGACCTTTTTCAGGCCGAGCGTGCCTTCATAGAATTTCCTGGCAATTCCCAGGTCCTTGACTGCAATGTTGGCAACCGCGTCTACTTTTCCAAGCATGGTGATCTCCTTGAATTCAACCGCTGCTTGCCTTGTCTACGTGCGCGCTGCGGCATGGGCGGTCATTGCGGGGTGATTTTCTGCTTCTTGATGGTCATGACTTCGGCTCCGCCAGAATCATCCACGACACGCCGAAACGATCGGCCACCATGCCGAAACTCGGCGAGAAAAAGGTCTGCGCGAGCGGCATTTGCACCTGCCCGCCCTCGCCCAGCGCGGCGAACAGGCGCTTTGCCTCGGACACGTCCTTCACCGACAGGGCGAGCGAGAAACCCTGGAAGCTCGGCTTGCCCGTGCTGTTGCCATCGGAAGCCATCACTAGCGTGTCGCCAACGCGAAAGGCGCAGTGCATCACCTTCTCCGCAGAGCCGGTCGGGTTCGCGGCGGGCTCGGGATTTTCCTTGAAGCGCATCAGCATCTCGACCTTCGCGCCGAGCTTGCCCTTGTAGAACTCGAGCGCCTCGTCGCAGCGGCCGTTGAAAAACAAATAGGGCTGGATATTCATGGCTGTCTCCTATTTCTTCTCGACGATGGACTTGATGCCGGCGAGCCCGGCCTCGAAATCCCCGCCGACCATCTTGTCCATGTCGAACACCAGGCACATCGCCTTGGCAATGAAATTGTTCTGTCCGCGCATGCTCCAGGTAAGCGCCGTGCGGCCGCCTTCCTCCTTGAACGAGAACTCGGCGGTGTTGGTCGCGGCGAAGGGCTTGAAGAACTCGAGCTTGAAGCGCACGAGCGCGTTCGGGCTGCTCTCCACGATGGTCATGCGCCCCTCGCCCACCTCCTTGTTGCCGACCCAGGCCATGGTCGCGCCCGTCCCCGCCGCGGGCCCGGCGTAGATGTTTTTCGCCTGCGGGTCCTTCTTCGCCCAGGGCGACCAGGCTTCCCATTTCTTCAGTTCGTTGACCTGCGCGAACACCGCAGGCGCGGGCACCGCGAGGTGGCCGAGCGAGAAACGCTGAACTCGGCCGGCTGCATGGCGACATACGCCGCCAGCACTCCGAGCACGACGATAACTCCGATCAGGATCTTGACCAGCATGATTGCCTTCCTTTCCTATTGAATGGTATTGCTGCGCGTACGCAGGCGCTCGAGCGTTTCGCCCCAGCCCTGCTCCATGCCCTGCAGCATCTTCGCGGCCTCCGGCCCGGCGCCCGCCGCGGTCGCGTGCAGCGTGAGCTTGGTCTTGCCGCCTTCGGCGGCGAGGGACACCGTGATGGTTTCCTCCAGCCGCTGCACGCCCTTCGCGTCGTCGGCGGTGCAGTAGATCACCAGGCGCTCGGGAGCGGCGACCTCCTTGTAACTTCCACGCACCCAGTAGTCCACGCCCTCCGGCGAGCGCATGCACAGCCGGAACACGCCCCCCGGTCGCGCATCCGCCTCGCAGGAATGGATGGTGAAGCCGCGCGGGCCGAACCAGTGCGCCAGGTGCTCGGCGCTCGTCCAGGCCGCGAACACGAGTTCACGCGGCGCATCGAGCAGGCGCACCGCGTTGACGGTATGGGAGCTCGCAACGCTCATCGCGCGAGGTAGGCGGCGAACTGCTCGAAGGTCCCGCTCCAGCCCATCTTCATGCTGTCGCGGCCGTCCTCGAAGGTCTTGCGCTCCAGCGCGGTCGAGGAATCGACGGGGGTCCATTCCACCGTGATCTTGGTCTTGCCGCCCTGCTCCTCGAACGTCACCTTGGTGAACATCTCGCGCGGCCAATCCGGGCTCATCGGGTGGAAGGTAGTGCCCCCATCCTTGTCCGAGAACGAATTGATCCACACGAGGCGCTCCGGCTTCACGATCTCGCGGTAGACGAATTTGCCCCACAATTCGCCGCCGTCGGGCATGCGCAGGCAGTAGTGCATGGTGCCGCCGGGCCGCAGGTCCACCTTGCAGTGGGTCACTGCAAACCCCTTCGGTCCCCACCACTGCTTGAGGCGTTCCACCTCGGTCCAGGCCTGCCAGACCTTGTCGCGCGGGGCGTCGACCACGCGCGAGATGACGAACGGCGCGGTCACACGTCCACCATCACCTTGAACCCGCCCCACATCATGCGGCGCCCGTCGAAGGGCAGCTTCTTCGGGTCCATCATGCCGGCGAGGCGCTTGTCCTTCATCGCCTTCTTGAGCACGCTGTCGCGGTGCTTGCGCGACTTGTAGAGGATCCAGGAGAACCACACCGCCTCGCCGGGCTTGAGCTTCACTGCCTGCGGGAACGAGGTCCACTTGCCCGGCTTCACGTCGTCGGCGACGCACTCCTTGTAGTCGAGCGCGCCGTGCTCGCGCCACACCTTGCCCGCGAGGCGCGCCATGCGCCGGTAGGCGTCGAGGTTCTTCTTCGGTACCGGCAGCAGGAAACCATCCACATAGCTCATGATTCAATCCTCCAGTAGGAACTGCTCAAGTTTGCCCAGGGACTCCGTCCAGCCGCGCCGGTGCCCATCGCGCACCGACTCGTCGAACAACTGCTGATGCAGGAATGCAAGCTCCGTGCCGGTGCCCGCAGGCCGGAACGTCAGGCTCACCAGCGACTCGCGCTCCGGCGTGGTCCGCGGCCAGGTCCAGGTGAACACGAGCTTGCGGTTCGGCACCACTTCCCGGTAGACGCCCCGCACCTCGTGGTCGTCCCCCTGCGGCCCGCCGAAAACGATGCGAAAGCGCCCACCGACGCGCACGTCGAGCTCGGCCACCGATACCGGGGCGGTGCCGCCCGGCCCCCACCAGCGCTTCAGCGCTTCCGGGTCAGTCCACGCGCGCCAGACTTTTTCGGGCGCGACGGGGTAGCTGCGCGTGAGTGAGAGCGAGGGCTTCTCGGCGAGCCTGGCTTGGTCCATGTCTGCAGTTCCTCTTGCTGGTACAGATAGCGGGCGAGCGAATCGAGTTTCTCGGTCCAGAACTTCTCGTAGCGCGACATCCAGGCGGCGGCGGCCTTCATCGGCGCGGCGGACAGTTCGCAGCTCACCACCCGCCCCTCCTTGTTGCGCGCAATGAGCCCGGCCGCCTCGAGCACCCGCAGGTGCTTCATGAACCCGGTGAGCGACATGCCGTGCGGCGCGGCGAGCTCCGACACGGCGACGCTGCCCTGCCCGAGGGCGTCGAGCACGCCGCGGCGCGTCGGGTCCGAGAGCGCGCTGAACACGCGGTCGAGGGCGCCGTCTTGATACTGAACCATGCGGTTAAGTATCAGGCAGGCGCCCCGGTCGTGTCAAGATGCCGTCCGCATGGCCGCCAGACGCAAGACCGCCCGCCGCGAGGACCTCGGCCTGACCAGGGCCGAGTTCGCCATCCTGCGGCGGCTGGACAGCCCGCAGAAAATCCAGCAGTTCCTCTTCGCCCTGCGGCAGAACTTCGAGTCCGGCGGCGACACCTGCCTCCCCGTGCGCCAGGTGCTGCAGACCCGGCGCGCGCACTGCATCGAGGGCGCGATGCTCGCCGCCGCCGCGCTGTGGGTGCACGGCGAGCCGCCGCTGCTGCTGGACATGCGTGCAGTGCGGGATTTTGACCACGTGGTGGCCCTGTACCGCCGGCGCGGGCGTTGGGGCGCCATCTCCAAGACCAACGGCATCGGCCTGCGCTGGCGCGACCCGGTGTACCGCACGCTGCGCGAGCTGGCGATCTCCTATTTCCACGAGTACACCAACCGGCGCGAGCACAAGACCCTGCGGGAATACTCCCTGCCCTTTGACCTGCGCCGCATCGACCCTGCCGTCTGGGTGAGCGGCGACAAGAACGCGTGGGCAGTCGCCGAGACGCTGGACGAGCTGCGCCATTTCCCGCTGGTCACGGGACACCACCTCAAGGCGGTCATGCGGCGCGACCCCTTCGAGCGCAGGGTCGGGGGGCTGCTGCAGTACCGGCGGCCCCGGTTACGCTAATTACCGGTTACGTCAATTACACTCGGTAACACACGTAACCCCCTCCCCGGACAACCATGGTTGCGTCCCGGCGTTATTGCGATTGCCGGACCCACAACCAAAGGAGTCAGCCATGACCATGAAGAAGATCTTCCTTGCCGCCCTGACGGGCACCGCGCTCCTCGCCGCCGCGCCGGTTTTCGCGGACAACGGCCGGGGCGGCCGCCAAGATTTCCGCGGCGACCATCGCGCCAACCATTTCCAGGGCGACCGGGGCCACCAGTTCCGCGGCGACCATTTCCGGGGTGAACATTTCCGGGGCGGCTATTTCCAAAGGCAACCGGTGGTCGCCTACCGCCCGGCGTACGGCTATTACAGGCACCGCCCCGTGATCGTGGACCGCCCGGCGTACGGCTACTACGCGCCCAGGCATGACCTGCTCGGCGGCCTGATCCTCGGCACGGTAATCGGCGCAGCCATCGTCAACCACAACAGTTACTGAAACCCCCGCCCAGCGGGGCAGTCCAACGGCCACCCACCCGGGTGGCCGTTTCCATTGGCGCGTCAGGAATGGCCCCGGCTTTCGACTAAACTGCACAAGGAGGCACCATGGATCGACGCGGACTACTCAGGGCCCTGTTGGCCGCCCCGCTGGCGGGCGCTTCCTGGCTCGCCCAGGCGCAGACGAAAGGAATGAAGATGGTCGAAGAATTGCAGCAGAACTGGAAAACCTACCTCGCGGCAGGGGTGGTGACGCCCTCGGCGGGCGAACCCGTCAAGCTGTCCAAGGACGAGTGGCGCAAGCGCCTTTCGCCGGCCAGCTACAACGTGCTGCGCGAGGACGGCACCGAGCGCGCCGGCACCAGCCCGCTGGACCGCGAGAAGCGCGCCGGCGTCTTCGCCTGCGCGGGCTGCGACCTGCCGCTGTTCACTACGCCGATGAAGTTCGACAGCGGCACGGGCTGGCCGAGCTTCTTCACCACCATCCCGGGCGTATTCACGGAAAAGACCGATTACTACCTGATCTACCCGCGCACCGAGTACCGCTGCAAGCGCTGCGACGGGCACCACGGGCACGTGTTCAAGGACGGCCCGCAGCCCACGGGACTGCGCTATTGCAACAACGGCGTGGCGCTGAAATTTATCCCCAAGGACAAAGCTTAGTTCAGCCGCAGGTCGTCGGCCAGCAGCTTGGCCGGGTAGTGGAACTTGACCGGCCCGTCGGGCTGCATGTGCAGGAACTGGTGGATGCGGGGGTCTTTTGACTCGAGCAGCTCATCGGGCGTGCCCTGCCCGATCACCACGCCCTCCGAGATCACGTAGAGCAGGTCCACGATCTTCAGCGACTCGCTCACGTCGTAGGTGACCACGATCGAAGTGGCGCCGAGCGCGTCGTTCAACCGGCGCACCAGCCCCGCCACCACGTTGAGCGAGATCGGGTCCAGCCCGGCGAAGGGCTCGTCGTACATCGCCAGCAGCGGGTCCATGGCGATGGCCCGCGCCAGCGCGACGCGCCGCGTCATGCCGCCGGACAGGTCGCCGACGCGCAGGCCGTGCGCCCCGCGCAGGCCGACCGCGTGCAGCTTCATCAGCACCAGGCTCTTCACCACTTCTTCAGGCAGGCGCGTGTGCTCGCGGATCGGGACTGCCACGTTCTCGTACACGCTCAGGTCGGTGAACAATCCGCTGGTCTGGAACATCATGCCCATCTTGCGGCGCATGGCGTAGAGGCCGGCGGTGTCCAGTTCATGCACCGCCTCGCCATCCACGCGCACCGCGCCGCGCGCCGGGCGCAGCTGCCCGCCGATCAGCTTGAGCAGCGTCGACTTGCCGCAGCCGCTGGTGCCGAGGATCGCCACCAGCTTGCCACGAGGCACGGTGAGCGAGAGGCCGCGGAATACCGTGTTCGCGCCGTAGGCGAAATGCAGGTCGCTGACTTCGACGATATTTTCGGCGGTGCCTTTCATGCGCGGTGATAGTCTAGCCGATCGGATGATCGCGAATGCGCCCTACTCCGGGCTGGACCCGGACACCGTGCTGGATGCCCTGGACAGCGCGGGGCAGCGCGGCGACGGCCGCCTGCTCGCGCTCAACAGCTACGAGAACCGCGTCTACCAGGTGTGGCTGGAGGACAACTCCTCGGTGGTGGCGAAGTTCTACCGCCCCGCGCGCTGGAGCGACGCGCAGATTCTCGAAGAGCATGCCTTCGTGCGCGAACTCGAGGAGCGCGAGATCCCGGCCGTGGCGCCGCTCGCGCTGGAGGGCAGGACGCTGTTCGAGCACGCAGGGTTCCGCTTCGCAGTGTTTCCGCGGCGCGGCGGCCGCACGCCGGAACTGGACCGCCGCGACACGCTGGAGTGGATCGGGCGCTTCATCGGCCGCATCCATGCCGTCGGTGCCGTGCAGCCGTTCGCCGAACGCCCCGCGCTCGACGCGGAGAACTTCGGCCGCGAGCCGCGCGATTGGCTGCTGCAGAACGGCTTCCTGCCGCCTGACCTGCTCGGCGCGTGGACAAGCGCTGTGGAGCAAGCGCTGCAGGCCGTCGAGCATTGCTATGCGCGCGCAGGCGCCGTGTCCACGCTGAGGCTGCACGGCGACTGCCACGCCGGCAACGTGCTGTGGACCGACCAGGGACCGCACTTCGTGGACTTCGACGACGCGCGCACCGGCCCCGCAGTGCAGGACCTGTGGATGCTGCTGTCGGGCGACCGCGCCGACATGACGCGCCAGCTCGGCGACGTGCTCGCCGGCTACGAGCAGTTCCGCGAGTTCGATCCGCGCGAGCTGCACCTCGTGGAGGCGTTGCGCACGCTGCGCCTCATCCACTACTCGGCGTGGATCGCGCGGCGCTGGGACGACCCTGCGTTTCCCGCGGCCTTCCCGTGGTTCAACACGCAGCGCTACTGGCAGGACCGCATCCTGGAACTGCGCGAACAGATCGCGCTGATGGACGAGCCGCCGCTGGTCAGGCCCTAGAGGAGCTTGTAGGCCTCCAGCAGCACCTGGCGTGCCTTGCGCTGCGCGCTGGCCACCGCAATGGTGCGGTTGAGCCACACCAGGTCGGCAGCGCCGGTCTCGAAGCGCATCACGGTGCGGAAGAAATACTTTTCCGGTGGCACGTCCTCGCCGCGGCCGAGCGCGGCGAGCACCTCCGGCGGCCCGTGGCGATAGCCCTGGCTCACCACCCGGATGAGCGCTCCGGCGTCCGTGCGCAGCGCATAGCGCGCGTCGATGTCCAGCACCCCGTCTGCGCGCAATATCTGCCAGTCGGCGCCGCCGGGGACGATTGCCCCTTTCAGCTGCGGGCCTTCGAAGCTGCCGCCGGTGATGGCCACCACACGGCGCTCGCCAAGCGGGCCGCCACCCATGGTCATCAGTTCGCCGACGTCGGCGGCGACGTTCATCAGGAATTCGAACCGGGGAGCCATTGCCAGTATCCTGCCACGCATGCGGCAGCCCGAGGAAGCCCTGGAGGTGAGCGCGCCTCTGGCGCGGCGGCTGGCCCCACAGCTTTGCCGCGTGGATCCCGCGACTGGCGAGAACTGCGCCTGGAACCACGGCTTCTGGCAGTACATGCGGCTGCTCGGCCTCGCCATCGCGCCAGAACACCACGCGGCGTTCTACCGCGAGTCGCTGCGCGGGCTGCTCACCGCCTCCCCCCGCGTGCTGGTATCCGGCACTTCCGACTACGCCATGCTCGCGCTGCTGATCGGCCTCGCCCGCTCGCAAGGCGGCATGCCCGCCATCACGGTGCTCGACCGCTGCGAGACATCCCTCATGCTGAACCGCTGGTACGCCGAGCGCGTCGGGACAACGATCGCAACCCGCTGCGCCGACATCCTCGCGCCGGCGAACGATGCGCCCTACGATTTCATCTGCACGCACGGATTCTTCGGCTACTTCGACGCAGCGCAGCGGCGTGCCCTGGTCTCCCGCTGGCAGGCGCTGTTGCGCCCGGGCGGGCGCGTGATCACGGTCAACCGCCTGCGCACGCCGGCTGCGCCCGAGCGCACCGGCTTCGACGGCCGCCAGACCGACGCGTTCGCGCTGCGGGCCCGCGCAGCGGCCGAGGCGCTGACCGGTGGCATCGACCTTCCCCCGCCGGTACTGGAGACCGCGGCGCGCGCATACGCCGCGCGCCTGGGTGTGTACACGCTGCGCTCGATAGAGGAGCTGCGCCGCCTGTTCGAGGACGCCGGCTTCGTCCTCGACGTCCTGCACTGCGAGCCGATCGCCGTGCCCGCGCGCCACCCCGTGGACGCGCCGACGGTGCCGGGCGGCGACGACTACGTGCACGTCGTCGCTACGCGGCGCTGAGTTCCGAGAGGAACTCCTCGTACTTGCCGCCCGCGCTGCGCGGAATCGACTCGCAGTAGGCGAAACGCAACGTCAGGCCCGGGGGCAGCATGGACAGCACGCGTTCGCGGAACGCGGCCTCTTGCGCCGGCGACAGCGGCACCACGGCCACCAGGCGCGCTTCGACCAGGTCGTGCGCCTTCTGCACGAACTGGTACTGCCGCACGGGAGCCGTTTCCATCAACGCGCGCGTGCCGAACACGGGCCAGTACTTCTTTCCGTCCGCGGTGACGAGCGTGTTGCGTACGCGTCCAAGGATGCGCCGCAACACCGGCAACCCCCGCCCGCAGGCGCAGGGTTCGCCGACTTCAGCGTAGTCCCCGATGTCGTAGCGCACGAGCGGCATGGCAAAGCTGTGCAGCGGCGTCACCACCACGCGGCCGACCATGCCGGGACTGCAGGGCGCGCCGGACTCGTCCAGCACCTCGAGCAGCACGCCCTCGGACTGCACGTGGTAGTGCTCGCCCGTCGGGCACTGCAGTGCGAGGTAGCCGGTCTCGCTGGCCGAGTAGACGTCGGTGACCGGCACGCCCCAGGCTTCGCGCGCGAGGGCGCGCAGCTCGGGCGAAACGGATTCCGCGAGCGTGCGCACTTCTCGCAGCCCCTCCAGGCGCAGGCCGCGTGCGAGCGACAGGCGCGCCAGCTCCAGGGCCAGCGACGGATAGGTGAACAGGTAGGCCGGCTTTTCGCGCAGCAGCCAGTCGACATGGCGCTCGGCGTCGTCGCGGATCGATGCGCCGAGCGAACGCCCGGTCGCGAATAGATTCGCCGTCGCCGAGCCCCAGTTGGCGACATCGGAGGCTTCCGTCTCGCGGCGAATCACCGCCAGCCTGGCGCTGAGATCGCGGCCGTGCCAGTCGTGGTCGCGCAGGGTGAATGCATTCCAGTACAGCCCGCCGAGTGGGGTGGCGAGGAAGCGCACCGGGGCGCCGGTGGAGCCGGAGGTGCGTCGTTCCTCCGGCACGCCGTGCGCCTGGAGCGGATTTGCGCTGCGCAGTCTCTCGTAGCTCGCCTGCAGCTCTCCCCGTTTGAGCAACGGCAGCTTGCGCAACCGCTCGTAAGTCAGCGGGGCCACGGGATCGTAGGCATTCGCCCACTGCTCGCGATACCAGGGCACGGTCGCCTGCGCGTGGCGCAACAGCACCTCGAGCTGGCCGAGCTGGAGCGCGAGCAGCTCCTGCGGCGCAAGCCACTGAGTGCGCTCGAGCTGCCAGAGCACCGCGAGCACCGTCGCACCGCTTGGCGCCGGGATCGCAGGCCACGCCGCGCCGGGAACTGCGCCCTGCACGCGCCAGGGAGGGCTGCGCGTCACGCCGCCCGCCTCGCGATCGCCGCTTCGATGTGGCCGATCATGGTCGCGAGCACCGTCGCGGGGTCTTGTCGCTCGTAGCGGCGCGCGAACTCGCGCGCTTTCTCCGCGTACGCCGCCTTGCCCGCCAGGTCGCCGAGCGCCCTGGCGTAGTCGGCGTCCGGCACCTGCGGATCCGTCCCCAGTCCCGCGCCAAAGCGCACCACGCGACGCATGATGAGGAACTGCTCGAGCTGCGTGGGCAGCAGAAGCAGCGGCTTGGCGCCGAGCAGCGCCTGCGCCGTCATCTGGTGGCTGGCGTGGCACACCACCACATCGGCCTGCGGCAGCAGCCGCGACACCGACATGGGCTCCCCCGTTACGCGCACCGATCCGCCCTCGTGCTTGCGCACGAGCTCGGCATTGGCATTGCGGCACAGCATCAGCGTCGGCGCTTCCAGCCTGCGCAGCGCCCCGAGCAGCGGATCGAGCCCGTTGAAATAGTTATAGAGGTAGGCGAACACGCGCGGCCCGCGGCCGGCGGGCCAGTCCGGCACGGCGCTGCCCTCGCCAGACCTGGGCACGCCGTAGTAGTCGGCCGGCCCCCGCTCGGGATAAATGTCCAGCTCCGGATAGGTGAGCAGCATCGCGCGCCCCGAGAACAGCTCGCCGATGGTGCCGATGCGCGCGGCGCCGTGCGCGGACAGGACGGCGTTGATCGCCTCCAGCACCGCGCCATCGGCCGCCTCCAGCTCCGCGCGCGGCGCCGGCTCCCAGTGGCGCAGGGGCGGCGAGGGCATCGTCGGCGGCGGCACGTGGAAACCTTGCGAGATCTCGAAGCTCGGGACGCCGAGCGTGCGCGCCGCAATATGCGCCGCTGGCGACACGTTGGCCACCACCGCCTGCGCATCGGCGAGCCGCTCGCGCCACGCGTCAATCAGCTGGCGCAGGCTGTCGTGCAGGTGGTAGCCGAAGTTCTGCAGGATCTGGCCAAAGTTTAGCGGGTTGGCGTACTTCGCCGGGCCGACCCAGATCGGCGCGGCGGCGCGCGGGATCTCGGCCGCGCCGGCCAGGTCGGCACCGGATTTCGGTTCGCGCAGCAGGAAGCTGACGTCGTGGCCGCGCGCCTGCATGGCGCGCGCGATGGGCAGCAGCGTGGTGACGTGCCCGGTGTGGCCGCCCAGCTCCCACGCAAAAACGATCTTTGCCATGCCCCTGAAATAAGAAAGCCCGCGCTGGGCGGGCTTTCATCTTATCCCGGCGGCGGGATCAGATCGCGCAGGAATCCGCCTGGCCACCGCTGATGCTGGTCGGGTTGGCCGAACCGAAGCTCTGCGGCGGCTTGATGCTGGGAAGATTGGGCGGCGGCGGCACGATCACCGGGGGCAGGTTCGCGTTGCTGGAGTACGCCGTCTGTCCGGCCGCCGCGAGCAACTCCTGTCCGCCCGAGGTCAACACCACCTGGCCGTCGGCCACCACGACGTATACACCGGGCGCGGGGCTGCTGCCGCCCTGTCCCTCCGGCACCTCAATCGCGTTGAAGTCGGTGCCTCGGATGCCCACGGTGGCCGTCGCCGTGCGCAGCTTGTAGGCATCGCGATTGCCGCGCTTGCCGACCAAGCCGGTCACCGCCCGCATGCCGCCCTTGAGCAGGGCGAACACGAAACTGTCCTTCTGCGGCTCGTTCTCCGAGAATTCGTACCCCTCGATTCGGATCTGCGTGTTCGGGCGCAGCGTGATCTGCCCGCCGTCGGTGAGCTTGATCTGCGCGTAGCTGTCGCGCTCGGTGGAAACCACGTCGCCCTGCAGCACCTGCGACTTCTCCGACAGGAGGCGTACCGTGCCGTCGGGACGCTGCACGTGCAGCGTGCCCGACAGGTGCTGCACCGAGCCTTGCGACCAGGCGAGCAGCGGTGCCAGGAGCGCCGCCGCGAGCGCGGCCTTGAATGCACTCATCCGCATCAGGCTTTGCATGAACTGAACTCCTTCTTGGACTTGTTCTCGTCCTTTTCCTCGTCCTCGCCGCCCACGAAGTCCGTGGACTCGTCGAACGCTTTGACCGTTTGCTGGAAGTTCGCATTGACCTCGGGAATCGACAGCGGGTCGAGGATCACGATGGTGCCGAAGTAGTCTGACATGGAGTTGAAGGTGCCGGTTCTTCCCGCAGCAGCGCCCGCGCCAGCGCCGACTCCGCCATCGGTTCCGCCAACTCCACCCGCGCCACCCTGGACATTGAACTGCGTGCCCGCCAGGACGAAGATGATGCCGTCGCCAATCTGGGTATCGGTCACGCTGCTGGCATCGAGGTAAATGAACCCGGCGTTTCCGCCGTTGCCTCCACTGCCGCCCACATTCGCCCCATTCCCGGCCCCGCCGTTACCGCCCGCACCGCCTGCGGCATTCACGGATCCGAACATGGTCATATTCGGGGTGCCGATAAGGTCCGCGGTGCCGCCTGCGCCGCCTGTGCCGCCGTTGCCCGCGGGACTCGTCGCGGCGTTGCCGTTGCCGCCCGCACCGCCGGAAACGTCGATCGACACGGTGCCGAGTGCGCCGCCGTCATTGATCGATATCTCGCCGGTGCCCTGCACGTTGACGCGGCCGCCATTGCCGCCGCTGCCGGCAGTACTGCCCGGTGTGCCATTCGCAGAGAGGCTCTGGTTCAGGACGTCGCCGCCCTTGCCGCCACCGGCCAGGATCGGCCCGCTGACGTCGATGGTTGAGCCGGATATGTACACGCCGCTGCTGAATGCGCCGCCACCGCTGCCGCCCCAGCCTCCGGAAGTTAAGGAAGAGCCCATCGCCCCGCTATTGCCCCCATTGCCGCCGGAGATGTCGATCATGCCCGTCGAGACGGGGCCAGGAATGGATACCTGCCCGCCGTAGCTTGAGGCGTTCAGGGACACCGAACCGCCCATGCCGCCCATCCCGCCGCTGGAATTACCGCCGCTATCGGATATCGTGCCGCCCGTGCCGCCATCGGCGCCGCGCGCCATGATGGCGCCTGTCGCGATCGACGTCCCGGTGATGCTCACCGAGCCGCCGTAATAGCCGTTGCCGCCATAGCCGTAGAGGACTGCAGCTCCGCCATTGCCGCCCCGGCCGCCAAGGATGTCCATCGCGCCGGTCGTGACCGGGCCCGTCGAATTCAGATTGATACTCGAGCCACGGCCACCCGATCCTCCGTTGGCATAGATGCCGGTCCCTCCGCTGGCGCCGTCGCCGCCGCGCCCGGCAATCGGGCCGATATCGATGGAACTCGCGTTCACGACGTCAAAGTAGCCGGCATATCCCCCGCTGCCGCCCCAGGCATACTGGGTTGCCGTGCCGCCTGCGCCCGCGTGACCGCCCGAGACATCGGCCGACCCGATCGAGACTGGCCCCGTTGCGGAAACATAGACGTTGGTGCCTCGACCGCCGCTGCCGCCGTACCCATAAGGGAAAACCCCTCCCGTGGCGGTGCCGCCCGCCGCTCCGTTGCCGCCCCGGCCAACGATCGACGAGATACTGACCGCAGTGCCGAACACGTCGAGGTAGCCGCCGTCGCCACCGCTGCCGCCCCAAACGTACTCTGCGGCAGCACCCCCCACCCCGCCGTGCGCGCCGGACATATCGATCGAGCCGATCGACACCGGGCCCGACAAAGAATTCAAATAGAGGGAACTGCCCTCGCCGCCGTCACCGCCGTTGGCGTACAGGTAACCGCTCGCGTTGCCTCCCGCGCCGCCATTGGCGCCGCGGGCAACGATGGCTCCGATGTTCACTCCGGTGGCACCGCGAATCTGGGTGTAGCCCGCGGACCCGCCCCACCCACCGATCGAATAGGAGCCATAGGCTGAACCGCCGGCGTTGCCCCCTGCCCCGCCAGAATTGTCGATGGAGCCGATGGCAACGGAGCCCGCGTCCGAATACAGTTGCAGGCTTCCGCCCCAACCGCCGTCGTTGCCGTATGCCGATCCGTCCGCGCCGTTCCCGGCATTGCCGCCGCGCGAGACGATTCCGCCTATTCCAATCGAGCCATAGGACCAGACTGAAATCTGGCCCGCGGACCCGGCCTCCGTCCCAGAAATAGCTTCCGTAACGGATCCGCCATGGCCGCCGCTGGTATTGCTCACGCCGGCGACGGAAACGCTGCCGGCAAGCGGTGCATTCACGAAACTGCAATCACCGCTGCAATCATCGCCGCCAATCAAAACATACCCGCCCCATCCCCCGCTGTGATCCTGGCCCGGAACTGCCGTACCGCTGGCGCCGTTGCCTCCCGTGGTAAGGATATCCCCGTTCACCCTGACGGCCGTACCGGCAAAGCCGTCCTGGGCAGTGCGCACCAGACTTACGCCGCCGCCGTCTGAGCCGGCGCTAAAAGTTTCCATGCATCCGTCATTGCACGTATCGACCGCAACGAGGCTGCCGGGCGCGCCGCGTGTGTCGATCATGCCGTTGACGCTGATTACGCCGTTGTTCGTCGCGAGCCGCACGTAGCCACCGTCCCCATGAACCGGATGCGGCGACGCTGTCACGATCGAAGCTGTCGTGATATTGCCGGACGCCGTCACGGACACGCTGCCGTTGCCGAACGTGTCCCCGGGATTCAGCGTGCTGCTCGTGCTGATCAGCCCGCCGACCGAAATGGCGCCGTTGGCTGCGTTCACGACCACGGATCCGCCGCCGGTGGTGATGCCGCCCGTGGCGACATTCCCATTGGAGGAAGCTAGGTTCACAGACCCGGCGTTGCTAGATCCGGAAGTATTGATGTTGCCTAGGTTCACCGCCCAGCCCTGCGCGTCCAGCGACCCGCCACTAGTTGTGATGTTGCCGCCGCCAGGGGACGAGGTAATGGCTCCAGTTGTCGCGCTGCCCCCGTAGGCCACCGCCCCGGGTGCCGCAGCAAGCAGCGTCAAGTTGCCGATCGTACTGATGCCATTGACACCGAGATTAATGTTGTTCCCGGCCTCCATGCTCACGCTTCCGCCATAGGTCAGAGTGAGGCTGGCCTGCAGATTGATGTCGTTGGTGGCTTGTATTTGAATGAAGCCATTGCCGGCCATCGCATTGTTGATCGCGTCCACTCCGACGCTCGAGACCACATCCGGCCAGCAGATCATGTTGGCCCCACACGCGCCGTAGGCCTCCAGCCCACCCGCCACGATGGTGATGTCCGTGGGGTCGAGCAGCCAGTTGCCGCCGACGCCGTTCGGCGCACTGACATTGACCGAGCCGAACGCCTGCAGCGCGCCCTTGCCGGAAGTCTCTACGAAGCCGCCGTTGCCCGACTGCGCCCCGCCCTTGACGCTGATCGCGCCGTAGAACTCCGTGTCCTTGTCCGCCCACACGATCACCCGCCCGCCATCGCCCGTGGTCATCGCATCCGCGCGAATGACCCCGTCCGTTCCAACATACGTACGCTCGGCGTTCTGCACCGCCGCGTTCTTGCCCTGGTAATCCCCGCCCACCAGCACCGTGCCGCCGCCGGTATCGCCCGACGCATCGATCACGCCGTGGCCCACGACCCCGACGCGCACGCCCAGCGCCTGGACCTCGCCGCCTTTGCCGGCCGAACCCTTGGCTTCGACCGTTCCACCAACAAGATTCGTCCCGCCCTCAGCCTGCAACAGCACCTTGCCGCCGCTCGCGCCGTTGGCCGTCACCGTGCTGCCCGCATCCAGCGTCAGGTCCCTGCTCGCCACCAGGCGGATCTCCCCACCCGGGCCCGCAACGACGCTGTTGGCCGAAATGGTTCCCGAATTGCGCACCAGCGCGCCGAACATGCCGATGCGGCCACTGTCGGCGATGATGTTGCCGATGTTGAGCGCACTGTCGGTGGCCGCCGCCAGCTTCACCGTGACAAACGGCGTGTTGGCGTCGACCAGTTCCACTTCCTTGCCCGCCGCGAGGACCACCGCGCCCTGCGGCGTCTGGATCAGTCCGTTGTTCTCGACCGTCGGGGCGACCAGGTAGACGCGACTGCCGGCCACGGTCTGGATGATGCCGTTGTTGACCACCGCGCCGGCGCCCGGCACTTCCGTGAAGCGCAGGCGGTTGGCGAGGAAGTCCTGGTCCGAAAGCGCCAGGCTCGAGGCCACCATGCCGGCGGTGTCGATGCGCGAATTGGCGCCGAAAATGATGCCGTTCGGGTTGATGAGGAACACTCGCCCGTCGGACTTCAGCGCGCCGAGGATGCTGGAGAGCTCGCTGCCGGTGACGCGGTTGAGCACCGCCAGGTTGGCGAACTGCTGGAACTTGGTGATCTCGTTGATGCCGATCGAGAAGCCGTTCCAGTTGATGATGGCGTTGCCGCCCGCCGTGTTCGTGATGGTGAGCGCGCTGGTGCCCAGGCCGCTGAAGCCGACGCCGCCGTGGACGACGGTCGGCACCGAAGGATTCGCCAGGAGCAGGGGTGCGTGGAGGGCAAAACAGGCGGCAACCGACACCGCGATCTGCTTTGGTTTGAGGACTGATTCCGGCTTAGCGCGTGTCATGTTCCATTCTAGGCCCACCGAGTGAGCGCAGCCTTGTTAAAAATTGCACAGAGTACGTATCAGAAGGTGTAAGCGATGCCAAAGTGGGCCCGCCCCTTGCCGCTGTCCCGGGTCCCCGCGTTGTTGAGGACCACGGCGTAATCGGCGCGCAGCGAGATGCTGCGGCCGCGATTGGCCCGCAAGCCAAGTCCGGCGCTGCTCATGCCGTTCTCTTCCAGCCGGACCGGTTGGTTGTCCCGTCCGTGGCCCGCGTCGTAGAAGGCCAGCATGCGGGCACGCCAGTCGGCGCCGATGGAGGGCCCGATCTCCGGCCCGTAGGCCTCGAGGGACACCCGGTGGCCATTGTCGTTGGCCACCTCGCGCTCGTTGAAGCCGCGCACGCTGTTCTGGCCTCCCAGGCCGTACTGCTCGCCCGGCACGAGGGCGTTACGCGTGTACTGCCCGTCGATGGCGAAGCGCAGTATTGCGTCCCCGCCGATGGCGTGCGAATAGGCGGCGCCGGCGCGCCAGATGCGGAAATTGGCGGCGGCGCCCGGCCTCGCCTGCTCGATGGCGGCCTGCGACGCATCGCCCTCATCGGTCGGCATGTTTTGCGCGACGCCAAGCGTGAAGCTGAAGTCGCGCCCCGACTCGGCGAAACGCCCGAAGTAGTTGAGCAGCAGCGGCTGGGTGGTAACGTCCGGCACCAGGGTGGTGCTGCCGCCGATGAGCACCACGTCGTTGGTGAACGCCTTGAACTCGAAGCCGAGCGACATCTTCTGCTCGTAGGCGCCATAGCGCGTCAGGATCTGCGTGTAGCGCGCGCCGAGGATGGTGCCCGCGCCCGCCACCGAGAACAGGTTCTGCACGGTGCCGGACTCGACGTCCGAGTATCCGCCGTAGGCCTCCAGCACTGCGTTCCACTCGTAGAACGGCACGCGGTAGCCGACGCCGAAAATCTGCACGTCGTCCCACTGCGTGGGCGAGGTGATGAACTGCACGTTGATCACCCGGTCCTTGTTGTCGAAGTTCGAGTTCACCACGCCGAACCCAGTGCGGTAGTAGCCCGTGGTGCTGTTGCCGGTGTTGTCCAGGAACACGGTAACGCGGTAAGGGTCGTCGTCCGTGACCTTCACCGAGGCATCCACCTTGCCGATTTCCTCGGTGGACTCGAGCACCACGCGCTGCTGGCGCACCGGGTTCTCGTTGGCGAGCTGCACGTTTTCGCCGATGCGCTTGGTGTTGGGCGCCTCGCCCTCACGCAGCGCCGGCAGGCTGGCGCGCACGTTCTCGTCGTTATAGAAGCGGTTTCCCTCGATCTTGACGTTGCGGATGCGCGCTTCGATCACCTGCAGCCGCACCTGGCCGGCGCGTATGTCCTGTTCCGGGATCAGCACCCGCACCGCGTTGTAGCCCTTGGCGCTGTAGTGGTCCTGCAGGGCCTCCAGCGCGCGCTGGATGTCGCCGAAATCCTTCTGCTTGCCGACAAAGGGCTCCACCAGCGCATGCAGTTCGTAAAGCTCGAAAAGGGTGTTGCCCTCGATGTCGAAGCTGGTGATGTCGAAACGGGGAATCGGGGCGGGAGCGGGGGCCTGCGCGAAGGCGGCGATTCCCCACGACAATAGAACAGCAACCGCTAGCGTACGCATCCCCGTCATCGCTCCCCGAGAAAACCTGCCCGATGAACTGCTTGTTGGTTTGCGGCGGATTCTCCCACGCGTTTTTGGGGGCGGCAAGGGATAATCCGCGGCGATGGACAGGAGCAAGCTCGCCTATTGGGACCAGCGCGCGACGCGCCCTGCCGGCCGGCCACTGCCGGCGCCGATCCGGCCGGCGGGCGAGGACATCGAGTTCTGGGAATCGCGGCTGCGCGCGCTTTGCAGACAACGTAGTAAATTGCAAGCGTTGCTGCTGGGCGTCACGCCGGCGCTGGCAACGCTGCGCTGGCCCGTGCCAACGCAGTTGCTGGCGATGGATTGGTCGGGCGGCATGATCCGCCGCGTGTGGCCCGCGGCCGGCTTGCCCGGATTCGCGGCGCCGGTGCGCGGCGACTGGCGCCAGATGCCCCTCGCCGACGCCAGCCGCGACCTGGTCATCGGTGATGGCTGCTACGCCGCGCTCGCCACCTTCGCCGATTGCGAAGCGCTCAACGCGGAAGTCCGCCGCGTGCTGCGCCCGGCCGGCCTGTACTGCCTGCGCTGTTACCTGAGGCCGGAAGAGCCGGAACGGCTGGACAGGCTGTTCGCCGAGCTGCACGCGGGGTGCATCGGCGAGTTCGAGATCTTCGTCTGGCGGCTGGCCATGGCACTGCACGGACCGGGGCGGGTGGGCGTGCGCATGCAGGAGGTGTGGCGCGGCTGGCACGCGCACGTGCCCGACACCCCGGCCCTGCTGGCGCGGCTCGGCTGGAGCGAGCAGGCCTATGCCAACATCGCGCAGTGGCGCGACTCGCGCCTCGAGATGCCGCTGCCCACGCTGTCCGAGGCGCGCGCGATGCTCGCGCCGCGATTCGAGATCCTCGAGTGCAGTTTCGGCGGCTACGAGATGGGCGACCGCTGCGCGCGCCTGGTGATGCGCAAGCGCTAGCGCAGGCAGGACTCGATGCCCTCGGACAGGGCATCGAGCGGATTCGGCCCGGAGGAGGCTCGCGGATACGAGGGGGTGCGGTTCACGTCGAGCAGCACCCAGCGCTCGCCATAGCGCACGTAGTCGAACTTGCCGAAATCGAACCCCAGGCGCTGGCGCCAGGCGCGCATCTCCGCGGGAACCTCGACCAAGTCGCGCCCGGTCATGTTGTTCGCCTTCACGATCGGATCGGCGGCGCGCCAGCGCACGCTGCGCTCGCGGTCGCCGAGGAAAGTCCACACGCGCAGGCAGTAGTCCTCGGCGTCGCGTTCGGGAAGGAAACGCTCCACCACCACGCCCGCCGTGCGCCAGACCTCCTCGGGCACCTCGCGCAGCGAGGCGTAGATCGGGTAGCTCTCGGCAACCGGGCCGGGCGTGAAATCGGCGCGCACCCCGGACTGCTCGGCGATCATGCCCAGCAGCTGTTCGGGCTTGCCGCCGTAGTTCGCCTCGGTCTTGACGATCACCGGGCCGATCCAGTCGGTGTAGCGGTCGAGCAGGTCGCGGCTGAAGCGGCTTTTCGACACGTCGGTCACGCCGGCGTTGAGGACCCGGGCGTAGCGCCCCGCGAGCGCGCGATAGGCTTGCGGCACGACAGTCAGGTCCACGTGCATCACCGCCAGGTCGCCCGCGGGCACATCCTCGACGCCGTGATGAAGGTGCACCCGATGGCCGCGCCGGCGCCAGTGCCCGGCGAAGGCATGCATCATGTAAGGCAGCCCGACGTCGCGCTGCAGCGCATGCTCCAGGATCACGATGGTCGCCACGGCCGCGCTAGCCCGCCAGGTCGTCCAGCGCCGCGTCGAGGTGGCCGCGCTCGCCCCAGGCGAGCACCTGCCAGCCCGCCGCGCCCGCCTCGACCCAGTTGATCGTCGCGTTGGCGATCTCGAAATCGCGCGGCGACGTCAATCCGCTATCGCGCGCGTGCCGGTGCACCATCTCCAGCACCCCGCCATGCGTGAACACCAGCACCGACTCGCCCGCATGGCGCGCCGCGATGGCGCCCACGCAGGCGATGGCGCGCTCGTTGAACGCCAGCAGGCTCTCGCCGCTGCCGAAGTCGTACTCCGGCTCCTTCGCCTTGAAGCGCGCGAAATCCTCCGGGTGCTTCTCGCGCGCCTCGGCGTAGGTGAGCGTCTCGAACTTGCCGTAGTGGCGCTCGCGCAGCCCCGCGTCGAGCCGCGGCGCCAGGCCGAGGGCGCTCGCCGCCGGCGCGGCGGTCTGGCGCACGCGTGCGAGGTCGCTCGAGTACAGCGCCGCGAAGCGCATCCCGCCGAGCGCGGCGCCAACGGCGCGCGCCTGCGCTTCGCCGACTGCCGACAGCGGCACGTCGGTCTGTCCCTGCACCCGTCCCTCGGCGTTCCACGCGGTCTCACCGTGACGGATTAAGCAAATCCTCGCAGAAGCCATTCTTTCCTTCCGTTGGACGCCGGTATCATAACGGCGCCGTGCCCGAATCCGTCCCCCACGCGCAGCGCCACGCCCCCAGCCTCGAGCAGGAGGAGCTGCGCGGCATTTCGCGCACGGTCGCCGAGATCGAGTGGCTGCTGCTGATCCTGGTGCTGGTGTACATGGTGTTCGGCTGGCCGATCGCCGAGGGCGAGCCGGCCCTGTCGATGGCGATGTTCTTCTTCGCCGCTTTTGTCATGAGCTTCCGCTACGCGAACTTCTACAAGCACGAGTCGCGCTGGAAGATCGCAGTGGAGACCCTGGCGATGATCGCCTTCATCACCTGGGTGCTGTGGTTCACCGGCGGGCTGGCGAGCCCGCTGGTCAACGCCTACCTGCTGGTGGTGATCACCAGCGCGCTCACGCTGGGCAAGACCGTGACCCTGGCCGAGGTGGCGGTGATCGGCGCCTGCTACCTGTTCCTCGACTGGCAGGTGGGCGGCAAGGACCTCCTGCGCCTGCCGTACTGGGGCAACTACGTCGCGCAGCTCGCACCGGTGCTCTTGGTGGCCTACATCACCACTATGTTCTCGGCCGACATCCGCTACGGACTGAACCGCGCCAAGCTGCTGTCGGAAACAGACGAGCTCACCGGCATCTACAACATGCGCGGCTTCGTGGTGATCGCCAACCGGCTGTTCGCGCAGGCGCAGCGCTACGAGCGCCCGGCCAGCTTCCTGATGGTGGATTCGGACAACCTGAAGCAGGTCAACGACCAGCACGGCCACGAGGCCGGCAACCTGCTGCTCAAGCATGTGGTGAAGGCAGTACAGGCGCAACTGCGCTTCACCGACGTGCCGGCACGCTACGGCGGCGACGAGTTCGTCGTCATGCTGCCGGACACCCCGGCGCGCGGGGCGCTCGAAGTGGCGGAGCGCATCCGCCACGCCATCGAAGAGGCGACGTTCGCCGCCGGCAGCGGCCGCGTGGCCTGCACCGTCAGCATCGGCGTGGCGAGCTACCCGGAGGACGGGCGCAGCATGGACGCCCTCCTCGCGCGTGCCGACCGCGCCCTGTACCTCGCCAAGGAAGGCGGCAGGAACCGCGTCGCCCGCTTCCAGGCGGAGCCCGCTGCGTCCACGTAGCCGCCTAGTCGGCGCGGCGCTACATCGCGAATTCGACGTAGGTGTAAATGTAGTTCGAGCCGCCGTTCACGTTGTTCAGCAGCTGCGAAAACCCAAAGATGCCCGAGCGGTGCGACGCCCCGATGCCGACGAAAGTGTCCTTCAGGCTGCGCACGTTGAACAGGTCGCCCACGCTGAAATCGATCGTCGGGTCGAGGTAGGTGAGCAGCTTGCTCGTATTGCGGCCGCGCTCCGCCTGGTCTTTCGCCTCGACGTAGGGCACGCGGCTGGCGTAGGACAGGCCGGTGCCGATCCCCAGGCGCGTCTTCACGCGATGGCTCCAGGGCAGCCCGTACCAGTACGGCTTGAAGTAGGCGTTGAGCTGCCAGGAATTCGGCTGGTAGCCCTTTTCGTCGTGGTACAGCAGGCCGATGTAGCCGGCGAGGTCCACGTTCCAGCCGTTGAGCCGCTCGATCAGGGTGCGCCCGAGTTCGACCGACGACACGCGCGTCTCCTCCGGCGTATCAGTCGAAGTGCAGCGGAACAGCATCACTTTCGCCAGGTCGCAGTCGGTCTGCTGGCCGTGGTACAGCTTCACCCACAGCGGGCGTCCCTCGGGAATCGGCCAGGGCTGCGGCGAATGGTCGTACAGCAGGCCCAGGCTGAAGGAGGACTGCATGCCGCTTTCCACGATCGGGCTGTGGCGCACGGTGCTCGACCATTGCGTCGCCGAAGCCCCGGCGAGGACCTTCCAGTGGGTGCCCAAGGGATAAGTCGCATACACCGAGAACTGCAGGTTCAGGCCCGCGCCGGCGTCGTAGGCGGGCCGCGCGGCCGTCGCCTCCCCTGGCAGCACACCATAGTAATAGTTGTTCAGCTTTCCATCGCGCCAGGAAGCCATGATCTGGGGGAAATAGCGCAGCCTGCCGTAGGCGAGTTCCTTCCTGAACCCGACGCGCAGCTCGCTGCCCTGCGAATCGCCGTCCACGTTGTGCAAGGCTTCGCCGAACACTTCCCCCCAGCCGTAGCGCCGGCGGTAGCCCACGCCCAGGTCGGTGCCCTGCTCGCGGATCGCCATGCCGGCCAGCACCGGCGGATGGTCGTCCTGCGGCGTGCCCTCGTAGCGGTGCGAGAGGAACACGTCGAGGCGGCTCGTCGCGTCCAGGCGCCACTTCACGCCGACGCGATCGGCGTGCCAGTAGGCGTGCTCGCCGAAGTACAGGTTTACCGGCAGGTAGTCGTAGCGCATGCCCTGCCCGCGGTAGATCGAACTCTCCGCGCGCGCCACGCCGCCTTCGCCGGCGCCGCCGTCCTTCATGACATCGCCCAGCGGTTGGCTTTGCGCCTGCGCGGCAAGCGGCAGGCACAGCATCGACAACAGGATAAGACGCGCGGCGCGGAGTGTGAAGAGCGTGAACAATGCGGATTCCTCGACCCGGAGACCGCGCGAGCTTACAGGGAATCGCGCTACGATAGCGACGCCGTTGCGTTCACCTTGGAGGAAATCATGCATCGTCCGCGCCTTGCCCGCATTGCCGTGGCGTTCGCCGCGTGCCTCGCCGCCACGTCCGCCGGCGCCATGGAGCCCTGGCGCATTCTCTCCCAATCGAAGAAACAAACACCGCAACCTCCCTGGCCCGCCGGCGACGAGCGCGGCATGGCCAACCAGGTCGGCCCCGCCACCTGGGCGCGCTGCGCCTGGCACCTTGGAAATTCGAAGTCACAGCTGTACGAGCTCTCGCAAGTGCGCTCCAACACCATGCCGCTGACCCCGTTCAGCGGCCCCTACGTGCAAAAACCCAAGCCCACGGCGAGCATTCCGGGCACGGCGCACGCGTTCAACGGCGAGCAGCTCGAGGCAGGCGCCGAGCCGGCGCAGCAGGCCACGCAGATCGACGCGCTCGGCCATTTCGGCGTGCTCAAGCAGCCCTGGGACGGCAAGCCGCCGATTCCGGTAGAGGACGCCGTGTACTACGGTGGGTACACGCAAAAGGACGTGAAGCCGGCACCCGAATCCGGCCTGCTCAGGCTCGGCATGGAAAAGGCGCCGCCCCTGGTCACCAGCGCGGTACTGCTCGACGCGAAGAAAACTGTCGGCGGCGGCCAGCCGATGAAGGCGGGCGAGCTGGTCACCGCGAAGCACATCGAGGAGATGCTCAAGGCGCAGGGCCTCGCCAAGCGCGGCATCCTGCCCGGCGACGTGGTCTACGTGCACACCGGCTGGGGCGACTTCTGGAAGGACCCGGATACGGAGAAGTTCTACTATACGAAGGCGCCGGGACTTTCCTACGACGCGGCGAAGTACCTCGGCGAGCGGCGCGTGGTGGCCATCGGCCTGGATACGCCGTTCGTGGATCCGGTGCCTGAAGGCATGCTCGCCGGCAAGGCCGGCCCGGCCGCGGGCGTGCCGCCCGGCCTGCCCTTCGCCGTGCACCACCACATGCTCACGCAGATGGGCATCCACCATATCGAGAACGCCAAGCTGGACGAGCTGGCGCGCGACAAGGTGTGGACGTCGTGCACCATGATCCTGCCGATCCTCGAGAAAGGCAGCGCAGGCTCGCCGATCCGGCCCGTGTCCTACGGCGTCCCGCGGCAGGACTAGGCGACGGCGGGCACGTCCTGGGTCGAGGTGCGCCGCAGTTCGCGGTGCTGGGAGAGGTCGAAGCGCCGGCCGCGGTGCAGCACCGCGCGGTTGTCCCACATCACGCTGTCGCCCGCTCGCCAGGCGTGCCGGAACACGAACTCGCGCTGCGTCGCGTGCTCGAGGAGTTCCGCGAGCAGCATGCGCCCTTCGCCAAAGGCCATCTCCTTGACATGGGTGGCGTGCACGCCGACCCACAGGAGTTTTCTCTTCGAGCCGGGGTGCTCCCGCACCAGCGGCCACTCGGCGGGCGGGATCGCGTCAAGTTCGGCCTGCGAGTATTTTTCGCCCAGCCAGAGGCGCGAATGCAGCGCGTAGTGCGGGCTGTGCAGGCCTTCGACCTTTTGCTTGAGGTCCGCGGGCAGCGCGTCGTAGGCCGCGCGCAGGTCGGCAAACTCGGTCTCCCCGCCCGCCGGCGGTACCACCACCGCGTGCAGGATCGAGTAGCGCGCCGCCGGCTTCTGGAACGAGCTGTCGGAGTGCCAGAGCTGGTTGGCCAGGTTGGACACCACCTTGCGGTGGTCGCGGTCGTAGACCCTGCCCTGCGCGTCCACGTTGGAGATGTCGATGATCTCGTCGTAGCCGGTGAGGTTCGCCGCCGGGCGCGTGGCCTTCTTCAGGCCGAGGTCCAGGGGACCGAAGCACTTGGCGAAGGCGAGCTGACCCTCCTGCGACAGCGGCTGGTCGCGGAACACCAGCACGGCGTACTGGTCCATCGCGCGCTCGATCTCGCGCACCGATTCCGGCGATAGTGCCTGGCCGATATCGATGCCGCTTGCCTGAGCGGCGAACAGCGGGTGCAGGGGCTTGATCTGGAGCGTCATGGAGGCGAAGTTTCCCATGCTACGATGCCGCGCCAAACGGAGGGACCCCATGAGAAGCACCCTGTTTCGCTGCACGCTGGCACTCGTCGGCCTCGCGGCCGTTGCTGCGGCGCATTCACAGACATTCCCCTCCAAGCCGGTACGCATCGTCGTCAACTTCCCGCCCGGGGGCGCAGCCGACCAGATCGCGCGTCCGCTCGCCGCAGCACTGCAGGAGAAGCTCGGCCAGCCTTTCGTGGTGGAGAACAAGCCCGGGGCCAACGGCCACATCGGGGTCACGGAGGTGGCGAAGGCCCCCGCGGACGGCCACACGCTGCTCATGTCCTCGGGCGGCGCGATCACGGTCAACGGGCAGCTCAACCCGGCCATCGTGCCCAACCCCATGCAGGCGCTCGTGCCGGTGGCGCCGGCAGCGGTGGTGAGCGTGTACTTGGTGGTCAAGCCGGCGGTCCCGGCGCAGACGCTGGCGGAGTTCATCGCCCATGCGCGCTACAACGCCGGCAAGCTCAATTACGGCTCACCCGGCACCGGCAGCTCGCCGCACATCGCCGGCGAGATGTTCAATACGGCGGCGAAGGTGAAGACCGTGCACGTGCCCTACAAGGGCGCGGCTCCGGTCATCGTCGACCTGCTTGGCGGCCAGCTCGATTTCACCTTCGATCCCGGCGTCGGCTTGCAGCACGTCAAGGCCGGCAAACTGCGCCTGCTCGCGGTGGGCAGTCCGAAGCGGCATCCTGCCTACCCGGAAACGCCCACGGTTGCCGAGGTGGTCGGCGGCGAATTCGATGCCGACACGGTGTTCGGCCTCTATGCGCCGACAGGTACGCCGAAAGACGCAATCGCCTTGCTCAACCGCGAGATCAACACGGTGCTGCAGTCAGAGGCGATGAAGGCACGCCTGGCGGCGATCGCGGCGCAGGGCCTCCTGCTTGCGCCCGAGGCGTTCGCCGCGCGCAACGCGACGGAACTCCAGCGCATGGGGCAGCTGATCCGCGAGACCGGCCTGAGCGCCAAGTAAGCGTGCGCGCCTACTTCCTCCAGGCGCAGGCGGGCCAACCCAGCCTCGAGCGTCGCGACGTTGCGATGCCGGAGCCGGGACCGGGGCAGATGCTGGTGCGCGTGCGCGCGGCCGGGCTGAACCGCGGCGAGCTCATCACCGCGCCCGCCTCCGCGAAGCCGGCCGGCATGGATGCCGCGGGCGAAGTGGTGAAGATCGGCGCGGGGATCGCGCAATTCAAGCCGGGCGATCGCGTCATGGGGCGTTGCCCCGGCGCCTTCGCCGAGTACGGCCTGATGGACGAGCGCGAATCCCTGCCGGTGCCGGAGAAACTCTCCTGGGAGCAGGCGGCGGCTGTGCCGATCGCGTTCCTCGTGGTCTACGACATGCTCGTTGCGCAGGGCCGGTTGAAAGCGGCCGAATGGCTGCTGGTCACCGGCGTGACCTCCGGCGTCGGCGTGGTGGCGCTGCAGGTGGCAAAGGCGCTCGGCGCAAAAGTGATCGGCACCTCCGGATCGGCGCAGAAACTGGATCGGCTCAAGCCGCTCGGCCTCGACCTTGCACTCGCCACGCGCTCGGCGGACTTCAGCGCACAGGTGCTGCAGGCCACCGGCGGCAAGGGCGCCGACCTTTGCGTCAACAACGTCGGCGGCACCGTATTCGGCGAATGCCTGCGCTCGCTCGGCTTCCAGGGGCGCCTTGCCGTCGTGGGCTACCTGGATGGCACGCTGAAGGCGGAGCTGGACCTCGACGCCCTGCACTCGCGGCGTCTCACGGTGTTCGGCGTGTCCAACAAACTGCGCAACTCGGCGCAACGCGCCGCGACCATGCGCGGCTTCGCCTCAAGCCTGCTGCCCATGCTCGCGGACGGGCGCATCGAGCCTCTCATCGACCGCGTCTTCCCCTTCGACGAACTGCCGGCCGCCAAGGAGCGCATGGAAGCCAACGCCCACGTCGGCAAGATCGTTGTCACGATGTGAAAAATAGGGACAGACCCTATTTATCACATCGTGATAAATAGGGTCTGTCCCTATTTTCAGTTAGCGGTGATCTTCGCGTCGCGGACCACGCGGCCCCAGGTGTCGTACTCGCGCTTGATGTAGGCGGCGAGCGCCTCGCGCGAGGTGGGCGAGGGCTCCATGCCCTGGGCGAGCAGCGCGTCGCGCACCGGCGCGTCGTTGAGGATCTTCACCAGCTCTCGGTGCCAGCGCTCGACGATGTCGTTGGGCGTCTTCGCCGGCAGGACGTAGGCGTACCAATTGGTGGCCTCGAAGCCGGCGTAGCCCGATTCGGCCACCGTCGGCACGTCCGGCATGAAGCTGGTGCGCTGCAGGCTGGTCACGGCGATGGCGCGGAGCTTGCCTGCCTTGATGTGCGGCCCGGCCGAGATCGGCGTGGCGAAGATGGAGGAAATCTGCTTGCCGAGCAGGTCCTGCATCGCCGGCCCGCCGCCCTTGTAGGGCACATGCACGATGTTCGCCTTGGACAGCATGCGGAACAACTCCCCCGAGAGGTGTCCCGCGCCGCCGATGCCGGAAGACCCGTAGGTCATCCCGCCCGGCGTGGCGTTGGCGAGCTTGAGGTAGTCGGCCAGCGTGCGCACCGGCACGCCGTCGTGCACCACCAATACGTTGGCGAAGGTGACCGCCATGGTGACAGGCACCAGGTCCTTCAGCGGATCGTAGGGCAGGTTCTTGATCATGTGCGGCGCCACGGTGAGCGGCCCCACCGAGCCGAGCAGGATGGTGTGGCCATCGGGCGCGCTCCTGGCCACCAGCTCGTGCGCGATGTTGCCGCCCGCCCCGGCGCGGTTATCCACGATCACGGACTGGCCGAAGCTCTCGGTCGCCGCCTTGGCGATGATGCGCGCAGCGGTATCGGTGCCACCGCCCGGGGCGAAGCCCACCACCATTGTGATCGGGCGGTTGGGAAAGCCGCCCTGCGCCGCCGCTGCCGCGGCAAACAGCAATCCGGCCATGCCTGCCAGGAATCTTGTCATCGCTAGACCGCCTTTCTCGCGCGCAATCCTTCGATCTGCGCCGGCGCGTAACCCAGTTCCGCCAGCACCTCGTCCGTATGCTCGCCCAGCTCCGGCGTCGCGCTCGCCATGCTCGCCGGCGTGCGCGACAGCGTCGCCGCCTGGTTCACGACGCGGAACGCCCCGAGCTTCGGGTGCTTCACTTCCGCGGCCGCCTTGATGTGCTGCACCTGCGGATCGGCGAACACCTGGTCCATGGCGTAGATCGGGCCGCAGGGCACGCCCGCCTCGTTCAGCGCCTCAACCCACTGCGCGCTCTTCTTATTCGCCAGTGCCGCGCTCAACTCGGCGTTCAGGGCGACGCGGTGCTTCGCACGCCCCGGGAGATCCTTGAACTCGGGCCGCGCGAGCAGGTCCTCGCGCCCGATCGCCTTGCACAGGCGCTGCCACATGCCTTCGCCCGACGCGGCGACGTTGATGTGCCCGTCTGAGGTCTTGTAGGCACTGGTCGGCATGCTGGTCGGGTGGTCGTTGCCGACCTGCTGCGGCACTTCGCCTTCCTTGAGATAGCGCGCCGCCTGGAAGTCGGCGAGCGCGATGCCCGCGTGGAGGAGCGACGATTGCACCCACTGCCCGTGCCCCGAGCGCTCGCGCTCGATCAGGGCGGTCATGATGCCGAGCGCGGCGAACAGGCCCGCCGCCACGTCCGCGATCGCCGCGCCGGCGCGCACCGGGCCCTGGCCGGGAAAGCCCGTCACCGACATGAGGCCGCTCATGCCCTGCGCGATCTGGTCGAAGCCGGGCCGCTCGACGTAGGGCCCGTCCTGGCCGAAGCCGGAGATGCTGGCGAGGATGATGCGGGGATTGATTTTCTCCAGCGACGCGTAGTCCACGCCGAGGCGGTACTTCACGTCGGGGCGGTAGTTCTCCACCACCACGTCGGCGCTCCTGGCGAGGCGCGCGAACACTTCCTTGCCCTCGTCGAGCTTGAGGTTCAGCGTGATGGCGCGCTTGTTGCGGTGCAGGTTCTGGAAATCCGAGCCGCTGCGCGCGCCGCCCATGCCCTCGTTGGGGTCCACGCCCGGCGGGGACTCGATCTTGATCACGTCGGCGCCGAAGTCGGCGAACTGGCGCACGCAGCTCGGCCCCGCGCGCACGCGCGACAGGTCCAGGATGCGCAGGTGAGAGAAGGCGCTCGAGGCGGTGATGCGCGGCATGGTCCTGGTCCGGTTCCGGGTCCGGCTAGCGCGCGGTTATGCGGGTGTTGGCGAGCACCAGCCGGTCCACCAGGTTGCGCACCAGCGCGCGCGTGAGCTGCAGCTGCGCGCCGCCGCTCATCTGCTGCAGCGCCGCGGGCTCGAATTCCGCCAGCAGCAGCTTGGTCATGGACTCGACGTTGGCGTGGCGCGGCAGCTCGCCCCCCCAGATGTAGGCCATCTCGCCGAAGCACTCGCTGTGGTTGACGACGTTGAGCAGCCGCCCGGCCTTGGTCACCTTCACTTCGCCCTCGGCGAGGAAGAAAAAGCTCGTGCCCTGGTCGTTTTCGCGCACGATGGTCTTGCCCTTGTCCACGCGCGACCACTTGCCGGCGTTCACCAGCTCCCAGATCTCCGCGTCGGCGAGCCCCGAGAGCATTTCCACGCGCTTGAGCGCGACGTACTTCTCGGTGTCGGGGATGGCATTGGCGGGCAGCGACAGCCGCACCACCTTGGAGAGCTCGAGCGCGAACTCCGACCAGGTCGGGTAGCGGCTCTCGGGCTTCTTGCGCATGGCGCGCAGGATCACCGCGTCGAGCTCCTTGGGCAGGTCGGGGCGGATTTCGCTCGGCGGCAGCGGCTCGAGCTCGGTGATCTTCTTGAGCAGCGCGTCCAGGTTCTCCGCGCGCAGCGGCCGCTGCCCGGTGAGCATCTCGTAGAGCACGGCGCCGAGCGCGTACATGTCGCTGTGGTGGGTGAGCGTGGCGCCGGCGATCTGCTCCGGCGACATGTAGTAGGGCGAGCCCATCATCTGCGTCTGCACGACGTGGCTCTTGCGCAGGTAGGCGGCGCCGAAATCGGCGATCTTCACGTCGGTGCCCCTGGCGATCATGATGTTGGCGGGCTTGATGTCCCGGTGCACGATGCCTTCCCGGAAGGCATAGTCGAGCGCCCCGCACACCTTGAAGCCGATCTGCAGCACGTCGGCCACCGGCAGCAGCTTGTCGGGCTTGGTGTAGGCCGAGAGGTCGCCGCCCGTCACCAGCTCCATGGCGATATAGCCCGAGTCCTCGCCGACCACCGCGTCCAGGATCGAGACGATGTGGGGATGCTTCAACTTGCCGGCGAGCGATGCTTCGTTGAGGAACTGCGAGCGGTACACCGTGCCGAACTCGGGGTCGCGGAACACCTCGGGCTCGATGGTCTTCAGCGCCACCTCGCGGCCGGAGAAGGTGTCCTTCGCCAGGTACACAGTGCCGGTGGCGCCCTTGCCCAGCATCTTCTGGACGTCGTACTTCCCGACCTGCAGGCTCAGGCCCAGATCCATCGTTTCGGACACCGCTTTTCCTCCAGGAACGGCATGTTACTGCATCGCGGCGCTTGCCGAGCGCACGCGCCAGGACGAAAATCCGCCACTCCTTTCGTCCGATCCAGCACAGGCGGCCCAGGCACCACCATGGCGCACAGGGAAGTACCGGTCGAGCAGCTCGAGTTCGGCATGTTCGTCGCCAGGCTCGATCGGCCCTGGACCGAGACGCCGTTCGTGTTCCAGGGCTTCGTGCTGAAGACCGAGCAGCAGCTCGTCGCGCTGAAGAAATACTGCAAGACGGTCTACGTCGACCCGGAGAAGATGGAAGTGGTGGTGGCGCCCAGGCTCCTCAGCCTGCCGCCGTCGGCGCGCTCGGTCATCGCCGAGCAGTCCAAGGAGAAGGTGCGCGGCAGTGTGGTGTACAGGGAGCTCGCCTCGGTGGAGGACGAGCTGCCGCGCGCGCGCACCGTGTTCACGCAGACCACGTCGGTGGTGCAGTCCATGTCGCGCGCGGTGATCTCCGGCAACGCGCTCGATGGCGGCCGCGCCAGGCAGGCCGTGACCGAAATCACCGACAGCGTGGTGCGCAACCCCGACGCCATGATGCTGCTGGTGACGATGCGCGAGCGCGCCGAGCAGACCCTCAACCGCTCCACCCAGGTATCGGTGTACATGACCGTCTTCGGACGCTTCCTGCAACTGGAGCGCGAGCGCCTGGAACTGCTTGGCCTCATCGGCCTGCTGCAGGACGTGGGCATGTTGAAGCTCCCGCCGGGCATGCCGGCCCGGCGCAGCGACCTCGATGGCGCGGAGGAAGAAGTGTTCAAGACCCACGTCACCCACAGCGTGGAGATCCTCTCCCAGACCGCCGGCCTGCCCCCGGAGCTGCCCGGCCTCGCCTCGCTGCACCACGAGCGCTACGACGGCAGCGGCTACGCGCGCGGCCTGAAGGGCAGCGCCATCTCGCAGACCGGCGCCATCGCCGGCATCGTCGACACCTTTGACATGCTCACCGCGCCCGCGCCCTACGGCATGCAGATGCCGCCCTCCAACGCGCTCAACGTGCTGTTCATGAACCGCGGCACCCAGTTCCACGCCGCGCTGGTGGAGCAATTCATCCAGTGCGTGGGCGCCTTCCCGGTGGGCAGCGTGGTGGAGCTGAACACCGGTGAAGTGGGCGTGGTGATCACGCAGAACCTGGTCAAGCGCCTGCAGCCGCGCGTGATGGTGGTGCAGGACGCCCGCGGCAACCCGATCCACCCGCACAAGATCCTCGACCTGGTGAAGGAGCCGATGGCCACGCCGGAGGAGCCCTACCGCATCCGCCGCACCCTCGACCAGACCACCGTGATGATCGACACGCGAGAGCTGTTCCTGTGACAGAGGCGCCTGACCGCGCCGCGATCAGCCACCTGATGCAGGAATTCAGCCTCGGCGACGAGGCCATCGCCGCGCTGAACGAACTCGGCGCCTCGCTGCACCACAGCGCGCCGGAGGCGGTCTCCGCGGCGCGCGGCGAGAGCGTCCTGTCGGGCGCGGCTTCGGCCTTCTTCCTGCCGCTGCTGCCCGCCGGCATGTCCGAGCCGCAGAAGGCGCTGGTGGCCGCGCTGGCGGGCGGCGCACTGGCGCGCGAGTCGCTGCGCGACTTGCTGCTCGACTGGTCGGCCTCGCTCAACCCGGAGGAGCCCGCCGAACGCGCGCGGCGCGACTGCCTGCCGCTGCAGGCGCTGCTGCGCAGCGGGGCGATGCGCATGTTCAGCGGCGACGCCACGCGCTGCGAGGCGGCGCTCGCTGCTGCGGAGCGGCTCGCCGCCGCGCAGCTTGCGCTGATGGCCATGGTCGGCGTGCGCGGCGCGCACGCGCGCGGCGCGGCGGCGTCCGGGGAGTCCGGTCAGGGCGGCTTCATGGCGCGCCTGGATGCCAGCCTCGCCCAGCGCCTCGCCGATGGACAGCAGCTTGCGCTGCTGTTTGTGGACTGCGGCATCGTGCGCCGCATCGACGGCGTCTGGGGCTACCTGGTGGGCGACGGCGTGCGCGACCGGCTGGGCGCGCGCCTGCGCAACGAAGTGCTGCGCGAGACCGACCTGCTGGGCAACCCGGGCCGCGACGAGTTCGCCTGCGTGCTGGCGACCGTGCAGAGTGCGGGCGTCGCGGTGGTGGCGGCCGAAAAGATCCTGCGCACGCTGGATGCGCCGCTGTGGGTGGACGTGGACGAGGTATTCGCGCGCCCGGCCGTGGGCATCGCCGTGTATCCCGAGCACGGCGACAATGCCGTGAGCCTGCTGCAGCGCGCGCGCACCGCGAGCAACGCGGCGCGCGAGCGGCCCGAGCGCTTCGCCGTGTACGCCGCCGAGCAGGAGCGCGACGAGGCCGAGCTCCTGCTCTATGAAAACCGCCTGCGCGCGGCGATCGCGCAAGATGCGCTGGACATCGTGTTCCAGCCGCAGGTGGACCTGCGCTCGGGACTCATCGTCGGCGCCGAGAGCCTGCTGCGCTGGCGCGACAGCGACCTCGGGAGCGTGCCGGTGCAAAAGGCGATCGCCGCCGCCGAGTCCGCCGGCCTGGTGAACGAAGTGACGCTGTGGCTGGTGAACGGCGCACTGCGCAACTGCCGCGAGTTCCGCGACGCCGCAGGCCTGGACCTGCGCGTCGGGGTGAACCTGTCGGCGCGCAGCCTGCGCCAGGCCGACCTGACGGACTTCGTCGCCAGCGCGCTGAAGACGTGGAACCTGCGTCCCAGCCGGCTCGCGCTGGAGATCACCGAGACCGAGATCCTGGCGCGCAGCCTCGAGTCGGTGGAGACGCTGCAGGGCCTGCGCGCTGCCGGCGTGCGCCTGTGCCTCGATGACCCCGGCGCGGGCTATGCTTCGCTCGCCTGGCTCGCCACGCTGCCGTTCCACGAGCTGAAGATCGACCTGGCGTCCATCGGCAACATCGTCGAAGTGCCGCAGAAGCTCGCGCTGGTGCATTCCCTCATCGAGCTCGCGCACCGGCTCAAGCTGGAAGCGGTGGTGGCCGGCGTCGAGGACGAGGCCACCGCGGCGAAACTGAAGGACATGCGTTGCGACATCATGCAGGGGCCGTTTGTCGGCGCGCCGCTCGCCGCGGCGGATTTCGTCAAGCAGCACCGCGCGGATCAATAACGAGAAGGAGGAGGCATGTTGAAACGTTTGGTTGCGATCCTGGCAGCGCTGCCGCTGGCGGCCGCCGCGCAGACCTATCCGTCCCAGACGGTGAAGATCATGGTCGGCTTTCCGCCCGGCGGCACCACCGACGTGATCGGGCGCCTGGTGGCCCACGAGCTCTCCGAGCAGTACGGCAAGCCTTTCGTGGTGGAGAACCGCGGCGGTGCGAGTGGCACCATCGGCACGGGCCTTGTTGCGAAGGCGGCCCCTGACGGCCACACGCTGATCGTGGTGCCGAGCACGCACGGCACCGCGCGCGCGCTGTATGCCACGCTACCCTACGAGGAGTCGGACCTTGCGCCCGCCGGGCTGATCGCCAGCACGCCCTATGTCTTCGTGGTGCACCCGGACATGCCGGTGAAGACCTTCGGCGAACTGATCCAGCTCCTGAAGAAGGAACCCGGCAAGCACAACTACGCCTCCACCAGCCCCGGCACCGCGCAGCACCTGGGCGGCGAGCTGGTGAAGAAGATGGCGGGCGTGGACATGGTGCACATCGCCTACAAGGGGACCGGCGCGGTGATGCCTGATCTGCTGTCAGGCCGCGTGCCGATGATGTTCGAGAACCTCGCGGTGATGACCCCGCACATCCGCAAGGGCTCACTGCGCCCCCTTGCGGTGTCGAGCGCCCGGCGCACGCCGCTGATGCCCGACGTGCCCACGGTGGCCGAGACCGGCATGGGGCTGGACGCCTTCGAGGTGCTGGGCTGGTTCGCGGTGCTCGCGCCGGCAAAGACGCCGCCGGAAGTCCTGCGCAGCCTGAACGCGGAACTCAACCGCATGATCACCAAGCCGGCGATCGTCGCGCGCTTCGCCGAGCTGGGCGCCGAACCCCTGGGCGGCACGCCGGAGCGCGCCGCGTCCTACATGCGCGAGGAGCAGGATCGCTGGGGCCGCATCATCCGCGACGTCGGCATCAAGATCCAATAGCCATGCGCCTCCTCGCTTCGTTCTGCGCCCTCCTCCTCAGTGGCGGCGTGCTCGCGCAGGCGGGCTATCCGCGCAAGCCCATCCTCATGCTGGTGCCGCTGCAGGCGGCGAGCGCGGTGGACAACGCCGCGCGCGTCGTCGCGCAGAAGATGTCGGAGAACATGGGCCAGGCGATCGTGATCGAGAACCAGCCCGGCGCCGCCGGCCTGATCGGCGCCGAGCGCGTGGCAAAGGCAGCCCCCGACGGGTACGTGATCGGTGGCTTCAACGACAGCATCATGACCATGTTGCCCAACGTGCACGCAAAGATGCCCTGGGACATCCTGCGCGACTTCGAGCCGGTGTCGCTGGTGGCGACGATGGAGTGGGCGCTGGTCGTGCCGCCCAACTCGCCCTACCGCAGCGCGGCGGACCTGATCGCCGCGGCGAAAGCGAAGCCGGGCGTGCTCAACTACTCCTCCGGCGGCAACGGCAGCCCGCAGCACGTGGCGATGGAACTGTTCAAGTCGCGCGCCGGGATCTTCATGACCCACATCCCCTATCGCGGGGCGGCGGCCGCCGCGGTGGACACTGCGGCGGGCCAGGTGGACGCGAGTTTCTCCGGCATGCCGACGGTGTTCTCGATGATCAAGGGCGGCAAGGTGAAGCTGCTCGGCGTCGCGAGCCCGGCGCGCTCTTCACTGTTCCCGGAGGCGCCCGCGGTGGGAGAGGCGCTGCCCGGCTACGTCTTCAACTCCAACTTCAGCGTGGTGGCACCAGCGGGCACGCCGAAGGACATCATCGCGCGGCTGAATGCGGAGATCGCGAAGGCCGCCAACGCGCCCGACGTGCGCGAGAAACTCGTCGCGCAGGGCTTCACGGTGAACGCCACCTCGCCCGAGGAGCTGGCGCGCTTCACGCGCGAGCAGCTCGGGCGCTACGCGACGCTATTCAAGCAGGCGGGGATCCGCGCGGACTAGGGCGTTCCGATGAAGTCGGTCTTGCCCAGCTCGACGCCGTTGTGCCGCAGGATGTTGTAGGCGGTGACGACGTGGAAGTAGAAGTTGGGCTGCGCGAAGCCGAGCAGGTACTGCATGCCGGCATAGGTCACCTCTCGCGCGCGCATCTTGAGCACGATGGTTTTTTCCTCCGACCCGTCCAGCTGCGCGGGTTTGAACGACTCGACGAACTCCACCGTCCTGGCGATGCGCGCCTTCAATTCCTCGAAGGTCTTCTCGACGTCCTCGTGCTTGGGGATCTCCACCCCGGCCAGCCGCGCCACCGCCCCCTTGGCCGTGTCGCAGGCGATCATGACCTGGCGCGTGAAGGGCAGCATGTCGGGGTACAGCCGGAAGGAGGTGAGCACCAGCGGGTCGATTTTCTTCGCATCGCAGTGCGCCTGCGCCTTGTCGAGCAGGGCGGAAAGGTTCTTCAGGATATTGGCGAAGCGCGGCGCGCTCGCGTGGTACATCGAAATGGTCATAGGCTTTCTCCTTGCGCCGCATTCTAGCTGACGCATCCGTCAGCGGATTTCCCGCCGCCACCCGGTGTTAGCTTGTCCACCACCAATGGAGAACGCCATGGCCCTGCACCGCCTGCTTGCCCTGCTCCTGCTCACCTCCTTCGCAACAGCGCTGCATGCGCAAAGCGCGCCGCCCGTGCGCGTGCGCGGCCAGATCGAGGCCGTGGACGGTGCCAACCTGGTCGTGAGATCGCGCGACGGCGAACGCCTCAACATCCGCCTGGCCGACACCGCGGGCGTGTCCGGCGTGGTCATGGGCTCGCCGGCCGACCTCGTGCCGGGCAGGTACATCGGCGCCGCCACGCTGGGCGAGCGCGAGGGTTCGCTGGTGGCGCTCGAGGTGTTGCTGTTCCCCGAGGCGATGCGCGGCGCCAACGAGGGCCACTACGCCTGGGACCTCAAGCCGCAGAGCATGATGACCAACGCCACCGTCGCCGACGTGTCGGCCGCGGCCGACGGCCACACGATGCTGCTCAAGTACAAGGACGGCGAGCGCAAGGTCCTCGTGCCCGCGGGCACGCCGATTGTCACCTTCGTGCCGGCCGACCGCAGCGCGATCGTGCCGGGCGCCTGGTGCTTCATCGGCGCCGCGCAGCGCCAGCCCGACGGCAGCCTGCTCGCGATGCGCATCGCGGTCGGCCTGAATGGGGTCGTCCCGCCCATGTGACATTGTGGCGCGCAGCCCCGGCGTCCGGCCGGTGATACTCTGCCGCCATGAAATCCCCCTCTTCGCTATACGACCCCGCGGTTGCGCTCGCCTTTTTCCGCTCCGGCGGCAAGGCCGAGCGGTACGAACCGGGCGCCACCATCTTCCGCGAGCACGAGAAGTCGCGCCCGATCCTGCTGCAGCGCGACAAGATGTACTACGTGTACGACGGCGAAGTGAGCCTGGTGGCGAAGAAGAAGATCATCGGCCGCGTGATGCAGGGCGAAGTGTTCGGCGAACTCGCCTCGATCACCCACGCGCCGCGCACCGCCGGCGCGGTGGCGAAGACCGCCTGCCGCGTCATCTCTCTCGATGACCGCGAGTTCGAAGCCGCGCTGATGAAGCACCCCGGCTTCGCGCTGATGCTGATGAGCGTGATGGTCGGCCGCCTGCGCCAGGTGATCGCGGCGCTGCGCGACGAGGGCAAGCTCTCGGTGAGCAACGAGGCGCGGCAGGCCGCGGTGTTCGACAAGCGCCAGCTCGCCGACCTGGTGCAGGGACTGGCCAACGACCCGCCGATCTATTTCGACAAGGGTGCGATGGTGATCAAGGAAGGTTCCACCGGCGTGCGCATGTACACCGTGCTCGAGGGCCGCGTCGCGGTCACCATCGAGGGCAGCATGGTGGAGCGCATCGGGCCGGGCGGGGTGTTCGGCGAAGCGGCGCTCCTTGACCAGTCGACGCGCCTGGCGAGCGTGCAGGCGCAAACCGATTGCGCGCTGCAGCCGATCGGGCGCACCGCCTTTCTCGAGCTGGTGAAGGTGAGCCCCGCGTTCGCGGAAAAAATGCTGCGCGGCCTCGCCGAGCGGCTGCGCCTGCTCACAGAGCGCCTGAAGTAAGCAGCTGTCGCCGCCAGGCGGCGCAGCGCGCCTGCGCCGTGCGCCCCAGCGCGTAGTAGCAGGGGTGCGGGGTGACCAGCGCGTCCTCCCGGCCAAGCGCATTGGCGCGGTAGCTCGACCAGCGGTAGTCGGCGGGACGCTCCACCAGCCCCGCCCGCACCGGATTGAGCTCGATGTAGCGCATGCAGTGCAAGAGGTACCTCGCCACCACCACCGGCGTGGCGTCGAACTCCCGTGCCCCAAGCGCGCGCAGCAATGTGCTGGCGCCGTTCGCGCGCGCCGGCGTCGCCAGCAGGTGCACGTGGTTGCCCATCAGGACGTAGGCATGCACGGGGCATTCGAGTCCCGCAGAGAACTCCTGCAGGCGCGTCAGGTAGGCGAGCCGGTCTTCTTCGCCGCCAAGGCAGGCCTCGCGCCCGCGCTGCACGAGGTGCAGCGCCACGCGGGGCTGCTGCGGACAGGCGAGGCGGGCCATGCCCCGAGCAACGTCCCGGGGACAGGGACGGTTGACGGACCTAGGTGCCGCCCGGCCCTTCGGCGACGTAGCCGTTGGCTACCAGCTGCTCAAGCATCTTCGTGGCGTTCGCCATCGACTCGAACTTCTTCAGCAGCTCGGCGGCCGAGGCCTTGCCGTTCACCACGATCAGCAGGGTGCGCGAGCGCTGGTCGAGCTTGTACCTGCGCGTCTCGAGCTCCTCCAAGCCCTTGGCCGTCTTGGACAGCACTGCTTGCAGATTCATCGGCACCCCCTCCCAAGTCTGCCAATCACACGCCGGGGAGTCTACAATCTCCGCACCATCCACGGAGGGGAACCCATGAAATCGCTCGTCGCAGCATTGCTGTGCGCAGCCGCGGCTGTCGCGCAGGCCCAGTACCCGCAGCGCCCGGTGCAGGTGATCGTGCCCTGGGGCGCGGGCGGCGGCACGGACGCTACCGCGCGCATCATCGCCGTGCTGCTGGAAAAGGAATTGAAGCAGCCGTTCAACGTGGTCAACCGCACCGGCGGCTCAGGGGTAGTGGGCCACGACGCCATCGCCAAGGCCGCGCCCGACGGCTACTCCATCGGCATGATCACAGTCGAGATCACGATGATGCACCACGTCGGCCTGACGGCGCTCAAGCACACCGACTACACGCCCATCGGCCTTGTCAACGCCGATCCGGCCGGCATCCACGTGCGCGCGGACGCGCCCTACAAGACGGTAAAGGACCTGCTCGGCGCCATCAAGGCGAACCCTGGCAAGTTCAAGGCCTCCGGCACCGGCCAGGGCGGCATCTGGCACCTCGCCATCGCCGGCCTGCTGAAGGAGCAGGGCATCGATCCGAACGCCCTGCCCTGGGTGCCTTCGAACGGCGCCGCGCCCGGCATGCAGGACATGGTCGCCGGCGGCGTGGAAGTCGTGCCCTGCTCGATCCCCGAGGCGCGCGCCATGATCGACGCAGGCAAGGCGCGGGCGCTCGCCATCATGGACGCCAACCCGCCAGCGCTGTACCCGAACGTGCCGACGCTGAAGAAGGAGCTCGGCTCCGACTGGGCGATCGCCGCCTGGCGCGTGATCGCGGCGCCCAAAGGCATCCCGCCGGAAGCACAGCGCACGCTGACGGTGGCGCTGAAGAAAGTCTACGACTCCAAGGAGTACAAGGACTTCATGGCGAGCCGCGGCTTCGGCGTGGTGTGGGCCGATCCGGAAGGCACCGCGAAATTCATGGCCGCGTCGGATGCCAGCCTGGGCGCGGCGCTGAAAGCGGTCGGCCTGGCCAAGTAGCTTGAAGGTCAACGATGCGCTGAGCGGCGCGGGACTGGCCGCTCTCGGCGCCGTCGTTCTCTGGCATATCCAGGGGTTCCCGGCGATGCCGGGCCAGAAGTTCGGCCCGGCCTGGTTTCCCGGCGTGATTGCCGCCGGACTGCTTGCCTGCGGCGTGCTGTTGATGCTGCGTGCGCAACGCGGGCCCTGGCTGGCGCGGCCGGAGTGGACACGGCGTGCCCGGCCCGCGATCGGTGTCGCCTCGGTGATTGGTGGGCTCCTGTTCTACGTTGTGGCCGCCGACCGCCTCGGCTTTCACCTCACCGGCCTGCTGCTGCTCACGCTCTGGTGCCGTGTGCTGGGCGCGGGCTGGCGCGTCTCGCTTGCGGTTTCGGTGATCGCGACCCTGGCCATTCACATGTCGTTCTACAAGCTCCTGCGCATCCCGCTGCCCTGGGGCGTGCTCGAGCGCTTCGCTTTTTAAGATGACCGCAGACATCCTCGCGCAGGCGCTGGCGCAGGTGTTCGATCCCTACGTGCTGTGGGTGATCCTCGGCTCGGCGGTCTTCGGCCTGTTCGTCGGCGCGGTCCCGGGGCTCACCGCGACCATGGCGACCGCGCTCCTCGTGCCGGTGACGTTCTTCATGCCGCCGGTGCCGGCCATCGCCTCGATCGTCACCGCCACCGCCATGGCGATCTTCGCCGGGGACATCCCGAGCTGCTTTTTGCGCATGCCCGGCACGCCTGCCTCGGCCGCCTATACGGACGAGGCCTACGCCATGACCAAGAAGGGGCAGGGCGAGCTCGCGCTGGGCGCCAGCCTGGTGTTCTCGGTCATCGGCGGCCTGTTCGGCACCGCGGTGCTGATCCTCGCGGCGCCGGCGCTCGCCGAGGTGGCGCTCAAGTTCTCCTCCTTCGAATACTTCTGGCTGGTGGTGCTGGGCCTCGCGAGCGCGGTGTTCCTCGCGCTCGCCAATCCGCTCAAGGGCATCGTGTCGCTGCTGCTCGGCCTGCTGGTCGCCTCGGTGGGCCTGGACAACCCGGCCGGTTTTCCGCGCTTCACGTTCGGCAACGCCGAACTGGCCGGCGGCCTCACGCTGATCCCGATCATGATCGGCATGTTCGCGGTGTCGGAAGTGATCCGCAACGTGGCGGCGATCGAGCGGCCCTGGGAGATGGCGCAGGCGAATATCGGCAACGTGTTCCAGGGCATGTGGGGCCTCGTGCGGCGCTACCCGCTGCAGACGCTGCGCGGCAGCGTGCTCGGCACCGCGATCGGCGCGCTGCCCGGCGCCGGCGCCGACATCGCCGCCTGGATGTCCTATGCCATCTCAAAGCGGTTCTCGAAGGAACGGGCGAAGTTCGGCACCGGCCACGTCGAGGGCATCATCGAGGCCGGCGCCTCCAACAACAGCGCGCTCGCGGGTGCCTGGATCCCGGCGCTGGTGTTCGGCATCCCGGGCGACTCGATCACCGCCATCGTCATCGGCGTGCTCTACATCAAGGGCCTCAACCCGGGGCCGACGATCTTCATGACCAATGCGGTGGCGATCTACGCCATCTTCCTGGTCTTCATCCTCGCCAACCTGATCATGCTGCCGCTGGGCGTCGCGGCCATCAAGGGCGCCAAGCAGATGCTGCGCGCGCCGCGCGAACTGCTGCTGCCGGTGATCCTGCTGTTCTGCATCGTGGGGTCGTTCGCCATCAACAATTCGGCCTTTGGCGTGCTGCTGATGCTCGCCTTCGGCATCGTCGCCTACCTGATGGAGGAGAACGGCTTCCCGGTGGCCCCCGCGATCCTCGGCATGGTGCTGGGGGCGATGCTGGAAGAGAACTTCATCAGCTCGATGATCAAAGCCGACGGCCGCCCGCTCGCTTTTTTCGAGCGGCCGATCGCCGGCGGCCTGGGCGCGCTGGTGATCGTGGTGCTGCTGGTGCCCCTCCTGCGCGCCTGGCTGCGCCGGGGTGCGCCGGCGCGGTAGCATGTCGCCCTGATGACCGGATCGAAAGGATTGCCATGAGCGCCCCAAGCAAGACCGCCGCGGAAGTGCAGCGCGACCCCACCGAAGTGCTGGCCGAGAAGCTGTTCATCGAGATGTGCGGCCGCGTCTACAGCGTGAGCGGCGGGGAGAAGCCCCAGCCCAAGATGCTGGCGCAGATGAGCTTCAAGCTCGCCGAGGTGTTCGCGGCGGCGAACTACGAGTTCAACCCCACCGCGGTGGCCGCGCGCGAGGCCAAAGCCAAGGCCAACGTCAACCTGGACCACGTGCAGATCGATTTCAGCGTCGGCACCCAGAAATAGCTTCGCGTGAAAATCGACGCCGACCGCTTCCGCGTCCGGCCCGGAGAGCCGGTGCGGCTCAAGCGCTGGGACACGCGGGTCAAGCCCTACTACGGCTCGAAGGCCGAATACCAGGAACGGCTGGCCAGCCACATCGAGGAGAAGGCCGAGCTGCAGAACCTGCTCTACGCCGATGACCGCTACTCGCTGCTGCTCATCTTCCAGGCGATGGATGCCGCCGGCAAGGACAGCTGCATCAAGCACGTGATGTCCGGCATCAACCCGCAGGGCTGCCAGGTCTACAGCTTCAAGCACCCCAGCCCCGAGGAGCTGGACCACGATTTCCTGTGGCGCACCACGCGCGCGCTGCCCGAGCGCGGGCGCATCGGCATCTTCAACCGCTCCTACTACGAGGAAGTGCTGATCGTGCGCGTGCACCCGGAGATCCTCAGGGCGCAGAAGCTGGCGCAGGGGCCGCTCGACGAAGTGTGGCAGGAGCGCTACCGCTCCATCAACGGCCTGGAAGCGCACCTGGAGAGGAACGGCACGCGCATCGTCAAGTTCTTCCTGCACATCTCCAAGGACGAGCAGAGGAAAAGGTTCCTGGCGCGCATCGACGAGCCGGAGAAGAACTGGAAGTTCAGCGAAAAGGACGTCGAGGAGCGCGGGTACTGGAAGGACTACATGCGCGCCTATGAAGCTTGCCTCGAGGCCACTAGCACCAAGCGCTCGCCCTGGTATGTGGTGCCTGCGGACGACAAGCCCAACGCGCGCCTCATCGTCTCGCGCATCATCGTGCAGACGCTCAAGGGTCTCGACATGGCCTACCCGCAGCCGGACGCGGCGCGGCGCCGCGAATTGCAACGCCTGCGAAGGCTGCTGGCGAAGTAGCCTTGCGCATCGGCATCATCGGCGCGGGATTCTCCGGCCTTGGCGCCGCGATCCGGCTGCAGCAGGCCGGCTTCACGGACGTCACCCTGTTCGAGCGCGCCGCCGAGCTCGGCGGCACCTGGCGCGACAACACCTACCCGGGCTGCGCCTGCGACATCCCCTCGGTGCTGTACTCGTTTTCCTTCGCGCCCAATCCGGAGTGGACGCGCATGTATCCGTCGCAGGAGGAGATCTGGGCCTACCTGCGGCGCGTCGCCGACGCTTACGGCCTGCGCGAGCGCATCCGCTTCGGCGCCGACATGAGCGCCGCGCGCTGGGACGAGGCGTCGAGCACCTGGCGCCTTGCGTTCAAGGATCGAAGCGAAGCGACCGTGGACATCCTCATCAGCGCTTCGGGCTTCCTCAACAAGCCCTCGTTTCCCAGGATCGAGGGCCTCGAGTCCTTCCCGGGTCCCGCCTTCCATTCCTCGCAGTGGCGCCACGACGTGGACCTCGCCGGCAAGCGCGTGGCGCTCGTGGGCACCGGCGCGAGCGCCATCCAGATCCTGCCCGAGATCGCCAGGACCGCGGCCAGGGTGCATGTGTTCCAGCGCACCCCGCCCTGGGTGCTGCCGCGCATGGACCGCGCGCTGTCGGCGCGCGAGCAGCGCTGGTTTCGCCG
>JANMUO010000309.1:0-2061 GCA_031391655.1 Betaproteobacteria bacterium
GCGATGCCGAAGTCCGTGAGCTTCAGCGTGTCGGTGTCGGCGTGGTACATCATGTTGGCCGGCTTGATGTCCCGGTGCACCACGTTCTGCTTGTGCGCGTAGCCGAGCGCGTCCGCCGCGCGCGCCACGATCGACACCACCTTGTCCACGGGCAGCAGGTTCGTCCCCTTCACGTAGGGTGCGAGGTCGCCGCCCTTGAGCAGTTCCATGGCGATGTAGCAGAAATCGTGCTCCTCGCCGGTGTCGTAGATCGTGACGATGTTCGGGTGCGACAGCCGCCCGGCGGTCTCCGCCTCGCGTAAGAAGCGCTCCTTCACTTCGGCCAGCTCCTCGGCCTCGAACTCCTGCGACAGCGCCATGGTCTTGATCGCCACCTCGCGTCCGAACTTGGGGTCCTTGCCGAGGTAGACCACGCCCATCGCGCCCTTGCCCAGTTCCTTTTGCACTTCAAACCTGCCGAACTTGGGCTTCTCGCCGGCGGCGAGGTTGAGCGAGCCGCCGGGATGGCTGGAGGCGCCGCCGAGGATCACGGTTTCCGACATCTGCTTGGCGCGCGAGAGCCTCTGCGCCAGGTCCTTGAACTTCGGGTTGTAGTCGTGCATGTGGCGAAACACCGACTCCGCCTTGTTGAACTGGCGCTTCCTCTCGAAATCGAGCGCCAGGTTGTACAGGTTGTCCAGCACCGCGTCGGACATCGGTACCTGGCGGAACTTGTCCCAGGCGAGGTCGAGCTGCCCCTGCGCCTGGTAGGCGATGCCGAGCATCCGGTTGGACTCGGCCCCGGACTCGTCGGACTTCAGCTTGCCGCGCTCGGTGGCAATGAAGCGCTTGGAGATGAGCGCGATGTGGCCCACCAGCAGGAGCGAACAGGGCACCATCAGCTGCATCCAGGTGGCCTGCGTGGTCATCAGCACGAAGTGCACGGCGATGAGCAGCGCCAGGATGCCGGCGGTGACCACTGCGCCCGGGGCGGCCCTCAGCCGCGGCAGCAGCACGATCAGGTACGCCGCCACCAGCAAGAACACCAGCTTCTCCGCGACCCAGCCCCAGGTCGGGGCGACGAAGAAATGCTCCTGCAGGATCGACGATACCGAGTGCGCCAGCGTGAGCACCGGCGGCATGGCGGGCGACACCGGCGTCACCGAGGTCGTGCCGACGCCCGCCGCGGTGGCGCCGATCAGCACGATCTTGTCGGCATACTTGGTCGCCGGGATCTTGCCGGTGATGACGTCGTAGAAGGAATCCGGCTGGAACGCCGGGCGGTTGTCGCGATCCTTGTAATAGAACGCGTACATCTGCAGCGCCGGGTCGGTGCCGATGCGCAGCCGCCCGAGCGTCACCCCCTCGTTGGCGCGGATCTTGATGTCGCCCGGGCCAAGGTTGAGGCTGCGCGCGGCCACCATCAGCGACAGCGACGGGAAATGGTGTTCGAAGTAGCGCAACACCAGCGGCTCGGTGCGAATGCCCCCGTCGACGTCGGGATTGGCGTTCAGGTGCCCGAGGGCCGCCGCGGCGCGGCCCAGGCTGTCCAGCGGCACCTGCACTGCGGAGGCGGGCAGCGCGCCCAGCTCGTCTTCCTTGCCCGGAATGGCGTTCTTCACCACGTAATCGGCAAGCGGCCGGTCGGGCTTGCCGCGCGGGATGTCGATGGTGAACAGCATCGGCAGCAGCACATTGCCCGCCTTGGCGTAGCTCTCGGCCAGGCGCCGGTCGGTGTTCAGCGCGGCCTCGGCCTCCTTCAGCAGCCCGATCATCGGCGAGGGCTCGGCGCCTTCGGGCTGCGACTTCGCCGCCAGTTCCAGCAGCTTGGTGATGTACTGGTAGCCGGGATCGATCTGCGGCTCGAACAGGAACAGGGTATTGGCGATCACCTTGGCCTTCGCGCCGGAGAGCAGGTCGGTCATCTTCGCGTGCACTTCGCGCGACCAGGGCCAGCGGCCGATGTTGGCGATCGAGGTGTCATCGATGGCGATCACGGCGATCTTGTCCGACGGCGTGCGCGTCGACGCCTGCACGCCCATGTCGTAGGCCTTGCGCTCCAGGCTTTGCAGCAGGTCGCTG
>JANMUO010000312.1:0-3314 GCA_031391655.1 Betaproteobacteria bacterium
AGCGTCTGGAAAAAGGCTTCCTCGACTTCGGCCTCGTTCTCGGGCGTGAGCGCCGCCACCAACTGGCCGCGGAAGTACGGATCGATGTTCGCCGCGACGATCAGCTCCGACTCGCCGAGGCTGAAGCTGCGCAGCGCCGGCCCGGCTTCGCCGCCCGAAGGCGCGAAACCGGAGATCTGGTAGGTCGCTGGATCCTGCGAGCTGCGCGCTGCGGTGCCCTGCAGGATCAGCGAGATCGACGGATTGAACGCATCCTGCGCGTGGGCCTGGGGCAGGGCCACGGCAAGCGCCGTGACACACATCAGCTTACGAATCATGAAAGCTCCTTCCAAAGCGTTGGCGATGCGCGCCTTGCTGCCGGCGCGCCCGTGCAATCACTTCAGCGGAGCGTGGGTGGGCCTCGGGAGGACGGGGAAAGAGGTGCTGCGGGTGCCTGCGAGAGCGCTGCAGCCGGAACCGCATCGACCTGCGGTGCTGTGAATTCATGGGCTGCTTCGGAGCTCCCCAGCGCGCCAAGCACTGCGCCAAGCGCCGCATGCAGGTCGCACAGCGGCTTGCCGCCCGCATCCGTGTCCTGCGGCCCGGCGCCGGCGGCGTGCTGCGCGGGAGCCGCGGTAAAGTGCCAGATCTGGTGCGAGAGCGCGCTTTGCTGCGCGATGAGCAGCGCCGCGGCGATCAACAGCCTTGCGAGCGCGCGCAGGATCATGCGGCCTTCACTTCGACGGCTGCGCGTCGGTCAGGCGGTAGTACACGCCCGTGGGATCGTCCTTGAGGACGGCTAGCTTTCCGGTCAGCACCACCGCCTCGAAGGTGTACTTCACCGGCGCCTTGGTCTTCACTTCCACCAGTTGCTCCGGCCCGCCCGGCATGCAGAAAGCGCAACTCGCGGGCATCGCGGAAAGGATGAAGTGGCTCTGCTTGTCGCCCATCTCGAGCGGCATCATGAAGCCCTGCACCTTGACTTCCTTGTTGTCCAGGGCAGCGACACCGGCGGAGTACTGCGGCACGAACTTGTCCTTCATCTTCACCAGCTCGACCTGCGCCAGCAGCTTCCAGGACACCACGTCCTTCCGCTCCGGCAGGGGCTTGAACTGCGACGGATCGGACGGTGCCTGCGCGTACGCAGAAAGCGACAGCGCCAATGCACAAACCAGGATTGCGGGTTTCATGGTGCCGCTATCCTATCCCTCGGCCAGCACGGGCGCCACCTCGGCCCGCGAAGCGCGCCAGGCCGGCAGCAGCGCCGCGAGGATGCCGACTCCCAGCGCCAACACGATCAGCCAGAGTTCTCCGGCAGCCCAGGTCCATCCCGTCACCGGCACCTGCTGCGCCGCACGAAGCGCTGCGCCCAGTAGTTCCATCAGGACATGGCCGAGCGCCAGTCCTAGCAGCGCCCCCGCCGCCGACAAGGCGAGCGCCTCGATCAGGAGGAGGCCCATCAGCTTTGCGCGCGAGGCGCCGAGCATGCGCATCACCGCGAGGTCGTAGCGGCGCTCCTGCAGCGCATTGGTCAGGGCGATGAACACCGAGAGGCCGGCGGCGATGACCAATACCAGGCCAAAGGCACGCAGCACCTCCACTCCGACCCCGAGCATGCGGAACAGGCGCGCGCTTTCGTAGGCGGGCGAAGCCGCCTGCAGTGTTGCAGTGGCATTGACAGCGCGCGGCAGGCTCGCCGCGGCGAGCGGGCTCGCGTACTGCACGAGGAGCGCCGTGATCTCGCGCGGACCCGCGGGCTTGCCGTGGTCGTGCACTTCCCACACCGACTCGACACTGGTCAGCACCACGCGATCGATCACCGTGCCGGTGGGTGCGAGGACGCCCGTCACCTCGTAGTGGTCCTCGTGCTCCTCGCCGCCGTCGCCCAGGCCGTGCGCGCCCGCGACTTCCGCGCCGACGCCGAGGCGCAGCACCCGCGCCGCCTCCGCGCCGAGCACCGCCTCCATCGGCTTCGTCCACAGGGCGCCCGCGGCGAGCCGCGCGCCGTAGTGCGCGACGTAGTCGTGGTTGGTGCCGACGACGCGAAAGCCCTTCACGCTGTCGCCGAGCGCCATGGGGATGACGCGCTTCACCATCGGGTGCTTCGCGAGCTTCGCCGCGTCCGCAAGCGGGATGTTGCCGGCCGGCGCATCGAGGTGGAATACCGCGGAGAGCACGAGTTGCATCGGGCTGCCCTTCGCCCCCGCCACCATGTCGATGCCACGCGCGTCGCGCCCCATGCGCTCCTCGATTTGTTGCGTCGCGAGCATCAGCACGGTGATGGTGGCGATGCCGAGCGCGAGCAGCAGGAGGTTGAGCGCGGTCGAGAGCGGCTTCGCCTTGAGGTACGCGAAGCTGATGCCGGGCAAGTTCATGCGCCAAGCTCCAGCCGGTGTTCGAAGCGGCCCTTGGCGCGCGCGTCGTGCGTGGCGACGACGAGCGTCGCGCCGCACTCGGCGGCCTGCGATTCGAGCAGGTCGAGCGCCGCCGCGCATTGCGCATCGTCGAGATTCGAAGTGGGCTCGTCGGCGATGAGGAGTTTCGGCCGGTTCATCACCGCGCGCGCCACCGCCACGCGCTGCGCCTGGCCGTGCGAAAGCTGGTGTGGCCGTGAACGCGACCTGTCGGCGAGCCCGACGCTGCTGAGCACCTGTGCGGCGCGCGCAGGTTCCTGCTTCGCCCCGGCAAGATACTGCGCGAGCAGCAGATTCTGTTCGACGTCGAGGCTGGCGATCAGGTGCAGCTTCTGCGGAACGATGCCGATCGGGCGCGCCACCTGCACTGTGCCGCTGGTGGGATGCAGGAGCCCGGCGAGGATGTGCAGCAGCGTGGACTTGCCCGAACCCGAGGGCCCGAGCACCAGCCACTTCTCGCCCTGCGCCGCCGCGAAGCGCTCGAGATGCAGGACTTCGCGCGCACCGTAGCGGTGGCGCACCCCCGTCAGGCTAAACACTGCTCCAAACCGGCGAGGAAGAGATCCTTGGGCAGCTTCTTGCCGATGAACACGAGCGTGGAGTGCTTCTTCTCGCCCTTCGCCCAGGGCTTGCCCATGTCGCCGCCCATCATCATGTGCACGCCCTGGAACACCACGCGGTTGGGCTTGCCCTTCATCCACAGCACGCCCTTGAAGCGCAGCAGGTCGGGGCCGTAGACCTGGATCATGCCGGAGAGGAACTGCTCGAGCTTGTCGCCGTCGAAGGGCTTGTCCGACTTGACATCGGCACGGGCAAAACCGCAGGCGGCCTGACTTACTTCATCAATGAGTATCCGGCCACGAAAGGCTACGGCCGCTCGGAGCGGGTAGCCTATGTGCAACTGGCCGAGGCGGTCGCTTA
>JANMUO010000114.1:0-22369 GCA_031391655.1 Betaproteobacteria bacterium
GGCCGATCTTCAGCGCGCGCCGCGGGCGCGGGTGGAACAGCAGGAAGCTCGTCATGCAGCGCGTGTAGTCCAGCTCGAGGGCGAACGGGTCCGACAGGCGCATCGAGCTCTGGATCGCCTCGCCGCCGACGTGCAGCGTCCTCACGCCTCGCTCTTCGCTCACCGTGAGCGCGGGACGGCGGCTCATGCCGGGGCGTGGACGTGCCGGCGCACCGCTGCGGCGAGCGCGGCGCCGGCAAAGGAAAGCGCCGCGCAACCCAGGATCGAGACGTCGTAGTTGCCGAAAGCATCGAAGCTCGCGCCGGCGAAGGTCGGGCCGATGAGCGTGGCGAGTCCCGCCGCGGTATACAGGCATCCGAGGATGGCCGAGAGGCTCTTCGGGCCGAACAGATCCATCATCAGCGTCGGGGCGAGGGCCACGTAGCCGCCGTAGAGCGTGCCGAAGCAGACCGCGAACACGGCGAGCAGCCAGAAATCCGTCGCCACCCACCAGAGCAGGAACATGAGACCCAAGCCCGCCCCGATCGCCACCAGCGAGCGCGCGTGGCCCAGGCGCTCGGCGACGCCGCCCATGAGAAAGCGCCCGAGCAGGCTCCCCAGGCCGAGCAGGCTCACCAGGCTGACGCCCTGCGCTTCGGACAGGCCCACGTCCTGCGCATAGGGCACCAGGTGCACCATCGGCACGAAAAAACCGACGCAGATGAGGAACGCCACTGCGTACATGAGCCAGAACAGGCGGCTGCGCATCGCCTCGCGCAGCGTCATGCCGGGCAGCGCCGCGCCGGCCGCCTGCGCGCGCGTTGCGGCACGCCCGCCCAGCGCCAGCGCCGCCGGCACCGCGGCTAGCAGCGTGAGCGTCATCAGCCCCAGGTAGGCGCCGCGCCAGCCCCACAGCTCGATCCACCAGGCGGCGAGCGGCGGCAGGAGCAGGTTTCCCGCGCCGATGCCGGACACCGCGATGCCGCCCGCTAGGACGCGGTTGTGCGTGAACCAGTGCTGGACCGCGACGACCGAGGGCACGTAGGAAAGGCCGATGCCCACGCCGATGCCGATGCTGTAGGTGACATAGAGCACTTCAAGCGAAGGCGCGTGCGCGGCGGCTGCCAGGCCCGCGGCGATGCATAGCGCTCCCGCGAGGCATACGCCGCGCGGTCCGAAGCGGTCGGCGAGCAGCCCGCCCGGAACGCCGAAGGAAAACCACAGCAGTGCGCACAGCGAGAACACCAGCGACACGTGCGCGCGCGGCGCGCCGAACTCGGCCTGGAACGCCTTGAAGAAGGCGGCAAACGAATAGGCCACGCCGAAGCCGACGAACATCAGCGTGAAGGCGGCGCCGACCACCACCCAACCGCGGCGCGACGGACTCAAGTCAGCGCTTTGCTGCGATGGCCGCGATGACCTCGACCTCGAGCAGCAGGTCGTCGTTCACCAGTCGGTCGATGCCGATCAGCGTGCTCGCCGGCAGCGCCTTCGCATCGAGGAACCGCGCGCGCACCTCGCGGTAGATGTTCACCGCCTCGGGGGTGGAGCGCACCATGTAGGCGTTCATCTTCACCACGTCGCTCCAGGCGGCGCCCGCGGCCTTCAGGTTGTGCGTGAGCGACTTGAACACCTGCTCGCTCTGAGCGCGGATGTCGCCCTTGCCCACCACCACGCCGTCGCGGTCGTAGCTCACCTGCCCGGCGACGAAGGCGAGCGTGAAATCGCCGCTCACTGCCACGGTGTGGGTGAAGAACCTGGGATCGAACAGCGCTTTCGGATTGAGGTACTTCTTTTTCATCTCAAGGCTCCCCGCGCAGCGATCGGCCAGAGTGTCTCCACGACGCCGCCGCGCACGCAAACATACCAGTCGTACAGGTTGATCGTCGGGTCGCAGTGCCCGGGCACCAGCAGCAGCTTCTCGCCCAGGGCAGGCGCCGCCGTTCCCGGCGCGATCTCGATGAAGCCATGCTCGTCCGAGGCGAGCGCGTAGGTCAAGCCCGGGCGCTGCCACACCGTGGGCATGCCCGAGTCCACGCTGGAGGCCTTCAGGCCCGCATCCACGATCGCGCGCGCGGGCTTCGCCCGGCTCATCACGGTGGCAAGCACGAACAGGGCATGCTGGAAGCGCGGCAGCGGCGCTGCCCACTCGTTTCTCGCGTAGTCCGCATCCATGAAGGCGTAGGACCCGGGCTGGATCTCGTCCCAGGCGCCGGATTCGATCTCGAACATGAAGGTGCCGCTGCCCGCGCCGGTGACCGTGGGGCAGGCAATGCCGGCTTTTTCCAGCAGCGCGCGCGTCATGCGCACCGCGGCGGCAGCCTTGTCGATGAGCGCGCGTCGGTCCGCGTTGGAGCGCACGTGCTGCGCGCGCCCGTTGTAGGCCTGCAAGCCGGCGAAGCGCAGGCTGGCGCAGGCCGCCACCGTGCGCGCCAGCGCCAGCGCCGGCTCGCCCGGCTCCACCCCGCAGCGTCCCATGCCGACTTCGAGCTCCACGTAGACATCCAGCTTCGTTCCGGCGGCGCGCGCCGCGGCGTCCAGGTCCTTCACGTTGCCGGCGTCGTCCACGCACACGCCGACCTTTGCGCGCCGCGCGAGCTGCGCCAGGCGCTCAAGCTTCGCCGCGCCAACCACCTCGTTGGACACCAGCACGTCCGGGATGCCGCCCTCCACCATGGCCTCGGCCTCGGACACCTTCTGGCAGCACACGCCGACCGCGCCGAGCGCCATCTGGTGCTTGCTCACGTCGGCGGACTTGCTCGCCTTGGCGTGCGCGCGCACCCGCACGCGGCCGCGCGCGAGGTCGGCAAGCGTCTTCAGGTTGCGCTCGAAGGCGTCGAGGTCGAGCACCAGCGCCGGAGTGTCGACCTCCTCCAGCCGCTGGCCGACGGCGGCGGGCGGCCTCACGCGGCGCCTTTTGCGCGATGGTGCGTCATGCCGTACCAGACGATGGCGATCGCCACCAGCGCGACGAGCGGCAGCGCGTACAGGTTCACGCGCTCCCAGCCGGCCTGCGTCACCGTCAGGCCGGAGGTGAACGAGGAGATCGCCATCACGATGAAGATCGCCTGCTCGTTGGCGCCCTGCGCCCTCGCCATCTCCTCCGGGCGGTAGGTCTCGGTGAGCAGCGCGGTACCGCCGACGTACAGGAAGTTCCAACCTACGCCGAGCAGCACCAGCGACCACCAGAACTGCGCCACCGCGACCCCGGAGAGCGCGACGGCGATGGCGGCGAAATTGAGCAGCGCCCCCGTGAACATCACCGGCAGCACGCCGAAGCGCTTGATCAGGCCCCCGGTCACGAACGAAGGCGCGAACATGGCGATCACGTGCGAGGAAATGACGAAGGCCGCGTCGCCGTACGGGTGGCCGCACACGCCCATCGCGATGGGCGTGGAGGTCATGAGGAAGTTCATCACGCCGTAGCTGATGGCGCCCGCGAACACGGCCACGATGAACTTGGGCTGCGCCGCGATCTGCGCCAGCGGCCGCCCCACCGCAGCCTGCGCACTTGCGTCCGGCGTGGGCACGCGGATGAAGCGCAGGAGCACCATACTGAGCACCGAGAACACGATCAGCCCGAGGTAGGCCCCGGTGAAGCGCGGCTCGAGGAGATCCACGGTGGCGCGGCTCAGGCTCGGGCCGAGGATGCCGCCCACCAGCCCGCCGGCGAGCACCAGCGAAATGGCGGTCGCACGGAACGACGGCCCCGCGACGTCGGCCGCCACGAAGCGGTAGTACTGGCCGTAGGCGTTGAACACGCCGAAGACGAGCGCGCCAAAGCACAGCAGCCAGAAGCTCTGCACCCACACCGCCGCGGCGCAGAGCAGCGCGCCGGCGATGCCCCAAACCATGCCGAGCGTCAGCCCGCGCTGTCGGCCGACGCGCTTCATGTGCAGCGATGCCGGCATGGTGGCGATGGCGCCGCCCACCACCCAGCAGGTCACCGGCAGCGTGGCGAGCGCCTTGACCGGCGCGAGCGCGAGGCCGGCGAGCCCGTTGATGGCGATGAGCGTCGCGTTGTTGCTCAGCAGCAGCGCCTGGCAGGCGGCGAGCAGTCCGACGTTGCGGCGGGTACTGTTCATGTATACAGTATCAGGGAGGATTGCCCTTCTAGATGGAAACGCAACGCCAGCGCGGCGCCCTTTCGCAGATGCAGGGCCGCTTCGAGACCGAAGCGCGCGATCCCTTCGACGACGGCTGGGCGCGCGAGGATGAGCCGCTCGAGCCCCTGAAGACGACCGTCACCGTGGAGCGCGCGCGCTCCATCATCTCGCGGAACGATTCCCCGGATATCCCCTTCGACCAGTCGATCAACCCGTACCGCGGCTGCGAGCACGGCTGCATCTACTGCTACGCGCGCCCCAGCCATTCGTACCTCGAACTGTCTCCGGGGCTGGATTTCGAAACGAAGCTGTTCGCGAAGACCAACGCGGCGGAACTGCTGAAGGACGAGCTTGCCAGGCCGGGCTACGTCGTCTCGCCGATTTCACTGGGCGCCAACACCGACTGCTACCAGCCCGTGGAACGCAAGTACGGCATCACGCGACAGATCATCGAAGTATTGTCGGAGTGCAACCATCCGCTCACCATCGTCACGAAATCCGCGCTTGTGGAGCGCGACATCGACCTGCTCGGGCCGATGGCGAAGAAGAACCTGGTCAAGGTGTACGTGTCCATCGGCAGCCTCGACCGCGTGCTCGCCAGGCGCCTGGAGCCGCGCGCGGCAAGCCCGCAGCGCAGGCTCGATGTCCTGAAGGCCTTGTCGCAGGCGGGGATCCCCTGCGGCGTGTTGGTGGCGGCGCTGATCCCCGCACTGAACGACAGGACGCTCGAACTCGTGCTGGAAGAAGCGGCGAAGGCCGGCGCTCAGGAAGCCGCCTACGTCATCCTGCGTTTGCCCAACGAGCTGAAGGACATCTTCAAGGAATGGCTCGCCACGCACTACCCGCAGCGCGCCGACCACGTCATCAGCATCGTGCGCCAGATGCGGGGAGGCAAGGACAATGATCCGCGCTTCGGCGAAAGGATGCGCGGCACGGGCAACTTCGCCGAACTGATCTCCAAGCGCTTTGCAATGGCTTGCCGGCGCTTTGGCCTGAACGGCCATGGCGACGGAGGCCGGCGCAGGATCGAGCTGGACTGCACGAAGTTCGTGCCGCCCTCGCCCGCCGGGCAGATGAAACTGTTCTGATGCGACCAGCGCTCGTTGCCGGCGGCTGGCTGTACGCCGCCGCGATCGTGTTCCTGTCGCTGACCCCGAATCCGCCGGAGCTCGACCTCGACCAGGGCGACAAGCTCGGCCACCTGCTGTCCTACGGCGTGCTCTCGCTCTGGTTCTGCCTGTTGTACCGGAGGTGGCAGGCCCGCCTGGGCTTTGCCGCGCTGTGGGTCGCCATGGGCATCGCCCTCGAGTTCGCGCAAGGCGCCACCGGCTACCGCACGTTCGAGTTCGCCGACATGGCGGCCAATTCGCTGGGCGTGCTGCTCGGCTGGGGAATCTCCGCTACCCTGCGACGATGAGCACGACGCGCGCCCAGCGGCTGCTGGAGGCGCCGATCCTTCCCACCATCGCGCAGCTCGCCGCCCCCGGCGTGCTGCTCGCCTTGTTCCAGACCGCAGTGTCGATTGCCGACACGCACTACGTCGGGCGCCTGGGCACCGAGGCGCTGGCCGGCCTCGCGCTGGTGTTCCCGCTGGTGATGCTGCTGCAGATGACCTCCGCCGGCGCCATGGGCGGCGGCGTGTCCTCGGCGCTGGCGCGCGCGCTCGGCGCGGGCAACGAGGCGGCCGCCCGGCAACTGGTGACCCACGGGCTGGTGATCGCGCTCGCCGCGGGCCTGCTGTTTACCCTGCTGCTGCTCGCGCTCGGCGAAGTGCTCTACGCCCTGCTCGGCGGCAAGGGCGAAGCGCTCGCCCAGGCGCTCGCCTATTCGCACGTGCTGTTCGCCGGCGCGGTGTTCGTGTGGCTCGCCAACACGCTGGCGAGCGTGCTGCGCGGCAGCGGCAACACGCTCACCCCGGCCATCGCCCTCGCGGCCGCGGCAACGGTGCAGATCCCGCTCTCCGGCGCGCTGACGCTCGGCTGGGAGCCGTTCCCGCGGCTGGGCATCACCGGGGCGGCGCTCGCCTATGTCTTCGCCTTCTTCGTCGCCAGCTTGATCATGGGCGTGGCCGTCTGGCGCAGCGCGCTGCGCCCGCAACGCGCGGACTGGGAGTTCGAGGCACGGCATTTCCGCGACATTCTGCGCGTCGGCGCGCTCTCCTCGCTCGGTGCGCTGCAAACCGTGCTCACGGCGGTGATCCTGACGGGCTTCGTCGGCAGCTTCGGCACCGCGGCACTCGCCGGCTACGGCGTCGGCGTGCGCCTGGAACTCCTGCAGGTGCCGCTGGTGTTCGCCATCGGCCAGGCGCTGGTGGTGCTGGTCGGCACCAACATCGGCGCCGGGCAGGGGACGCGCGCCAAGCGCATCGCCTGGGCTGGTACCGCGATCGCGATCGGCATTTCGCTGGCCATCGGCATGTTCGTCGCGGTCTATCCCGCCGCCTGGATCCACATCTTCAGCGACGACCCCGCGGTGCTGGAAACGGGCAGCCTGTACCTGCGCATCGTTGCGCCGTTTTACGCGCTGTTCGGCGCGGGCATGGCGCTGTACTTCTCCTCGCAGGGCGCAGGCCGCATGCTGCTTCCAGTGCTCGCCGGGACGGTGCGCCTGGTGCTGGTGGTGGCGGGCGGTGCGACGGTGGTAGCGCTCGCCGGCCCACTCGCCGCGATCTTTGCGGTGGTCGCCGGTGGCATGGTGCTGTTCGGCGGGCTGATCGCCGCCGCGGTGTACCGCGCCCGATGGGTCGCCTAGGCGCGCAGGAACTGAATCAGCGCATCGAGCGTGGCGTCAGGCGACTCGGCCATCATCGAGTGCCCGGAAGGCGGCAGCTGCACCACCTTCGCCGCAGGGAGCAGCTGTGCGAAACCCAGGCCCGCCTTGAGCGAGGTCATCTGGTCGCGGTTGCCGAGGATGAACAGCACCGGGCATTTCACTTTCGCCGCCGCCTCCGCGCCCCCCGCGTAATCGTTGCAGGCCCTCAGGTCGTTGTACAGCACGCCGGGCGCCAGGCGCGCGAGGCGCGCCAGCGTGTCGCCGTACATCCACATGCCGGGATTCGGGTTGCCGCCCAGCGGCACCAAGGGCGCGTGGGCCCAGATGGTTTCCATGTCGTAGGCGTCCTGACGATTCTCTTTTGCTGCGGTGAGGAACGCCTCGCCGACCTTCATGGGGTAGGCGGTGCCGAGCAGCGCGATGCGCTCGACGCGCGCCGGCTGGCGCGCTGCGCATTCGAGCGCCACCAGAGAGCCCATCGAATGGCCGACCAGGGATGCTTCCTGGATCTTGTGCGCATCCAGCGCGCGGAACACCCAGTCCGCCATGTCGCCGATCGAGCCGAGCGGCGCGCCCGCCGAGCGGCCGTGCCCCGGCAGGTCCAGCGCGAGGACGTTGTAGCCGTGATAGCCGAAGTAGCGGCTCTGCAGGCCGAACAGGGAATGGTCGAGCCCCGCGCCGTGCACGAACACGATGGTGGGCTTGGCCGGCTCGAGCGCGTGCGCTGCCGTGTAGGCGAAGGCCTGGTGGCCGTCGATGGCGAGATTCACTTTTGCGCCGCTTTCAGCGCGCGCCCAAGATCCTCGACCAGGTCCTCGGCGTCCTCCAGCCCGATGGACAGGCGCACGGTACCGGGACCGATGCCGGCCTTCTTCAGGTCTTCGTCCGGCATGCGGTAGTGCGTGGTGCTCGCCGGGTGGATCACCAGCGACTTGGCGTCGCCGACGTTGGCGAGGTGGGAGAAAATGCGCAGCGATTCGATGAAACGCTTGCCTGACGCGCGCCCGCCCTTGATGTCGAACGTGAACACGGCACCGCAGCCCTTCGGCAGGAGCTTCTTCGCCAGCGCGTGGTCAGGGTGGCCCGGCAGTTCCGGGTAGACGACTCTCTCCACCGCTGGATTTGACGACAGGAATTGCACCACCTTGCGCGTGCTCTCCACATGGCGCGGCATCCTGAGGTGCAGCGTCTCGACGCCCTGCAGGAGCTGGAAGGCGGTCATCGGCGCCATGCAGGCGCCGAAATCGCGTAGCCCCTCGCGCCGCGCACGCAGGAGGAACGCGCGCGTACCCGACTCCTCCTCGAAATCCATGTTGTGGAAGCCGGCGTAAGGCGCGGTGAGCTGCGCAAACTTGCCGCTCTTTTCCCAGTCGAAGCGCCCCGAGTCCACCAGCACGCCGCCAATCGCCACGCCGTGCCCGCCGAGGAACTTGGTCGCCGAGTGGTACAGGAGGTCCGCACCGTGCTCGAAAGGCTTCATCAGGTAGGGCGTGGTGAAGGTGGCGTCCACCAGCAGCGGGAGCCCCGCGTCGTGCGCCACCTTCGACACGGCCGGAATGTCGAGCACGTCGAGGCCCGGGTTGCCCAGCGTCTCCCCGAAGAGCAGCCGCGTGTTCGGCCGGATCGCCCGCGCGAAATTCTCAGGCGTGCCCGGCGCGACGAACGTCGTCTCGATGCCGAAGCGCTTCATGGTGTAGCCGAGCAGGTTGTGCGAGCCGCCGTAAAGGGAATTCGAGGCGACGATGTGGCTGCCCGCGTCCATCAGCGTGGCCACGGCGAGGTGCAGCGCCGCCTGGCCCGAGGCGGTAGCGATCGCCCCGACGCCACCCTCGAGCGCGGCGATGCGCTCTTCGAGCACTGCCACAGTCGGATTGGAGATGCGCGAGTAGACGTGTCCCGCGCGCTCCATGTTGAAGAGCGACGCGGCGTGCTCGCTGTCGCGAAAGACGAAGGACGTGGTCTGGTAGACCGGTACCGCGCGGCTGCCGGTGGCCGGGTCAGGCGACTGCCCGGCGTGCAGCGCCAGCGTGTCGAACCCCGGGTATTTAGGACCGGACACTGCGTGTCCTGCTTGAGGCGGGCCCCGCCACCTAGATCAATGCAGGTTCTTGCGCCCCGGGCGCGTGGCGTACTCGAACGCGCGCTCGGGCTGCTTCTTCTCCGCGCTGCCGGCGCCGGCCGCGGCCTTTTCCTTCCAGTCGCGGTCGAACAGCTGGTTGACGAGCGCCGCCACCTCGGCGGATTTTTCCTTGTCGAACTGCCGCTCGAGCAGCGCCGCGACGTCCTCGATCATGCAGCGGCGCTGCGCCTCGTGGATCGCCTGCGCGGTCGGCCCGACGAACAGGAGCTTGGACTCCTGCTCGCCGTTCTCGTGGTACACGGTGAGGTCCACTTCGACCGCCTCGTAGCAATAGGGCCCGAGGTTGTCGAGCGAGGACTCCAGCGCGGCGTGGAAGCTGCGGCCGATCTCGCCGGTCCAGCACAGCAGCAGCAGCAGTTCCTTCTCGTCGAAGCGGATACCCGGCTCGTCGGCCTCCAGGCTCTTCACGTCGGCCAGCGCATCGGCGTCCAGGTACTCCAGCCAGGGCGCGAAGGCCTGCTCGATCTGCTTGCGGGAAACCCCTTCGAGAATAGGGATGTCGGCGTGGACGTGGACTTCGAGCCGCATGGGAAACCTCGCACGAAACGGACGAGAAGTTTATCACGCAGCGGGGTCAACTTTACATTCCTCCGGGCGTTAGTCGAGCAGGATATGAGCGTGCAGATCCTCTACGACAGCGACAGCTACTGCGTGGCCGAGTTCGGCGCCGGTGCCGGCATCGAGCTGGTGGACAAGCTCGCGCGGCGCAGCGGCTTCCTCGAGGGCCTGGTGGCGGCGCGCCTGCGCCAGAGCATGGTGCGGTTGTGCCAGCAGGACACCGGCGATGAGGAAGTGGACGAATTCCTCTGCCGCTACGAAGCGCTGCTCACCAACTCCATCCAGCTGCACTGAGCCGCTAGAATCCGGCGCATGTCGCGCACGGTGCGGCCGGACTACGCGGGCGGAGGTTTCGCCAACCTGATGGCCTCGATCATCGAGGCCAGCGGCGGCGCGCCGCGCCATGCGCCCCTCACCTCGCTCCTGCCTGCCGAGCTGGTCGAAGCGCAGAACATCCTGCTGCTGATCGTCGACGGCCTGGGCGACAACTACCTGCAGCGCGAAGGCGCCGGCGGCGCACTGCTCGCGCGCAGGCGCGGCGCGATCACTTCGGTGTTTCCCTCCACCACCGCCTGCGCCATCACCACCTCCTACACCGGCTGGACGCCGCTCGAGCACGGGCTCACCGGCTGGTTCACGCTGTTCGGCGAGGCCGGCTGCGTCGGCACGCCGCTTCCCTGCCAGCGCCGCGGCGACCGCGCGCCGCTCGGCGTCGCGCCTTCGCGCCTGTACCGCGCCGGCCCGCTGTTCGACGGGATTGCGCGACGCGGCATCGTGGTGTCCTACCGCCCGATCATCGACTCCACCTACAACGTGCATCACTGCGGGCGGGCGGAACGCCTGGCCTACGACAAGCTCGACGGCCTGGTCGCGCAAACCGTGGCCGCGGTGAAATCCGGGCCCGATGCGAAGTTCGTTTACGCCTACTGGCCGGAGTTCGACACGCTGTCGCACCGCTATGGCAATGGCAGCGCCGAAGCGCACGCGCACTTCAGGACGGTCGATGCCGCTTTCGGCACGCTGATGGAACAACTTGCCGGGACCGACACCGTTGTGGTCGCCACCGCAGACCACGGCTTCGTGGACAGCACGGGCGCGGACGCGCTCGAGTTCGCCGACGCGCCCGGCCTCTCCGGCTTACTGCGCTATCCCCTGTGCGGCGAGAGCCGCATGGCCTTCTGCCACGTGCAGGAGGGCCGCGTGCGCGAGTTCCAGCAGCGCGCCGCCGACTGGCTGGGCGAGCGCGGGCAGGTGCGCCCGAGCATGGAGCTGGCCGAGGAAGGCTGGTTCGGCGGCGGCGACGCGCATCCGCGCTTCGCCGAGCGCATCGGCGACGTGGCCCTAGTGATGAATGGCCGCGCCACGGTCAAGGACTGGACGACGGGCGAGCCGCGCCACCGCCACGTCGGGCACCACGGCGGCAACAGCGCCGACGAGATCCTGATTCCACTCATCGTGGGGAGAGCATGAGAACGAAGACTAACGGCATCGAAACCAACTACGAGATCCATGGCCAGGAGGGCGCGCCCTGGCTGGTGCTGTCCCATTCGCTCGCCTGCAGCGTGCGCATGTGGGATCCGCAGATCGAAGCGCTGAAGGCCAGCTACCGCATCCTTGCCTACGACACGCGCGGCCACGGCGCAAGCGAAGCGCCTAAAGGCGAGTACTCGCTCGACATGCTCGCCGACGACCTGAAGGCGCTGCTCGCGGCGCTCGGCGTGAAGAACCCGCACTACTGCGGCCTGTCGATGGGCGGGATGATCGGGCAGACCTTCGCGCTCAAGTATCCGGGCGTGTTCAGGTCGCTCACGCTCGCCGACACCTCGAGCGGTTTTCCGCCGCAGGTCTGGCCGCTTTGGCAGGAGCGCATCAAGATCGCCGAGGAAAAGGGCATGGCGCCGCTGGTGCAGCCGACCCTGGAGCGCTGGTTCACGGAATCTTTCCGCCAGTCGCATCCAGAACCGGTCGCGGGCATCGCCAGGCTGATCGCCTCCACGCCGGTCGCGGGCTACGTGGGCTGCTGCCACGCCATCCCCAAGATCAACCTCACCGCGCGGCTGAAGGAAATCAAGGCGCCGATCCTCGTGCTCTGCGGCGACAAGGACCCGGGCACGCCGCCCGCGATGTCCGAGGCGATCCACGACAACGCGCCGGGGTCGAAGCTGGTCATGATCCCGGGCGCCGCGCACCTCGCCAACCTGGAGAATCCGGCGGCGTTCACCCAGGCGATGCGGGAGTTCCTCGCCTCCCACTGAGCGACAGCCGCCGCAGCGCGACGAGCCCCATGAACACCGCGACCTTGGCGCGGGTGAGCAGCGACGGCCGCCAGTTCCCGGCGAGGATCGACACGATCGCCCCGTAGATGCCCAGCGCCGTCTTGTTGGGCGCGAACCAGACTTCGCGGAACGCCGGGTCGTAGAACCCGACCGCGAAGCGCCGGAAATGGTGGTAGCGCCTGCGCACGGTGCGTTCGTAGCCTTCGAACGAGCGCGCCGACAGGTCGCCGGTGCGCAGGCCTTTGTCGATCACCCCGGCGGCTTCCACGCCGCCCTGCATGGCGAGCAGCACGCCAGTGGAGAAAATGGGGTCGAGGAACGCGGCGGCATCGCCCACCGCCACCCAGCGGTCCCCGGCCATCTGCGTCGCGAGGTAGGAATAGTCCACGTCGACGCGCGCCTGGGTGACCTGACGTGCCCGTTCCATGAGCGCCGCGGCGAGCGGCGTGCAGGAGAGGTAATGGGCGAGGCTTTCCTCGGCGGTCGCCTTCTGCTCGCGCTGGTGCACCGCCTTCGGGATCACCGCCCCCACGCTCATCGCCGTGTCCGACAGCGGGATGAACCAGAGCCAGCCCATGTCGGGACGGGTGAACATGCGGATGTCGCCCGCGCGGCGGCCTTCGGCGCGCGGCACGTTGTTGAACTGCGCGTGCACCGCGATGTTGCGCAGGAGCGGGTCGTACTCGTGCCGGCCGAAGTGCTTGGCGATCACGCCCGTGCGGCCCGATGCGTCGACGACGGCGCCGACGCGTGCAGCGCGCTCCGCGCCTTGTTCATCCGCGTAGCGCAGCGCGACGCCGTCCTTGTCGAAGGCCGCGTCCAGCAGGCGGTGCCCTTCGAGCACCTTCACCCCACTGCGCTGCGAATGGCGCAGCAGCACCTCGTCGAACTTTTCCCGCAGCACCTGGAAGGACTGCGGCGTCGGCGTTTCCACCGCGGCCGAGAAATCCGCGTACTGCTCCGTCACGCTGTCGGGCGGGCAGAAGCTCGCGCCCCACTTCCTCACGAAGCCGGCGCCGGCGATCGCCTCCTCCACCCCGAGTTCGCGGAACACCTCGTTGCTCCAGGGGAGCTGCGACTCGCCGATGTGAAAGCGGGGGAAGCGCTCGCGCTCGAGCAGGATGACCTTCCTCCCGCGCCGCGCGAGCGCGGTGGCGGCGCTCGAGCCGCCCGGGCCCCCGCCCACCACCGCCACGTCGAAATCCCACCCTGCGTCTTGTTTCATGAAACTGACTGCAGTCTACCGCCTCAGGCGTGCGCTGCGCGCGAATCCTCGGGCGCCTGCGCGCGCTCGTTCATTCCGTAGTCGCGCAGCACCTGCGCCACGCGCAGGCGGTAGTCCTTGAAGATCGCCTTGCGTCCCGCCTCCTGGATGCGGCGGTGCTCCTCCACGTTGCGCCATTGGCGCACCGCCTCCTCGTCGCGCCACATCGACAGCGACAGGATCTTGCCCGGCTGCGTGAGGCTCTCGAAGCGCTCGACGGAGATGAAGCCGTCCATCTTCTCCAGCAGCGGCCGCAGGCGGGCGGCGGCGTCGAGGTAGGCGTCTTTCTTGCCTTCGTTGGGGATGGCTTCGAAGATGATGGCGATCATGGGAGCTCCGGGGGTGCAATCTCTTGGCAAGAGTATGGCGGCATCTTCCAATAGATGCTTTCATATACGCATGGTGCAAGCTCAGGAGGGAAGCACAATGCGTTTGAAGTCGAGGCTCACGGAGAAGCTCGGGATCGAGCATCCAATTCTTCTGGCGCCCATGAACGTTATCGCGGGCGGGAAACTTGCCGCCGCCGTGTCGAATGCAGGTGGGCTCGGCATGATCGGCGGCGGCTATGGCGATGCCGCTTGGCTCGAGCAGCAGTTCGCGGCGGCGGGAGATGCACGGGTCGGCTGCGGGTTCATCACCTGGTCGATGGCGAGGGATCCGAAGCTGCTCGATCAGGTTCTGGCCAAGCAGCCGGCGGCTCTGATGCTCTCCTTCGGGGCGGTCGAACCACACGCGTCGCGCATCAAGGCGCGAGGAGTGCCGCTGATCTGCCAGGTGCAGGGAATGAAGTACCTGCGCGAAGCCGTCGATGCGGGCGCCGACATCATCGTCGCCGAAGGATGCGAGGCCGGAGGTCACAGCGGCTACCGAGGCGTGTTCACGCTTGTTCCCGAAGCCGCCGACTATCTCGCGAAACGCTCCCCCGATACCGTTCTGGTCGCGGCAGGCGGCGTTGGAGACGGCCGCGGTCTTGCTGCGGCGCTCCTGCTTGGTGCAGACGGCGTTCTTGTCGGAACGCGCTTCATGGCGAGCCTGGAGTCGGAAGCCCCGCGGACATTCCGCGAGGCGATCATCCGTGCCGACGGCGACTCTACGATGAAATCGACCACGGTGGATATCGCCCGGAAGCGCTACTGGCCAAATTCGGAATTCGTCGTTCGCGTTCTGAAGAACAGCTTCGTTGCCACGTGGCATGGACGCGAGCGCGAGATGGAGCAGGCAATCGATGTCGAGTTTGAACGCTTCTGGGCTGCCTTCAATGCAGGCGACGCCGATAACTCCGGCGTATTGATGGGAGAGGTGTCCGGAATAATCCAAGACGCACCGCCTGCCGCGCAGATCGTCGGGAACATGATCGCGCAGGCCTGCCAGCTCCTGGGCTCGCACTCGCGTTATGTCATCCGCGAGCGCTCATAACGTTAAGAGAGGACTCCATGCCAAAAGCCTATTGGATCAGTGCGTACCGCGCGATAAAAGACCCCAACAAGCTTGCCGCGTACGCGAAGCTCGCCGGCCCTGCGCTCACTGGTAACGGAGGGCGCTTCCTGGCACGGGGCGAACCAGCAAAGGTTTACGAGCTCGGCCTGAAGCAGCGCACAGTGCTGCTCGAGTTCGAAAGCGTCGCGCACGCAATCGCCGCGCATGACAGTCCTGCCTACCAGGCGGCATTGGCTGCCCTGGGTGACGGTGCCGAAAGGGAAATACGTATCATTGATGGCGTCTGACGTTCCAAGGAGTTCGCATGAAAGCCACCGCCCACCCGCAGGTCGAGAACGAGCGCGTCATCGTCACCGAATGGCGCTTCGCGCCCGGCGCGGAAACGGGCCACCACGTGCACGCGCACGACTACGTGATCGTCCCGCTCCTCACCGGCACCTTGCGCATCGTCGACGACCAGGGCACGCGCGACGTGCCTCTGCAGGCCGGCGTGTCCTACGCGCGCCCCAAGGGCGTGGCGCACAACGTGATCAACGCCAACGCTTTTGAGTACCGATTCGTGGAGATCGAGCTCAAGTAGCGATCGCGCCCTCGGCTACGCGCAGGAGGAAAGGATAAGCTTGGGCAAGCGCCTCATTCCCGACATGCAGACGAAAGACTGACCATGGCCACCATCGCAAGCCGCGAAGCGCTCCGCGCACTCTACCGCGACGCCTCGGAGCGCTCGCTGCGCAAGCAGCTCGACCGGCTGGACGTCCACTGCCGGCGCTTCGTCGCGCTCTCGCCCTTTCTCGTGATTGCCAGCACCGATGCGAACGGCCGCGTCGATGCCTCGCCGCGCGGCGGCGACCCGGGCTTCGTGAAGGCGCCGGACGAGCGCACGCTCCTCATCCCCGACTCGCCCGGCAACAACCGGCTGGACTCGCTGCAGAACCTGATCGAGCGGCCCGGCGTCGGGCTGTTCTTCATGGTTCCGGGGGTGGATGAGACGCTGCGCGTCAACGGTACCGTCGCCTTGCGCACGGACGATGCCCTGCTCGACCTGTGCACCAACGAGCGCCGCCGCCCGCCGCTGGTCATCGCTGTCACGGTGCAGGAGGCCTACCTGCACTGCGCCAAGGCGCTGATGCGCTCGAAGCTCTGGGACCCGGGCTCAAAGCAGGAGCGCAGCGTGCTCCCCTCGATGGGCGAGATGCTGAAGGACCAGATCGGCTCCGGCGAAGCCGAGAGCGACGCCGCGATGCGCGCGCGTTACCTGAAGGACCTCTAGCGCCCGATCCCGGCGATCCCGCGGTCGAGGATCTCCCTGGACTGCTCGAGCGCGGCATGGCGCCAGCGCCGGTCCGAGGGGTAGAAGGCTTCGCAGAACTCGCCGTGCACCTTGCGCGCGAGTGCCGGGTTCTTCCCGCCGTGGTAACGCAGCCAGCGCCCGCCCATGTTGGCGCGCTGCACTTCCTCGCGCTTGAGCGTGCCGAACTCCACCACGATCGAGGTGACCTCGGTCCCGGGCAGCGCCGCGGCGAACGCGTCGATCAGTACGCCCTGGTAGTCGGCGAGCGCCTTGTGCGTCACCCCGGCGAGGTTCACCGCGCGCTCGCCCCACCAGTCGCGCGCGCGCGGCCCGCCGAGCCCTCGGGGTGGAAGCACAGGTAGATGTGCTCCAGCCTCGGGCCGATGCCGGTGTGGAAGTCGATGATCGCGGCGTGCTTTGCATGCGCCACGTGCTTCGCCACCGCGGTGCGGAATGCGGTATTGGCCCACTGCACGCGCTGGCCACCGAAGTAGATGCCGTCGTCATGCGAATACTGCCCGCCGTTGAAGGCGGTGGAATAGGCCTTCTCGCCCACCTTCTGCCGGTAGGCCTCCAGCCCGCGGAAGATGCCCGCGATGCTGGCATCGTTCCATTCCTCGGGCGTAACGATCGGGTGCACGTCGAGGTAGCCGGGGTTCGCGGGATAGGGCTTCGCGTGGTCGACGAAATTGCGGTTCAGGTCCACGTTCTCCTCGGTACCGCGCGCCTTGTGCGCGAAGCCCCAGGGGTTGTGGGCGTGGAAGAACACCATCGCCGTGCGCCCGGGCAGGCGCTTTGCGCCGCCATCGAGGAGCCAGGCTGTCTGCGCCGCCGAGCCCGAGTAGCCCTCGATACCGTGCGTGCCGCTGCCTGCCACCAGCACGCGTTCGGCGTCCTCCAGCCCTGCCACCGCCACATCGAGGCACAGCGGTTCGCCGTCGGGGCCCTTCAAAGTCGGATGACGGTATTCGTGAACCGCGGCGCCCGCGCCGCGCGCCGCGTCGACGAACTTGCCGCGGGCCTCGGCGTAGGACTCCGAGAACACGGACAGGTCAGCCATCGATGCCTTTCCAGCGGGCGAGTTTCGGGGAATGGATGCCGAACAGATCCAGCACGCGGCGCACCGTGTGCTCCACGAGGTCCTGGATGGTTTTCGGTTTCGCGTAGAACGCGGGCACCGGCGGGAAGATCACGCCGCCCATCTCGCTCACCTGCACCATGTTCCTGAGGTGCGCGAGGTTGAGCGGCGCCTCGCGCGGCAGCAGCACCAGGCGCCGGCGCTCCTTAAGCACCACGTCCGCGGCGCGCGACACCAGGTCGTCGGCATGCGCATGCGCCACCGCGGCGAGCGTCTTCATCGAGCAGGGCGCGATCACCATGCCCTCGGTGAGAAAGGAGCCGCTGGCGATCGCCGCGCCGATGTCCTTCGGGTGGTAGGCCTGCGCGGCGAGGCGCTCGATGTCCTTCCTCTTCAGGCCGAGCTCCTGGTGGGCGTTCAGCACTCCCGCATCGGTGAGCACGAGGTGCGCCTCCCAGCCCTTCAGCGCGCGCAGCTCTTCGAGCAGGCCGATGCCGTAAGCCGAACCGGTGGCCCCGGTGATGCCGACGATGAGGCGTTTCACGGCCATGCGCCCAAGCTTAGCCGATTTGGGCGGCTACAATCCCGCGGTGAATCCGAAGCTGATGCTGGTGGTGTTCTGTCCATTTGCCGCCGGCTACTTCCTCTCGTTCTTCTTCCGCAACGTCAACGCGGTCATCTCCAGGGACCTCGCGCGCGACTTCTCGCTGTCGCCGGAAGCCCTGGGCTTCCTCACGGGGATGTACCTGCTCGCTTTCGCCGCGTTCCAGTTGCCGCTCGGCGTTTTGCTCGACCGCTACGGGCCGCGGCGCGTGGTGGCCGCGCTGATGTGCGTCGCGGCGACGGGCGCACTGGTGTTCGGGCTGGCGCAGGACCTCGTGACGCTGTCGGTCGGCCGCGCGCTGATCGGCCTGGGCGTGTCGGGCGGCCTGATGGGCGCCATCAAGGCATTCTCGCTCTGGTTTCCGCTCTCGCGCATGGCGACGCTGAACGGCCTGTACCTCGGCATCGGCGGCCTGGGCGCCCTGTCGGCCACTGCGCCGGTGGAGGCCCTGCTTGGTCCGTTCGGCTGGCGCACGCTCTTCTACGGCCTCGCCGGCGCATCGGTGTTCGCCGCGGCCCTGATCTTTTTCCTGGTACCGGAAAAGCCCCTGCCGGGCCAGGGCCAGACGCTGCGCCGGCAGATTGCGGCCTTTGGCACCATCTTCGCCTCGGTGCCGTTCTGGCGCATCGCCACGCCGCTGGTCGTGTGCCACGCGGGCTACCAGGCCCTGCAGGGGTTGTGGCTCGCGCCTTGGCTCTACGACATGGCCGACCTCGGGCGCAGCGCGGTGGCGCAGCTGCTCCTCGTCACGGCAGTGGCCTACACCATCGGCTCGGTGTTCTTCGGCGTGTCGAGCGACGCCCTGGCGCGCGCCGGCGTCTCGCGCATGACGGTGTACAAGCTCGGGCTCGCAGTGTCGCTCGCCATGTTCGCGCTGCTCGCGGCCGGCGTGACCACGGGCCTCGGCGTGATCCTCACGGTGTACGGCTTCACCGCCATCTCGGCGTCCCTGGCCTATGCGCTGTTCACGCCGCTGTTTCCGCCGGAGATGACCGGGCGCGTGAACACGGCCTCGAACGTGCTGATGTTCGGGGTGTCCTTCGCCTTCCAATGGGGAATCGGGGCGATTCTGCGCCTCTACCCGGTGGTGGACGGCCGCTACGCGGCGGAGGGCTACGCCGCGGCCCTCCTCCTCCTCGGCGTGCTGCAGCTTGCCGCCATCGCCTGGCTCGCCCCGATGCGGGAACCCCGCCCACCAAGCTGACCGAAGGCGTCAGCTTTCCCGTATTGCGCTGCGTCTTGACGCTGCTCCCGGCGCGCCTCAGTCTGCAGGAATAGGGAGGGATCGATGAAAAGACAAGCCAGAAGGGACTTTCTCGCCGGCGCTTCCGCGCTCGCCATGTCGGGACTTGCCGCCAGCGTACAGGCGGCGATGGGCCCGAACGACAAGTTCGACCTCGTGATCAAGGGCGGCGAGGTGCTCGACCCGAGCCAGAAGCTGCGCGCCAGGCGCGATATCGGCATCCGCTTCGGCATCGTCGAGGCGGTCGAGGCCGATATCCCGGCCGCGCGCGCCAACCGCGTCATGAATGCCTCCGGTCGCGTGGTGGTTCCCGGCCTGATCGACCTGCAGTCGCACGTCTACACCACCGGCATCGGCATCCCGCCCGACGAGCTGATCCCGTTCCAGGGCACCACGACCGCGGTATCGGCGGGCGACGCGGGCGCGAGCGCCTTTGCCCTCGTGCGGCGCGCCATGGCGGCGCAGTCGCGCACGCGCCTCTACGCGTTCGTGCACATCGCCAACATCGGGCTTTCCGCCTTCCCGGTCGGGGAACTGTTCAACATCGACTTCGCGCAGACGGACGTGGCGGCCAAGGCGCTGGCGGAGAACGCCGACATCGCCATCGGCATCAAGGTGCGCATGTCGCAGAACGTGATCGCGAGCCACGGGCTGGAGCCCCTCAAGCGCTCCATCCGCGCCTGCGAGATCGCCGGCACCGGCGGCAAGGTGATGTGCCACATCGGCGGCGTGGAGACGGTCGACCTGATGTCGCAGATCCTGGACCTGCTGCGCCCCGGGGACATCCTCACGCACTGCTTTTCCGGCGCGCCGAACAACGCGGGCCAGTTCACCAACATCGCGCAGGGCGGCAAGCTCCTGCCCGCGGCGCTCGCGGCGAAGAAGCGCGGCGTGATGTTCGACATCGGGCACGGCGGGGGCAGCTTCGACTTCACCGTCGCGGAGGTCGCGGCGGCCGAGGGCGTGCTGCCCGATACGCTCTCCTCGGACATCCATGTGTACTCCGCCAATTCGCCTGGCCTGCCCTACCTCACCAACGTGATGGGCAAGTTCATGGCGCTCGGCCTGTCGCTGGAGCAGGTGGTGACGATGGCCACTGCCACGCCAGGGAGGATCATCAACCGCTTGCCCAAGCTTGGCACCCTGCAGGTCGGCGCGCCGGGCGACGTGACGGTGCTCGACGTGGTGAACGGCCCGGTGGAATTCGTGGACACGCGCAACAACAAGCGCGCGGGCAAGGTGTTCCTCAAGCCGACCAATACGGTGATCGGCGGCATCGCCTACGGCCAGCCGTATTCGGCGCCGTTCAGCGTGCGCTGAACGCGACATCGGCGTAGGATCGCCCGGTTCAGCGAGGACAATCCTTGCATCACCTGGGGACAGAAAAAATGAAGCAACTCATTATTCGTGCGGCGGCTTCGATCGCCCTCGCACTCGCGCCGGCAACGGCCACGTGGAGCCATACGCCGGACAAGGCGCCCGAGCAACTCGGCAAGGTGGAGTTCCAGAATTCCTGCAGCCCGGCAGTGCAGGAAAAGCTCCTGCGCGGCGTCGCGATGCTGCACTCGTTCTGGTACCCCGCGGCCACCGCCGCCTTCGAGGAAGTGGCCCAGGAGGACCCGTCCTGCGCGATTGCGGCCTGGGGATTCGCGTCGATCCTGATGTCCAACCCGCTTGCAGGCCAGGGCGCTTCACCCAAGGACGCGCCGCGGGCGCAAGCTGCGATCGAGAAGGGCCGCAGCATGGGCGCCAAGACGCAGCGCGAGCGCGACTACCTCGAAGCGGTCGCCGCGTACTACGAGGACTTCGCCAACCGGACTGAGCGTGCCCGTCAGCTGTCGCGCGCCACCGCCTTCGAGTCGCTCGCCGCGAAGTATCCCGGCGATGACGAGGCCCAGATCTTCTACGCTTTGTATCTTTCTGCAACGCAGACCCTGTCCGACAAATCCTATTCGGCCTACCTCAAGGCCGCCGGAATTCTCGAGAAACAGTTCGCCAGGCATCCCGATCATCCGGGGGTCGCGCACTACCTGATCCACAGCTACGACGCGTCGCCGATCGCGCAGCAAGGGCTGCCGGCCGCCCGGCGCTATGCGCAGATCGCCCCCGCCGCGCCGCATGCGTTGCACATGCCTTCGCATATCTTCACACGCGTCGGCGCCTGGTCGGATTCGGCGGCGACGAACCAGCGCTCGGCAACCGTCGCGCGGGCCGGCAAGGAGCTTGACGAAGTGATGCACGCAAGCGACTACATGGTCTACGCCTACCTGCAGTTGGCGCGCGATGGAGATGCTCTGAAGACCATCGAGGAATCGGCAGCCGTGCTCGGACCCAATCCGGTCCGCTTCGTCGGCCCCTACGCACTCGCGGCGATGCAGGCCCGTTACCCGGTCGAGCGCGGTGCCTGGCGCGAGGCGGCGCAGCTCCAGCCCGCCCCGAGCAAGTTCGCGTTTCCTGAGGCGATGACGCATTTCGCGCGGGCGCTCGGCGCCGCGCGCAGCGGTGACGCCGCGTCGGCGCAGAAGGATGTCGAGGAGATCGCGCGACTGCGCGACACGCTGAAAGCGGCCAAGAACGAGTATTGGGCGACCGAAGTAGAGGTCATGCGCCTCGCCGCAGCGGGGTGGACGGCGCTGGCGCAGGGCAAGGGCGACGAAGCGCTGGGCCTGATGCGCTCGGCCGCCGACATCGAGGACAAGAGCGAAAAGCATATCGTCACGCCGGGCCGCGTCCTCCCGGCGCGCGAGCTGCTGGGCGACATGCTGCTCGAGCTCAAGCGTCCGGCCGAGGCGCTCAGGGAATACGAAGCCTCGCAGCTGCGCGAGCCAAACCGACTGCGCGCCCTCCACGGCGCCGGCATGGCGGCCGCGCAGTCGGGGAACAAGGCGAAGGCCAAGGAGTACTTTGGCCGGGCCATCAGCATGGCCGGCGCCGCCAGTCCGCGGCCCGAACTCGGCAGCGCGCGCGCCTACCTAGCCGGAAACTGACGCGGCACCGAACGGGCGGCATGCCCTCGCGCCGCCGCTAGGCTCGGACTTGCGCTGGGCGCGTCGCATGCGCGGTTATCATAGCCGCGGGAGGAACCATGTTCGAAACCACCATCGCCGGCAGCCTGCCGAAGCCGTCCTGGCTCGCCGAGACCGACAAGCTGTGGCCCGCCTGGAAATCAACTGGCGAGGAACTCGCGAAGGCCAAGCGCGACGCCACGCTGCTGTGGCTGAAGGAGCAGGAGGACGCGGGCCTGGACATCGTCACCGACGGCGAACAGTCGCGCCAGCACTTCGTGCACGGCTTCCTCGAGGCGGTCGAGGGCATCGACTTCGAGCACAAGGTGAAGATGGGGATCCGCAACAACCGCTATGACGCGATGGTGCCGGTGGTGGTCGGGCCGCTGAAGCTCAAGGGCCGCGTGCACCAGTTCGAGGCGAAGATCGCGCGGGCGCACACGAAGAAGAAGCTCAAGATCACCATGCCCGGCCCGATGACCATCGTCGACACCATCGCCGACCGCCACTACGGCGACAAGGTGAAGCTGGCGATGGCCTTTGCGGAGTTGCGACCCCCGTTCGCCAGCGCGGCGTAGGCGTTGATCAGCTGGATCGGGGTCACCGCGTCGTAACC
>JANMUO010000118.1:0-4062 GCA_031391655.1 Betaproteobacteria bacterium
CAGGAAGTCCACCAGTTCGGAGACTTCCTCTTTCGCCTCTTCGCAGCCCGCGACGTCCGCGAACGTGACAGTATTGGTCGATTCGTCGAGCATGCGCGCCTTCGACTTGCCGAACGAGAACGCGCCGCCGCGCCCGCCCCCCTGCATCTGGCGCATGAAGAAGATCCACACGCCGATGAGCAGCAGCATCGGGAACCAGGACACGAAGATGTTCATGAGGAGGGACGGTTCTTCTTCCGGCTTCGCCTCCACCTTGACGTTGTACTTGAGCAGGTCCGACACCAGCCAGATGTCGCCCGGGGAGTAGCTGGTCACGCGCTTGCCTTCGGTGGTGGTGGCCTTCAGTTGCCGGCCCTCGATCGTCACCTTGGCGATGCGGCCCGCCTTCACCTCGTCCAGGAACTGGGAGTACTCCAGGGGCGCCTGCGCCGACTGGCGGGTGTTGAACTGGTTGAACACGGTCATCAACACGAGGCCGATTACCAGCCAGATGACCAGGTTTTTAAGCATGTTGTTCAAGGACTTGCTCCTTTTGGGGGCGGCGCCGCCAAATCCCAGTTTACGCCGAATTGGATAGATTGCGGCGCAATCCCCAGGTTCAACTCCTTTTCAGCCCCCGGGCGAGCAAATAGTTTTCGCGCGACTCTCCGCGCGAGGCGGCGGGCTTGCGCACTCCCACTGTTTGAAACACCTCCCGCAGCGCCTTCAGCACCTCGTCGAAGCCCTCGCCGTGGAACACCTTCACGAGGAACGCGCCGTCGGGCTTCAACGACTTTTTGCACAGCTCGATTGCCGCCAGCGAAATCTCCGTCGCGCGCGCCTGGTCCACCAGGGGCACCCCGGTGATGTTGGGCATCATGTCCGAGAGCACCACATCGGCCCTGCCGCCGAGGGCGGCTTCGAAGTCCGCTTCGCGGAAATCCCCTATGAAAATCGTCACCCCGTGGATCGGCTTGATCTCCAGCAGGTCCACCGCCACCACCTTTCCCCCGGGCTTCACCTTCTCGGCGGCCACCTGCGACCAGCCGCCGGGCGCCGCGCCCAAGTCGAGCACGCGCATGCCGGCCTTCAGCAGCTTGTCCTTGGCGATGAACTCCAGCAGCTTGTAGGCGGCCCGCGAGCGGTAGCCGGCCTCCCGCGCCTGTCGCACGTAGGTGTCCGTGACGTGGCGGCGCAGCCAAGCCTTGTTGGATTTAGCCATGCGCGGATTATCCCCGGTTCCTAAGAGCGACAACGCACATACGGGGCAAATAGGGCTCTCCATACTTCGGCCCGTCAACACCACCCCCTGGAGATGTACATGAAGAAACTACTCACGGCAGCCGCATTCCTCGCCGCTCTTGTCGCGGGCCCCGCGTCCGCGCAGTTCTACATCGGCGCTGGCGCCGGTGCCTCCGACACCGATTCCAACGAAAGCTCCTGGAAGACCTTCATCGGCTACCAGTTCGCGCCGCGCTGGGGTATGGAGGCCGGCTACACCGACCTCGGCGAATACCGCGGCGGCTCGATCGATTCGACCTACGTGGCGGGTACCTTCACGCACCCGTTCGGCGAGCGCTGGTCCCTTCTGGTCAAGCTTGGCCAGGCCTGGAACAGCCCGCACGCCGCCGGCGTGAGCAAGAACTCGGACTTCTACGCCGCGGTCGGCGCCGGCTACAGCATCAACAAGAACCTCGGACTGCGCCTGGAGTATGAAGACTACGGCGAACTGTCGGACAGCCCCGGCCCGGTTTCCAGCGGCAGCAACCTGTCGCTCAGCGTCAAATACGGTTTCTAAGCGAGGCCGCACCAGTTGCGGACCCAGGCCCGGGAGCGATCCCGGGCCTTTTCATTTGTTGCGCTAAGATCCTGCGCGCATGGAAAACGAACTCCCCGCCGCCGAGCGCAAGGCCCTCAAGGCGCGCGCGCACGGCCTGAACCCGATCCTGCAACTGGGGGAAAAGGGGCTGACCGACGCGGTGGTCGCCGAAATCGAGCGCGCCATCGACGCGCACGAGCTCATCAAGATCCGCGCCGCGCCGCTCAACCGCGACGAGCGCGAGGTGGCGCTGGCCAGCATCTGCGAGCGCACCGGCGCGCACGCGATCCAGCACATCGGCAAGATGCTGATCGTCTACCGCAGGAAACCCGAGGAACCGAAGAGCCCTACTCGTACCGCACGTCCAAAATCTCGTACTTCTTCACCCCGCCAGGCGTTTGAACGTCGACCTCGTCGCCGGCCTCCTTCCCGATCAAGGCCCTTGCGATCGGCGAGGAAATCGAAATCCTCCCGGCCTTGATTTCGGCTTCGTCCTCGCCGACGATCTGGTAGGTGATCGGCTTACCGCCCTTCTCCTCCAAGTCGACGGTGGCGCCGAAAACGCAGCGCCCGTCGGAGTCGAGCAGTTTGGGATCGATGATCTGGGCATTGCCCAGCTTCGCCTCCAGTTCGGAAATCCTTCCCTCGATGAATCCCTGCTGGTTGCGCGCCGCGTCGTACTCGGCGTTTTCCGACAGGTCGCCGTGCGCCCTCGCTTCAGCGATCTGGGCGGAATTCGCCGGCCGTTCGATGGACTTCAGCCGGTGCAGCTCCACGCGCAGCAGCTCTGCGCCGCGCAAGGTCATGGGAGTTTTGGCCATTAGTGTGAGGTTACCCCGCGCGTAGTGGTGGGAAGGCCGAGTTTCGCATGCAGGTCCTGCAGGCGGTATGGCTCGAGTTGGGTCATGTGCTGCATGCCGGCGCAGGCCGCCTTGGCCCCGGCGATCGTCGTGTAGTAGGTCACGCGCGCGGCCAGCGCCGTGACGCGGATGGCGCGCGAATCGGAAATCGCGGTGCGCGTGTCTTCCACGGTGTTGGCGATGAAGCTCACTTCGCCGTTCTTGATCATGTCCACGATGTGCGGGCGCCCCTCGGCCACCTTGTTGACCGGGGTGACCGCCACGCCCTGCCCGGCGAGCACCGCCGCCGTGCCGCGCGTGGCGAGAATGGTAAACCCGAGCGCCGCGAGGTCGCGCGCCACGCCGACCGCCGCCTGCTTGTCGCCGTCGCGCACGCTGACGAAGGCGCGCCCGGACTTGGGCAGCTTCACGCCGGCCGCCAGCTGCGACTTGACGAAGGCTTCCCCGAATGTCTCGCCGACCCCCATCACCTCGCCGGTGGACTTCATTTCCGGCCCGAGGATGGTATCCACGCCGGGGAACTTGGCGAACGGGAACACCGCTTCCTTGACGGAGAAATAGGGCGGCGTGATGTCGCCGTGCACCTTCTGCGCCGCGAGCGACTTGCCGGCCATGCACAGCGCCGCGATCTTGGCGAGCTGCCGGCCGGTGGCCTTGGACACGAAAGGCACGGTGCGCGAAGCGCGCGGATTGACCTCGAGCACGTAGACGGTGCTGCCCTGCTCGCTTTTCTGGATGGCGAATTGCACGTTCATCAGCCCGACCACCTGCAGCGCGCGCGCCATCAACTCGGTCTGGCGGTGCAGCTCCTGCACCAGGTCCGCGGAAAGCGAATGCGGCGGCAGGCAGCAGGCGGAATCCCCGGAGTGCACGCCCGCCTGCTCCACGTGCTCCATCACGCCGCCGATCAGCACCTCCGTGCCGTCCGAGATGCAGTCCACGTCCACTTCGATGGCGTCCGACAGGTACCGGTCGAGCAGCACCGGGGAATCGTTGGACACCTTGACCGCGCTCTTCATGTAGCGCTCGAGGTCGACCTGGTTGTGCACGATCTCCATGGCGCGCCCGCCCAGCACGTAGCTCGGCCGCACCACCACCGGGTAGCCGATCGCCTCGGCGTGCTTCACCGCTTCGGGCGCCGAGCGCGCGGTGCGGTTGGGCGGCTGGCGCAGCTTGAGCTTGTGCAGCAGCTGCTGGAAGCGCTCGCGGTCCTCCGCCACGTCGATCATTTCGGCGCTGGTGCCGATGATCGGCACCCCCGCCGCGGCGAGGTCGCGCGCGAGCTTGAGCGGGGTCTGCCCGCCGTACTGCACGATCACGCCCCAGGGCTTTTCCTTGTCGACGATCTCGAGTACGTCCTCCAGCGTGAGCGGCTCGAAGTACAACCGGTCCGAGGTGTCGTAG